>JBNKEI010000052.1:0-51897 GCA_050288705.1 Myxococcales bacterium
TTATTGGAAACCCGTCCATCACGTCGTCAGTCGTGTCGCGGAAGTGGTGGTGGGAAACCCGCGCGATATGCATCGCCGCCCGGGCAAGAAGACGGATGGCCAGGATGCAGATTGGATCGCCGAGCTTCTGGCCCACGGGCTGATCTCGCCAAGCTTTGTTCCCTCTGCCGAGCAGAGAGCCTTGCGTGACTTGACCCGTACGCGGGTAACACTCGTGCAGAATCGCAGCCAGGCGAAGAACCGCGTCCACAAACTGCTCGAGGACAAACCGAAGCCGCTATCGGCTATAATATACTCAACAGAATGGCTGAAATCGGAATGCCGCAACCGAATTTCAACTGCTAAATAATTTACTCAAAGAGGGAACTTCATTTGCGTATTGAGTCATGCAACAACGCAATTACTTATACCAATTTCGACCGGCTTACTCTATAGGGAACTTGATTGACATATCCCTCGACCCTTGCGCGAAAAAAACCTACCAATATTTCTTTTCATGCTCTCAGATGAGAACGTTCTTCGTTAACTTGAAGTACAAAGTTATGCTTGAGTCCGGGGGCTTTTATTGCCGCGAGTAGTTTTCATTCGCTGCTTTGCGTCCCATAGAGAAACGTTACTTTGCAGATTCATCCAAAGTTCCGGGCTTGTTTTGAACTCCTTGGCTAGCAGTAGGGCTGTCTCTGCGGTCACCGTGCGTCGACCGTTAATGATTCCGTTAAGGCGTTGTAGAGACATGTCGAGTCGCTTTGCAAGCTCTGGCTGCGTTAAGCCCAAGGGACGCATAAACTCTTCTCTAATAATCTCTCCTGGCGTTGTTGGTCGGCGATTTTTGGGAAGCATGCTAACCTCCTAGTGGTAGTCCATTATCTCGACTTCTTCGGCGTCATTGTCGAACCTGAAAACAATTCGAAATTGGTCATTAACTCGGATGCTCCATCGATTTGCTAAGTCGCCTTTGAGTTTTTCAAGCCGATTACCCGGAGGAACCCGCAAGTCAGAGCCTATGGAGACTCTACATGCTATAGCATAATTAACCTTCAAGGCATCGGTTATAATCTTGTACATACCGTTGTAAAAAATCAGAAAAAACCAACGAACCGCCCCGTCCGAACAACTGCGATAACATTTCGTGGCCCTCAAGCCAGACAAGTAGATGGCAGTGCTCAGAGAAAATTTGTCAATTATGCGACAAAAAAATTGGCGCTTTACTTCGGGCGGCCTTCTCATGGAAGAAGTGTCCGGCATGCAGGAAGATAATTGCTAAGGAAAACCCCGGAGGCGGGTGTGTCTTTTCGTAAGCAGAAGTGCACAGGCGGGAACCTGACCTGCCACAAATGCCCAAGTAGGTTGGCAACCAAGGAAGGGCCGGACCTAAAGAAGATGGCGAAGCAATTTGCTCATTTTCGGCAAACCCATCAGAAAAGCAGCTAACGGGAAAACCTAAAATCTATCACCCGATCACCGTCGCGAAAAAAGGCGCAGGTGGAACGCAGACGGGCGTTCTCCGCTGCTTAATTGGGAAGGAAACCTTCTAAGGGTAGCGGGTGATTCAAGATTCCGATTACTTCTTACTAGATTCAGAATTTGCCCAAGATTTGAACGAAATTTCTTTATGAAGAAAATTCAATGGCCGATGAACGATTACTGATACATCTCGAACTTGTCGAGCATTTTCATGTAGCCAATCGGCAATATGCATATTTTTCTCCTTGAGCAGATAGGTGACTACGAACGGACGCGCATTCTTGCATAAAAATGATTCGCAATAGTTAGGGAGCGACAAAAACGCAGTGCTCCCACCCGGCTATCACAGCTCGTAATCGACTACACAACGCTCCAGACACGCCTCCTTAATGAATGGCATTATTGCCTTGTGCGCCGGATGTTCCCGATAAGCTTCCAGCATTCGGCGAGAAGTGAATTCTGAATAGAGCGCAATATCAAAGCTGCTTTCAGTCCGTGAAAAGTCGAACCCGACCTCGATTCGAACCAATCCTGGAATCTGACCACACAAATCTTCGACCTTTTCCTTTATCAAACGGGCATTTGTGAGCTTGTCATTCCCGTGGGCCGTTTCCTTGAGACGCCAGAACACAATATGCTTCGCCATATCATCACCTCCAGGTTGAATGCTTACAAAAACGCGACCATAACACTCCGAGAGGGTTTACACCACCCCAAGGGCAACCCCAAGGGCGAATGAATGCTGTCTGTGTTTTTATCGACTTCTAAATTTGCCTGACAAACAAATACATTCCGCAGCCCCCTCTAAAAAACGGAAGCAAGTCCCGGTGAAGCTACTGCAGAATAATCCACAACAGCAGGTGAAGAATATTCTGCAGCTCCATCCATCGGGAAGAGCCTAAGCACTCAAAAGGCTCCTAAATACCGCCGATTACAACATCCAACCATTTTGGCACTCCGGTTGCTTTTATACAGCAACAGGAGGCGGCGAAGTCATGGCGCGGAATTCTGAAACAAAATTGGGAAGCAGAAGGAGCGTCCTTCTGACTGTGCCGGTGATGTGGCTTTTCGTTGCGTCATCGGCGGCCGCAGGGCCACCCGATAGTCCAAACACCCTGGCGGAAATGGCCGTCAAGGCCAATCCGGCAATCAAGTCGGTCGAGAAACAGATCCTATCGCTACAATACAAGGCCGACGCTGCGGTTCGGTGGAGTGACCCGGTTTTCGCCGTCGAGTACTCCAATGTGCCGCTGGATTCGTGGACACTGGGCGATTCGCCGATGAGTGGCGTCCAGTTCAAGCTCCAGCAGACCCTAACCCTCCCCGGCAAGAATGATCGCCGTTCGAAAACGGTGCAGGGTGAAGCAGAAGTTGCACGCTGGGAGCTTCGCGAGAAAGAGACTCAGCTCAAGGACCTGGTGAAGAGAACCTATTGGAATCTCGCTCTCGTCAGGCAGCTCAAGGTCATCAATGAACGCCACATCAAGCTCGTGGAGCAGCTCTCGGCCGCCGTGCGTGTCAAGTATCAGGTGGGCAAGGTCGGCCAGCACGATTTGCTCATTCTAGAGGTCCTGAAGAAGAAGCTGGAAGACGACCTCGGCGATTTCGATCAAAAGGAGCGAGAGCTCGTCGCGACCATCAACGCGACCTTGCATCGCGAGGCAGCTACGTCGGTGACCACACCCGACGAATTGCCCGTTTCGATAACATCGAAGCCACTCTCGACTCTGCTCCAGCTCGCCGAAAAGCATCGACCAAAGTTGCTGCAGACGCAGGCCATATCCAAGTGGAAACTTCTCGCGGCAGAGCAAGCCGGATACGAGAGATGGCCCGACATCACGGTTTGGGCCGGTTATCGTGTCCGCACGCCAGCCGGGTCCGATCCCGGGACCGACTTCTTCAACATGGGCGTGGCGGCGCCACTTCCAGTCGACTACGTGGGGCACTCCAAGGCCGAGCAGGAGCAACACCTGGCATCAGCCGCAGCTGCAGATGAATCGTATCGAGCAGCCCTCGACCAGATTCGAGCATCGCTCGAGTCGTCACTGGCTTCCTGGCAGCGATCTACCCAAAAAACCAAGACCTACGAAGCGAGCATTATTCCTGGCGCAGACCAGACCCTGAAAGCAACGCTGGCCGCATACCAGACGGACCGAGCGGATTTCGCCTCACTGTATCAAGCAGAAGTCCAGCTTCTTCAGTACGAGCGGGCCGCCAAGATCGCTCAGGCCATGACCCAGATAGAGCAGAGCAAGGTTGAAGCTCTGGTCGGTGTCGAGCTCGATGGTCTTACGAAAACAGAGGTGAATCAATGACCGCAAGATTATCAAGACGAGCAGGAAGAGCATTTCTTTTCGCCGGCATCATCGGTGCGCTTGCGGTGGGGCTCGAGTCGAAAGCGACATCGAGCACAGGTGGAGCTGCACACGAAGAGCATGGGCACAACGACCAGGGCAAGCAACTCTATACCTGTGGCATGCACCCTAACGTAATCCAAGAGGAACCCGGGACGTGCCCTATCTGCGGGATGGACCTCACGCCCGTGAAAAAGAGCCAAGCTCCCAAGAAGAAGGAGGAAGAGAGCTCGCCCGGAACCATCACTATAGATCCGGTGATGGTCCAGAATATGGGCGTCCGCGTGGCCAAGGTCGAGAAGAGCTCGCTCGGACGCAGGGTCAGAACCGTCGGTGAAATCGATGTGGCCGAGGACCAGGTCTCGGTGGTTAATCTTCGTTTCTCCGGGTGGATTGAAAAGATTTATGCCGACCAGACCGGCCAAGCGGTGCGTAGCGGCCAGGCGCTCTTCTCCATCTACTCGCCCGAGCTGGTGTCGGCACAGAAAGAATATCTGATCGCATACAACACGAGTGGAAAGAACTCCGAGCTCACCAAATCTGCTGCGGAGCGAGTGCGGCTCTGGGATATTCCCCAATCGATTCTGGACCAGGTCGCGCAAAAGCAGAACGTGGACCGGACCATCGTCATTCGTGCCCCTCGCAGCGGCTACGTCCTGCACAAGAACGTCGTCGAGGGCGCACGGGTTGTGGCCGGGACCGATCTCTATCGAATCGGCAATCTCAAAACTATTTGGGTCAATACCGAGGTGTACGAGTTCGACACTCCCTGGATTCAGATCGGCCAAGAGGCGACCATGGAGCTGTCCTATCAAAAGGGTCGCAAGTTTTCGGGCAAGGTGAACTACATCTATCCGACCCTGAACAAGCAAAGTCGCACGCTCAAAGTCCGACTGGAGTTTGAGAACCCCGGCATCGAGCTCAAACCCGGGATGTTTGCGACGGTGTGGATTGAGGCGCAGCACAAGGACAACGCGCTGGTCATTCCCACCGAATCGATCATCCACTCCGGGGAGCGGCAGCTCGTGTTCGTCACTCAAGAGGTCGGAAAGTACCAACCCCGCGAAATCGTCACTGGGCTGGTGGGTGATGGACATCGAACGGAGGTCCTTTCCGGTCTCTCGAAGGGACAGACCGTTGTAACCTCCGGTCAGTTCCTGCTCGACTCGGAGTCCCAGTTGCAGGAAGCCGTGCAAAAGCTTCTCGCCGCAAGGCTTCAGGTCAAACAACAGACCACAGCCGCCACCAGTCACGACAAACACGATGACAAGGCTTCCCAGGCAGGTGCACATGACGCCGAGACCTTCTGGACCTGCCCCATGCACCCTCAAATCGTGCAAGACGGCCCTGGAACGTGCCCGATCTGCGGCATGGACCTGGTGGAGAAGAAGAAATGACCGCCGTAAGGGACCCAGCAACTAGCGAGAGAGCATAGCCATGATTGCACGTATCATAGAAGGCAGCGTCAAGAATCGATTCTTCGTGATCATCATTACCTGCATCGTGATCGCCGGTGGTGTTTGGGCGATGCTCAATACGCCCGTCGATGCGCTCCCCGATCTCTCCGATGTGCAGGTCATCATTTACACCGAGTATCCCGGTCAGGCACCGCAAGTGGTCGAAGACCAGGTGACCTACCCGCTCACAACAGCGATGCTATCGGTGCCCTACGCAAAGACCGTCCGGGGCTATTCCTTCTTCGGATTCTCGATGGTGTACATCATCTTCGAGGACCGGACCGATCTCTACTGGGCGCGTTCCCGTGTTCTCGAGTACCTGAACGGCATGCAAGGCCGGCTGCCGCAGGGCGTGACGCCGCAGCTCGGACCCGATGCCACCGGTGTAGGCTGGGTGTACGAATATACCCTGACATCGAAGAAGCACGACCTGGCTCAGCTTCGTTCGATTCAAGACTGGTATCTCCGCTATGAGCTGATGAGCCTTCCAGGCGTTGCCGAAGTCGCGTCGGCCGGAGGCTTCGTCAAACAGTACCAAGTCGAGGTCGACCCCGAGAAACTGCGCGCGTACGGCTTGTCCTTGGCAGCAGTCAACAACGCTATCAAGCGCTCCAACATCGACGTTGGCGGACGCCTGCTCGAGATGGGCGAGACCGAGTTCATGGTTCGTGGCAAGGGCTACGTCTCCTCAATCGACGATCTGGAAAATGTTCCCGTTAGCGTAGACAAAGATACACACACGCCGATCATGCTCGCCCAAGTAGCGAATATTCAAATAGGCCCGGAGATCCGCCGCGGCGTGATCGAGATGAACGGTGAAGGCGAAGCGGTTTCGGGAATCGTGGTCATTCGCTTCGGGGAGAACGCCCTCGAGGTGATCAAGCGAGTTAAAAAGCGACTGGCCGAGCTGGCACCCGGCCTGCCGGAGGGTGTGGAGATTCACACATCCTATGATCGGTCCAACTTAATCCTGCGCGCCATTGACACGCTGAAGAACAAGCTCACCGAGGAAATGATCGTCGTCGCACTGATCATCATCGTCTTTCTGCTCCATTTTCGCTCGGCATTCGTGGCGCTCTTCACCCTGCCGGTCGGAATTCTCATCAGCTTCATCATTATGAAGCTACTCGGTATCAACGCCAACATCATGAGCTTGGGAGGGATAGCCATCGCCATCGGAGTCATGGTGGACGCCTCAGTGGTCATGGTGGAAAACCTCCACAAGCATAAAGAACGCGACCAGGGGCTCAGTCAGCTCGATCTCGTGATCAAATCGGCCAAGGAGGTCGGCCCGGCGCTGTTTTTCTCTTTGATAATCGTTACCGTGAGCTTTCTTCCGGTGTTCACGCTCGAACAGCAGGAAGGGCGCCTATTTGCCCCCTTGGCGTTTACCAAGACCTTTGCCATGGGAGCGTCGGCGATCCTCGCCATCACCATCATCCCTGTCCTGATGTTCTATTTCGTTCGCGGCAAGGTAATGACCGAGGCGAAAAACCCGATCAGTCGATTCTTCATCTGGGCCTACCGTCCCATAATCCGTGGCGTTCTTCGGTTTCCCAAAATGACCATACTCGTGGCGCTGGCCATCCTGATAGCTACCTGGCTTCCGTTTGCTCGGCTAGGGAGTGAGTTCATGCCACCTCTCAACGAGGGTGATTTGCTCTACATGCCGACTACCCCGCCCGGCATCAGCATCACGAAGGCCAAGGAGCTCTTGCAGCAAACCGACAAGATCATCGCCAGCCATCCCCAGGTTGAACATGTGCTAGGCAAAATCGGCCGCGCGGAAACCGCAACCGACCCGGCACCGCTATCGATGATCGAGACCACGATCATTCTCAAGCCAAAAAACCAGTGGCCGGACGGCAAGACCATCGAAGACATCATCAAAGAGCTGGATCAGATGGTTCAGTTCCCAGGGCTGACCAACGCCTGGACCATGCCGATCAAGACGCGCATCGACATGTTGGCCACCGGCATTAAGACTCCGGTCGGGGTCAAGCTGATGGGGGCCGACCTCAAACAGCTCTCCGATGTCGGGGAGAAGATCGAAGCCGTGCTACGGAATCTCGATGGCACGTTGTCTGTTTACTCGGAACGGGTTGTCGGTGGCAACTTCATCGATATCCAGGTCCGCAGAAACGACGCTGCCCGCTTCGGCCTGACCGTTGCCGATGTGCAAGACGTCATTCGTTCCGCCATCGGCGGCATGAACGTGAGCTGGACCGTCGAGGGGCTGGAGCGATATCCCATCAACGTCCGCTATCCACGGGAGCTGCGCTCCGATCTCGAAAAGCTCAAGCGTGTCGTGGTGCCCACGCCCATGGGACACGCCGTCCCCCTTGCGCAAGTCGCGGACCTCAAGGTGGTCAAGGGCGCGCCCGCCATCAAGAGCGAGAACGCGCGTCGCACGGCCTGGATCTTTGTCGATCTTAAGGGTTCCGATGTGGGCGGCTATGTTGCGGCAGCCCGGGAGGCTATACAAAGCCAAGTGGAGCTTCCCGAAGGTGTCTCCATCGTCTGGTCCGGACAGTACGAGTACATGGAGCGGGCCAACAAACGACTCTCTGTAGTGATTCCGCTCACCTTGGCTCTCATCTTCCTATTGCTCTACATGCACTTCAGAAACACCACCGAGACCATGATCGTGATGCTGACGCTGCCCTTCGCCCTCGTTGGCGGTGTCTGGCTCATGTTCTTCGCCGGGTACAATCTGTCCGTCGCGGTGGCAATAGGATTCATTGCGCTGGCCGGTTTAGCAGCGGAGACCGGCGTGGTCATGCTGGTCTACCTCGACGAGACGTACGAGCGCTGGCGTTCAGATGGACAACTCAAGAGTTTGTCCGATCTGAAGCAGATCGTCATGGAAGGCGCGGTCGACCGTGTTCGCCCGAAGCTGATGACCGTGGCGACCACCACTATCGGTTTGCTCCCGGTAATGTTCGGTACAGAAACCGGAACGCGTGTCATGAAGAGGATCGCCGCCCCCATGGTTGGCGGGCTAGTTTCTTCGACCGTGCTGACACTGGTCATTCTGCCCGCGATCTACCTGATTTGGAGGCGATGGGAACATCGTCGAGACCTGCTCCCTGAAACGGGACGACCTGAAAACAAAGACCTCTAACAACCAGAAGAGAAGGAAGGAGAACAATCATGAGACAGACGAATCTAAACATGAACAAGAAGGGCGCTATCGGCACTCTGTTGGTTCTGGGGCTTGTGAGCTACGGCTCGCTAGCACACGCCGACACCAAAACCTTCGATGAGCAGATGAATCCCATCATCGAGGAGTACCTCAAAATCCCCAAAGCTCTTGCTGCTGACCAGACAACAGGAGTCGTGCCGGCGGCTCAGAAGATCAAGAAGCTTGCCGCGAAACTGAACCCTGCGACTGTCACCGGAGAGCACGCCATGCACTTCAAGAATATCCCCGCCAATCTTCAGGCCGGCGCCGCAAAGCTGGCCAAGGCGAAGAATATCAAGACAATGCGTGAAGCCTTGAAGGATCTATCAAAACCCATGGCGATGTGGGCCACGATGTCCAAACCAAAGGGCGTGAGCGTGATGTACTGCTCGATGACTCCCGGCTCATGGCTACAGCGCGGAACGACCGTCGCCAATCCATACTACGGCGCAAAAATGCTTCGGTGCGGAGACATCGTCGCGGGTGTTGGCGCGAAGCAAAAAGACATGGAGCACCATGGTGAACGTGGGCATGACATGCATTCCGGCCACCAGATGGAAATGCACTAACGCTCTCTGAGCGACTGGATTGGAGGCGAGCCCAATGGGCCGAGCGCTGCTTTTAATTGACGACGACGAGAGCTTTCGCGAAGTGATGCGTTTCCACCTGTCGGAAGAGGGCTACGAGATCGATGTCGCGTCGGACGGCCAGGAGGGGGTACGGCTCTTTCAAGAGAAGCTTTATCCAGTCGTCGTAACCGATCTGAAAATGCCGAAGATGGACGGGGTGACTCTCCTCAAGGAGATCAGCAAACGCTCTCCGACCGTGGCAGTAATCGTCATCACCGCTTTCGGTGACATCGACACCGCAGTACGGGCAATGAAAGCCGGCGCCTTCGATTTTATTCCCAAACCAACCAGTCGGGACCATTTCAAGCTTGTTGTGAGAAGGGCTTTCGAGCATGTGCAGCTCAAGGCGCGCGTGCGTGAGCTGGAAGACCGCAAGCCTTCTGGCAGCGGGGAGGTAATCTATCAATCATCGAGCATGGAGCGCGTGATCGCGCTTGCCGATCGCGTGGCAGTCTCAGATTCGACGGTGTTGCTGCGCGGCGAGAGCGGCACCGGAAAGGAGATCATGGCTCGGCGGATTCACCTCAAAAGCCTCCGCTCGGATGGTCCGTTCATTCCGGTAAACTGCGCGGCGCTGCCAAAGGATCTACTTGAGAGCGAGCTCTTTGGACACGTTAAAGGGGCGTTTACCGGCGCCACGCGAGATCACCGGGGTAAATTTCAACAAGCAGCGACCGGAACGATTTTTCTCGATGAGATCGGCGAGTTACCTGCTGAGCTCCAGCCCCGATTGCTCCGGGTACTGCAAGAACACACGGTGGATGTCGTGGGTGGCGAAAGCGCTGTCAACGTCGATGTTCGCGTGATCGCCGCGACGAACCGGGATCTCCAGGAAGCGGTTGCCGACGGAGAATTTCGCCAAGACTTATTCTTCAGGTTGAATGTTGTCCCTATCGAAATCCCACCTCTCCGGCAACGCAAGGAAGACATATCGCTGCTCGCCGCCTACTTCATTAGACGACATGGACGAGGAAGGTCCCTCAAGCTAACCAAAAGACTCCTCGATGCGCTCGAGTCGCACCGCTGGCCGGGAAATGTCCGCGAGCTGGAAAACGTGTGCCAACGAATCGTGCTCCTCGCCGATAGCGAAGAGCTTGGCGTCGACCAGTTGCCGGATTTCTCGAGTCTAAAGGCTGGCAACACAGGGAGTACTGGGCAGGTCGGCGAGGACGGGAGACTGACTCTCTCTATCCCATTCGAAGGAGCGTCTCTGGAAGAGATCGAAAAACAGGTCATCATCGCCGCGCTTGAAAAGAACGACTACAACCAATCCAAGACGGCAAGATTTCTCCAGATCCCCCGCCATGTCCTTCTTTATCGTTTAGAGAAATACAAGATCCCGGTGGGCAAATGAGCGACAACAGCAAACATGTAAAGAGTAGAGTGGTCTGGTTCCTCAGCCCGCGCGCCTGCCTCATGCTGTGGATCCCAATTGGGATTGTTTCATATTTTCACTATTCGACTGGCGCAAGCCACCACTGGCTTCACGATATTTTCCGACGTCTATACTACATTCCGATAATCCTTGGCTCGTTCAGCTACGGGATCAAAGGAGGACTGTCGGCATCGGTGCTAGCTTCATTGGTTTATGCGCCACACGCATTCAGCCGCTTCTTCGAATACGATCCAGGTGCCTCAATCGAGAAACTCCTCGAAATCGGACTCTACAACGTCGTCGCCTTGATTACCGGGTACCTGGCGCAAAGGGAACATTCCGAGCGAATGCGCCAAGAGTCCATTGCGCGCGAGCTGTCGCACACCTTGGAGGAGAAAAAACTCCTTGAACAACAGCTGATCCGCGCAGGCAAGCTCAAAGCCCTTGGAGAGCTGACCGCCGGAATTGCACACGAAATCAAGAACCCCTTGGCATCGATAAAGGGTGCGGCAGAAGCCATTGCCGACGAGGTGCCCGAAAACTCACCGCGCAGGAAGTTGGTCCAGATACAGGAAAAGGAGTTGAATCGACTCGGCCAGACGCTGGAACGGTTCCTGTCGTTCGCGCGACCGAACAGTTTCATGCCGTCTCGAATCGACCTGCGGGATCTCGTGAAGCACGTGGTCGAGTTGGTTGAGCCTCAGGCGCGCAAGAGCGCGGTGGAAGTAATTGAGGACACCGCAAGCGAATCGTTGTACGTTGACGGCGACCGGGATCAACTGACGCAAGTCCTCGTAAATCTGGCGCTCAATGCCTGCGACGCAATGCCAGAAGGCGGACAAGTACGCATGATGGTTCGAGCGGAAATGGTGGGCGACAGTCAGTTCCGAGCAGTAGATGTCATCGACACAGGGCCGGGTATACCAGATTGCTCGCGAGACCGAGTCTTCGATCCGTTCTTTTCAACCAAGGAAGGTGGGACGGGACTCGGCCTATCCATCTCTGCCAACATCGTGGACGGACATGGTGGATTCATTCGTATTGAAACCGGACCCAGTGGTGTCGGTGCAAAGGTATCGGTATTGCTTCCCGAGCATCCTCCGAGCTAGACACCAAGGAGCGGTTGCACTGTCGTGCTCCGTAAATACCTTAGACTAATGCAAACATGTTCTGGAAATTTTGCTAGATGTTTAAACGAGTTTCTATGTTGCAAGCACATTAGGTAAATCCCAGGTACCCAGCTTGTTCACTTCCTGCCGCGCCATTTCCGACAACCGCACATAGTCGGTTTTACCGAGCCGGTTTAATGGCAATTCTCCTTGATTCAAAATAACATAATGCAATGGTCGCATATATGATGCAATGGACTGTGCATGTTGTTCTAGCTCGGCTACCGAGAGAGTGATTTCTAGTTTTTTTTCAATAAATGCGACAATTGCTTCGATAAATATTGAATGAGCTACGCCTACAACGGCACAACTAGCCACTTTGTTGTCTAGTAAACAAAAATGCTCTTCAACTTGGCCAGGAAATACTTGATAACCCTTTGGCTTAATTATCCATTTTGCCCGACCAGCAAGGTGCAAACCGTTTTCGTCTCTAAATCCAATGTCTCCGGTGTAAAGAAAGCAATCTTTGGAAATGGTTTTCGAAGTCATTACTGGATCATTGACATATCCCTGAAAGGTTTGCGGTCCAGTAAAGCAAATGTGACCAGCCACCCCATTGGGAAGCTCGTCACCGGCCATTCCATCATCTTTCATGGGTTCTCGAATCGATAGGGAATAAATGGGAGAATCAAATCCAACGCTAGTACGCAAATTGTCGGTTACTCCATCGGGCATTAGGTAAGTGCAAACCCCAGCAGTTTCGGTCAAGGCCAGCCCAGTTCCAAATTGAGATGCCATGGTGGAAAGCTTATCGAAAAACCGTCTGGATGCCGATTGGCCTGCGCATATGGCGAGGCTTAAACTGGACAAGTCGTATCGATGATAATTAGGAAGACGCCATTCAAGATTAAATTGAGTAGGAATTTGTCCGATTATGTTGACAGCATATTTTTCTATCGCCGCGAGCGATTCGGCGGGATCGAATACCGGCAACAGAACTACCGACCCCCCAGCAAATAGTGGAGTCATTAGCTGCCCGGTCTGGCCCATCACGTGCGACGGTGGTGCATTCACTAGCATTCTTGGATTTTCGATTTCCAAAAAACCATGAATGAGACACATGTTTTGGCAGGTAATATTACAGTGCGAAAGCAATGCTGGTTTCGGGTAGCCAGTGGAGCCAGTGGTGAAAACGACTAAAGCGCCATCGTCTTTAGTTATTGACGCGGTTAGTTCAGATAAAGCAGCATTATTCGCCATGGCCTGGCTTGCAAAGGTATTAAACGAAATCGCCTCATTTATGAGGTCATCCTTCGAACTCGCCTTTTTTGCGTCGCAAATTGGTTCTCCACGCAACAATTCCTTGATATAGTCTTTGGAATTCTTCAGTGTCGAAAATTGAATAATATGTTGTACCGAGGGGCACTGTTCCTTAATTACTCTTTTCAATTCTTGGTTGCTAGCGGCATTTGTTTGACCTGATAACGCTAATCCTTTGGCTTCGATCAATCTGATGCTTCGCGTTATTTCTGCCGATTTTAGACGCAGATCTAATGGCGCGAAAACTACCCCTAGTTTGAAACAAGCGTATTCCAAAAAAACATGTTCTGCAAAACAAGGTAACACTGTGGCAAAAAAATCTCCTTTTCGAAATCCCATTTTATGAAGCTCTAAAGCAAACATTGTAGTTATGGAATTAAATTGCTTCCAAGATATTTCTTCTTCAGTATTAACGTCCACAAGCGCAGTTGAATCCGGCTTAATCTTTGCCCATTTTTCTACTATTCCATGCAATAAATGCCGGCCTGCGAACGCATTATTATACTTTTCGACAGTGCACTGAGCAATGCTTTGGCCAGCGTGTAACATGGCAACCTCGGGATAAAAAAGCTGGAAGTAGCTGTTTCTTGATTTAAATTTTTCCAAAGATTTTATTAATATTGCCGCATTTGGCAGGCGATTTTCTTTTTTCTTTTGAAGGCCCCAATCGACAATTTCTGCAATTGCTTCGGGAATACCGGAGACGACATTTTTTAAACTAGGTACTGGCTCATCGAATCGAAGCATCGACTCAACCAATTGCTTGGTATTTGCTTCGGCATAAGGAAGTTTTCCGGTTATGGCTTTGTACATTAGCATGCAAATTGAGAAAATATCGCTGCGTTCATCAATATTACATCGTCCCACTAATTGCTCAGGAGACATATAAGCAGGAGTGCCGACAATTCTTCCCGACTTAACTGCATTTCTAACCGCAATGGCTATTCCAAAGTCAATCACCTTAACCATCGATTCGGAGACGGATATGTTATCTGGCTTCAAATCACAATGCACTATTCCGCGTTCATGTATCCTGACTAAGGCATGTGCGACCGGTATAATCAAATCAATAATTTGAGTTAATGGGAGTGAGTTTCGGAGCAACTGGCCAAGGGTCTTGCCAGATAACAGCTCAAATACAATGAACGGTATTTTTTCGTGATGCCCCATCTCGAAAACGGTGACTATGTGAGGATGGCTGAAACGTGCAGTTATGCGAGCTTCTTCCAAAAAACTTTCTGCTAGCTCTGGATCGCTGTTTATTTTTAGAAATTTGATAGCAACTTGACGTCCAAGCACTTTGTCGAGAGCTCGCCATACAATACCCATGCCTCCTTGGTTGAGTGGCGAAACCAACTTATAGCGGCCAGCTACAAAACTCCCCGTTCTAATCTCTAAAATTTCCGGCGCAATTGTTTCAAAATCTACAATGCGCTCCAAGCTTGATGCATTTTTATCTCGCCCAATAAAAGGCCTTTCTTTCCTAGTTATTTCATTAAAGGCAGTCTCTTCGGACAAATCAATTGCTTTCATAATTCAAGCATCTCGCTAACAAAAATGTGGACTGCACTCAAATGCTTAAACTCGATTTGAACCTAGAGAAAACTCAAGACGATTTACCAAGAGAAGTCAAGCGATAAGTATAAAAAACCGAGCAAACATGTAAAGCTGTGTAATTTTGAATATATTTTCTTGAAAAATAGCCAACAATTAAAAATTTGGGTAACTATCCAGCACTAACCACTTTGCGAGTAACCAAAATTGAAAACTACGGTCTTTCCGAGCGTAATGCCGCAGGCATGAAGTCGAGGAAGCCTTGGGCCTCAACAAGCTCGGCCTGAACGGTTTTCTTGGAACCTTTCGTTATCAAAAAGGAAGAGTGCTGAATAGCTACAAATTTGGAAAAAGCGACATTTGTCGCATTTGTTTCTTAATTCCTGGTCTTCCATCAACCAACACAAATGGAGCAGCAACACGCCAGGAAATACCAAGTGCTCCCAGCGATTCTATAGAGCGAAATCGTTCTTTGCTCCGCTGGCGAACAATCCGCCGAGCCGACTTTGGTCCTATTCCAGGAATGCGTAGTAATTCGCCCTCGGAAGCAGTGTTAATTTCCATCGGAAAACACTCGGGATGTTTTTGGGCCCATGCAGATTTCGGATCAAGTCCGATAGCAAGAGCCCCTTCTTGATCGAATTGAATTTCTTCTAATTGAAATCCATAACTTCTTAGCAAAAAATCAACCTGATACAACCTATGTTCCCGCAAGAAGGAAACCGGGCGTGAAAGTTGAAAACCGGTGCCCGACACGGGTTGCAGAGACGAGTAATAGACTCGCGCAAGACTAAGACTTTTATAAAGCCAATTAGCAGTAGTCATGATTTGGCGATCACTTTCCCCGGCTGCTCCCACCACTAATTGCGAAGTCTGACCTGAACGCGCAAACCTGCCATTTGCTACCGATTGGGCAACCTGGCGCATTGGCGCAATAAGCTCGCGGTGAAATTGCTTATGGGGCGCAATCCGCTGTAAGTGCATTGCCGAAGGCGCCTCTAAATTCACCGAAACTCGCGTAGCCAGAGCCATGGCTTTTTCGACCTGATTAGGAGACGAACCAGGAATAATTTTGAGATGAATGTATCCCCGAAACCGATATTGCTTACGGAGAATATCGGCAGTAGCCAGCATTTGATCCATGGTGGCTATCGAGCCTTTCTGAATAGCCGACGACAGGAATAACCCCAATACTTTGCGACGTTGATAAAGCTCAAAGAAAACCCGAGCCAGATCGTCCGGCAAAAGAGAAACTGGAGCTGACTGGCCTCCCAACCTTTCTGCGCAATACAAACATCCACGTTCACATCCGGACGCTTGCAGAACTTTGAGCAAAGGAACCCGCTCCCCAGAGGGAAGTGCAGCAGGATAGATCCATAGTCCATCGGTACCGCGTTTGCGTGTTTGACCTTGCCCGCAAGCGCATGCCAAATCGTGACGTGCTGCTTGCGCCAAGACTGCAAGTTTGGATTCTACCGATGGTGCAACCCGTACTAGCGACATAGAGCTATACTACTGAACACGCGATCAGATTTCAAGAAGACAAAAACCTGTTTACAGGGCAATCGAGTTCCAAATTTGCTTGGCAACCACTGGCCTGGAAATGTAAGAGAGCTGGGAGAAATTGTATTTAGAAGTATGCTTAAGCGTAATGGCGACTCCATGGACGAGCAAGTCGTTTCCTTTGAAAGTCTCGAAAGTTACAAAAATGGAATTGATTTAATGGACCTAGAAAACGTTCTGGTGGTGGGGAAAACGTTTCAAGATTTAGAGGATGAGATTTATGCAAAAGCTTATTTGCGTATGAAAAAAAGTGTACAGAAAGCAGCTGATTCCTTGGGAATTTCTCGTCAGACAATAAAACGCAGATTGGACGCTCTAGGGTTTACTAAGGTGGAACGAGCTAATACAAATATTATCAGCGATAAATTGACAGAAAGTTGTGAAAGATAAATTTATGGCTACAAGCTTCTTCAGTCGAGAAAGAGGGGCATGGTATTTTCTGCCCCCTTTGAAAAAGGGGGTCAGGGGCGAAAAATTAGAACTCGATTGCCCTGTACCTGTTCAGCCATTGGTTACGGCCACTAATTGCATAAGCTTATTTCCCGCTGCGCCGCTGGCAATAACCTCTGCAGCTTTGCCAACGCCCTCGGCCAGCGAATTGGCTAGGCCGGCGACATAGATTCCTGCCGCAGCATTGAGAATAGTTATATCGCGTGCGGGTCCGGCTTGGTTATTCATCACACCCATCAACATATTCTTTGCTTGGTCAACGTCAGAAACGCGAATATCGTCGAGCGTAGCGGTTCTCAGACCAAAATCCTCGGGTTTAACCGTGTATTCAGTGATGTGGTTGTTATTTAATTCGGCTACAAAAGTAGGCGCGGTAATGGAAATCTCATCCATGCCATCGGCGCCATGCACTACTAGAGCCCGGGAGCTGCCAAGCTGCTGTAATACCACTGCGAACTTACTGGTGAGATCACGCATGAACACCCCAATTACTTGATTTTTGGTATTTGCGGGATTGGTCAGTGGACCTAAAAGATTAAACATTGTACGCACCCTGAGCTCGCGACGCACGGGGGCAACATGTTTCATTGCACTATGATGGTTGGGCGCAAACATGAAACCAATGCCAATTTCTTCCACGCAATTTGCCACCTGCTCTGGAGATAGATTTACCTTAACCCCTAGTTTTTCCAAAACATCGGCACTGCCACAAGAGCTGGAAACCGAGCGTCCACCATGCTTAGCTACTTTTGCTCCTGCTGCGGCGACAACCATGGCAGAAGCAGTAGAAACATTAAAGGTTCGAGCGCCGTCACCTCCCGTACCGCAAGTGTCTATGAGATGCCCATCATCTTGCACATTTACTTTGGTGGAAAGCTTGCGCATTACTTGTGCGGCAGCAGCAATTTCTATTACCGTCTCCCCCTTTACTCGTAATGCGATTAGCAATGCGGCAATCTGCGCAGCAGTGAATTTTCCCTCCATAATACCCTGCATTAACTCAATCATCTTCTCGTGAGAGAGGTCGGTTTTTTCCAAAAGCTGAGTCAATGTTTGTGAAAAGTTGGTCATTTTCTGGCCTCTTTACGGCAATTCTTGGTTGTCGTCGCACTCAATAAGTATGCCGGTTCCAGCTTATCTTAAGTCTTGCAAAAATATACATTTTACTTTGGTTGAGACAAAACTAGCGACAACTCAATGGTTCGAGGGGCCACGATACCCAAAATCATGTCTTTGACAAAAATCAATGCTAATTTTTGCGCATTGGTGACAATAACTACCTGCCTGGGGGCGTCGAACTGCAAGCGAGCCGAGGTTTGTATCGCTTGGAAAGCAAATTGATTGGCCACTGCCGCATATAATTCGTAGTCCTCAGATTGGCCACTTGCGGCCATGACCAACCCTTCATACGCCACAAAAGCCATGACGATTCCGTCACGCATTGCGATCTGTTCAACCAGCTCAGTAGTCTCTCCAAGCATTCTCTGACGAAGCTCTTTCAAACCATCTTCAATGGCAATAATAATCGCTTTGTCGGCCGAAGCTTGCGCAGAGTCGCGCTCCTGACGCAGATTTGCATATAAGCAATTCACCTGCTGCAATGCGTTGAGCCGCTCTTCCAACCAAGGAACTTTCGTACTCATATTAAGGCAACCAATTCGGGAATGCTTTCTTTAATCTCGTAGCGAACAGTGCCAAGCAAAGCTTGCGAATCAGCTATAACGGTGAGCAAAAATCCTTTGCCCAAAGGAGCAACCACGATCAATCCTCCTTTGCATTCGGTCAAAATAAGCAAAGGAAGACCGTGTCCGACTTGCTGACTAATCGTCTCTACGGTGGTATTCACAATTTGCACCGACGCGCTGAGCGCATCGGTATCAATTTCGAATTCATTACGGTTGGCAATGGGCAGACCATCGGGATCGACTACTGACGCGGCGGTAACCCCCTTGAGCAAAGTCAGACTGCGTAAAATCTTTTCTATTCTATTTCTTCGTTCTGCCCTATCCATTCGAATGCTCCTTGGGTTGTTTTGCTACTTGGTATAAATGCGAACCTCAACTCGCCTATTTAGTGCCAAACCTTCATTGGTATCTTCTAGAGACAACGGCACATTGGCACCACGTGACTTAACGCGAATTCTCTTTGACGAAATCCCTTTCAAGACCAGTAGCTTTTTAATATAGGCAGCACGTTTCAACCCCAATTGATAATTTAGTTTTGGTTTTCCCCGGCGATCAGTATGTCCAATAAGAATGATACCCTTATTTTTGGCGAGCAATGGGGCGATTATTGAATAGATTTGTTCAATATTAATTTGAGAACGGAATGAACCTGTATTAAATGTCACTGGTAATATTAATGGCTCATTCAGGTCTGGGGATTTTGGGACTGTCTCTGGGAGCGTCTCTGGAAGACCATTCGGGCGAACCTCGGGCAAGGGAGCCTCTGGCTCTGCAATAGCGCTATCTGAGTCTGGCACAGCAACTGATGGCGATGGCGCAGCATCCATCATTTCCACATCCACCATGCCTAATTGCCCATCAACCCGCCCATAACTCGCTGGAGTAGGCTCATCGATTCGACGTTCTCTTCGATTGCTTGACCAGATTATCGACGCAAGAACCAAGCCGATTGCCACGATCAACAAAAACCGCACTATCTGCTTGCTTCCCTTAAACTCAGGCGCTGCTTGATTAGTCGCCGGATGACTTGCCAAAACATCCTGATTCTCACTAGGCGTAACGCTCGATAAAGGAGAAAACTGCGAGGAGACTGGCTCGTCCAGCACAGTTTTGATAATGCCGCCATCTGCCGGTGCAACTACGCGCTCTATTTGAGTGATGGCATCGGAGGCAGAAACAGATTCTCCAGTGAACATTTCCTTAGACTTATCTTTTACTTGGTCAGCAGCAGCAGAGGAAACTTGATGAACAGCGAGAACCCCATCGAGCGCATCTTGGTCGATTACTTCGCACTGACCGTCTGGCCGATGGTCTGGACCGTCTAACTGCGCTTCTGGCCGAGCCTGTGTACCTATCTTGCGTTCCTCGCGCATCTAAACCCCAGATAGAGATAAGAGTTTGTCATCTGAACCTCGGTGCGCGCCAATCGTCCTTTCTTAACGGGGTGTCGAAAAGAACCGCCAAACACCCATGCATCTTCTTCCTTCTCGGGCTTCAATCCCGGTCCTTCACGATTAGACCACTCCCAAACGTTACCAATGAGATCGGCACACCCCTCTGCTGAAGTACCAAGAGAAAACTCCCCAACTTCGCTGGACTGACCTAACTGCGCCTCAGGGCCATTGAAGCGCGCGGTATCGTAGTCGTCTCCCCAGGGGAAATCGGCCGTTCCTGCTTTGGTGGCCAAACGCTCCCATTCCCAAGGCCCGAGAAGTCGTTTGTTTGCCCATTGGGCGTAGTCAAACGCAGCTTGGTAGCTAATGCCTACCACTGGATGGCGCCCCGAGGTTGCTGGATACTGCCTGCCTAACCAATGTTCTGGGGCATCGTAGCCTTTATTCTGAATAAAACGATGATATTCAGCATTGGTAACTAAATGCTGATCTACGTAAAATGCTTGGAGCCGAATTTTTTCTTTCGTAAAACGACTTTTAAAAACACAATCGGGCACCAGTACCATGCCCGGAGAGTATCCTTTAGCGAACGGTTTAGGCGATGGCGGTGAAAAACTGTCTGCCGTAAAACGAGCAGTCTCTTTTTTTATAGGCTCAGGTCCTTCGCGAAGCATCTGCAATAAACGCGTAGCATTTACAATTGAAGGATCAATTTCCGAATAAACCTGCTCGGCTTGCTGCTCCTCGTCAAAATCCTGGGACGTATCAATAGACTCGGCAGACCCGGCGATTTCCTGAATAGGTTGGGTGTTCTCCTCAACAGTAGTTATAACTGAATCTACATCAGACACATTAGACAGCAATTCATTTTTTTCTAGCTCGTTCTGCTCCCTTTCAGAAGCCTGGTTATCATGGACAAAAAGAGAAGCAAGATACAATGCTGCCTGTTTTCTAGAAAAATTAAAACCTTGCTTTGCAGCAAAAGTTTCTAAGTCAGCTTGAAGTGAGGCTGCACTATGGTAGCGGTTAATTGGTTTGCGAGCCATTGCTTTGGTAACGATAGAAATTAATTTCGCAGAGAGCCAAGGAGCCTTCTGCGAAAGATCAGGCGAAGTTGACCCCTCCATTATAGTCATGAGCAGAGAAGCTTCGTTGGGAGCATCATAAGGGTACTGCGCAGTAAGCATTTCATACATTACGCTTCCCAAAGAATAGATATCAGTTTGTACTCCCAATTGTTCTTCGCCACTAATCAACAAGGGAGACATGTACCTATACTTGCCTTTGACCACGCGAGGCTTATCCTCATGAATGTCATTGGAAATATGCGCAATTCCAAAATCTAAAAGCTTTACGTCACCTGATTTTGAAACAATAATATTTTCCGGGCTCACATCTCGGTGAATAATTTGAACTGGCTTGCCACAATCATCCTGCATTTCGTGCGCATAATTCAATGCATCACAAGCTGCAATGCTAACGTAAACAGCAAACCACTCTGGGAGTTTTTTCTTGGCTTGCACTGCAGCACGAATTATTTCCCGAACTGTGTTGCCATAAACATACTCCATGGCAATATAAAAACCATACTCGCTTTCACAAAAATCAAATATTTGTATAATATTAGGATGATGTAATCGCGCAGCCAATACAGCTTCTCTAATAAACATATCTATAAATTCGGAACGCTGGCAATAAGGCGGAGAAATGGTCTTAATACAAACCTCGCGCGCAAATCCCGCCATTCCTACGGCCTTTCCAAGCCAGACCTCAGCCATTCCGCCCGACGCAATCCGTCGCTCGATTAGATACCGGCCTAGCCAAGTACCGGGTTTTAGTCTCGAATAGGACTTTTCCGCCGTCGCCATCTAGGAAGCTCTAGTAGCACCGCCACTTTCATGCACCAATTCATCGCCAATAAGCCAAGCGGTCAGTGTCTGGTTATGGTGCCCCAGCGTGCCAGTAATTGTGGCACCAGTTTCACCAAAAGTAGAAAAGCCTATCATCGGAACCTTCGCATCATTGCCCGTTACCTCCCGCAATGCTTCATTGACTGCATTGACCTCGGCAGTGCCACATCGGAAGTCTTCGGCTTGCAGATGGCAAAGAACACAATTGAATAAAATCACTGCGGCAACGCGTTTTGGCTTGCCCGCGTCATGCCACGCGCGCAACACCGCGGTTTTCACTGATCGAACACGAGATTCTGGGGTAGCCTTTAACAAGGTCAATCCAATTCCGGGAGGAACCGCGGAAAAGAACGACATCGATCCATCCTCCAGGATTTTGGCAGGAGAACGTACTTGCCAATAACCGCTGGTGGCGTCCAATAATCCCAACGGATGATGCTTAAAAACTGCTGCTGCTTCCAGTCTGGATTTGCAAGATACCAGTTCAGCATACGCATCTGCAGCAGGACGCCGATTAAAGGTTTTTACCACCCGTCCTTCCGCAGAAGTTATAAAAAGTCCTTTTCCCAGCACTGGCTCAAAAGCATTTGCCATACCGGTGCCGTTTTTGAGAGTAGTGCCTACTACCGCAATCGCCAATTCATCTACCAACACGCGAGAATTCGAATATGCACGCGGTTCGGTGAAACGCGACAATGCATCCCCGGCCGAACCTCCGACCACCCGCGCACCCCGTCCCACTACGTTAGCAATGCCACGAATGGTGTCTTCTTCCATAAACGTGCGGCCGTCGTGACCCACCAAGACAGTATAAGGAGTTGCCGCCACCATATCGATCGCCGATTTTCGCAGCATGCCGAGATACAGAAATTCTGGCTTAAATTTCAAATTGCTAAAAGCCTGGCGAGTAGCCGCCTCTCCTGCTTTTTCAGCGACACCAGCTTCTCTTTTGATCGGCGAGCTTCCCAATCCCACGCTAATTATCTGCTGAGGCGCCTGAAGCGACATAATAGCGACTGTACCAGTCTGAATTCCCGAAATTTCGCTAGAAATCTCGCCAGCAGTGGACATTCCCCAGATACCCCCCCCGAGTCGCTGGTGAATAGTTTGCACAATTTTTTCTTGGTCCATTCTTGCGTCTGCAAATACAATAGAAAGTATTGGCTTGATATCATCAGCCACAATATGCGAAATCGCCTCGTCAACGGTAAGTCCGTGCCCTACCGAGACTTTAATTCGATGTTCCTCGGTCATATCTTCCCCATTGTTGTCAAAAGAGCACGCCGCTAAAATAATTATGGCTTCATTTATCCGACATTTTCTTTTTTATAGTTTATTTCGAGCAAGTAAAAAAATGCAAGCCATGCCACATTTGCGGTCTAATTCCGTACAGTAACGCTTAAATAAACAGTTGACCCGGATTACTACGAATTCGGGAATGGCGACAGAAAAACTGATAAATAGTCCTATTATTAGATTATTTTAGAGAACTAGAACTAAAACTATGCCATCTCGAGGATATATAAGCTCTGTCGCATATAATATTATAATCATCAAATATAACCCCCGAAATGACGGTGTTTCTAACCGCACTATTAATGCTTCCGTCAGGCTGCATTAGTTTGTTTTCAATAAGTACTTTTTTATCAGCACTCAGTATTTTGAACTCCGGGTTGACGCACTTTTTATATAAGTGAATAAAAGCAAGAGGATGGCTTGAATGAACTGAAGCAAGCGATTTCATAGTCTCATCAACTACTGTTATGTCTTCCTTTTCTCCATTTTTTAGCATAACCATTCCCCGACCCGGTGGCGCCAATCCTTTGTCTTTCGAGGAAGAGGCGATCGATTTGCTACTAGATTTGCTACTATAAGAAGATGGACGGATTTGATTTTGTTGTTGTTGTTGTTGTTGATTACGTCGACAACAGGGAAAAATACCAAGACCCTTAACGTTCATCGCATCACCTAAAAATGTAAGAGTAATTAGAGAAAAAAGACCAAATTAGGCTTCTTTTAGCAAGCCTAGTCAAGTAGAATTGAGCTTATCGTTGGTTTGGTGCCCTTCGGAACTTGCCTACCACCCTATTGAGCGTGACCACCATTTTGTCAGCATCCACCGGCTTAAAAAGATAATCTTCAAAGCCAGCCTCAATTGCTCGTCTACGATCTTGGTTTCGCGTAAGGGCGCTGAAGGCGACCACCGGTCGCTTATCCCCTTGATCACGCAAGGCGCCCAGCAGCGAATAACCATCCCGCTCAGGCATGGCAATATCTGTTAAGAACACATCGGGAGAAATTCGCCCCACCAAACTAAGTGCTTCGTCGACCGATGCCGCTCCTTTCACGCGAGCTCCCTCACTTTCAAGAATCTCCTCCACTATCTCACGCGTATCAGCATCATCCTCGATTACCATAACAACTACATTATCAAGAGACTCTTTGGACGCCTTCTTCTCCACGACCGTTTCGGTTACCTGCTTGAAAGCTGGCAATGTGACCGTAAAGCGCGCACCTTTATTGACCCCAGCACTGTGTACCGAGATGGTGCCACTGTGCGCTTCCACCAGGTATTTCACTATCGCCAGGCCGAGTCCCAAACCGCCGTATGATCGCATTGTGGAGCTATCTACCTGGTAAAACTTCTCAAAGAGACGCGGCATGAATTCTGGCGCAATTCCCCTCCCATTGTCGGCGACTGATATTTGCACCGTTTCTCCGTCAGTCTTGAGCGCAACCTCGATTTTTCCGCAATCAGGCGTGAACTTAATGGCATTGGAAACCAGGTTCCAGACTACCTGCTGAAGTCTTACTGGATCCCCGGTCACCAAAGGGAGCCGGGAATTAACGTCAGTCACAATGGTCTGCTGCTTAGCAACAGCATTCGGGCGTAGCGCCTCAATTGCCAGGTTGGCCAAAGGAGCTAAATCAAGGGGACGCGGCGTCGACAGCGATAACTTACCAGTAGCGATGCGCGAGACATCGAGCAGATCGTCGATAATAGTAGTCAGAACACGAACGTTACGCTCGATTGCCGTTAAGCCTTTGCTCACCATGTTTCCTTCACCCGGTTGTCGACTAAGAAGGTGCACCCAGCCCAAAATAGAAGATAGAGGAGTACGCAGCTCGTGTGACACTATCGCCAAAAACGCGTCCTTGACTTGGCTTGCTTCATGAAGCGCCTGCTCGGCAACCTTTTTATTGGTAATGTCCTCAATAGCCACAACGACATAGGGCGACGATGCGCTTGCGTTTATCCGGGAAACGGCAACCAACCCCCAAAACACCCCTCCATCAGCACGAAGATATCGCCTCTCATGCCTATACTGCACCTGCTCACCATTGGCCAATGCGCCAAAATCGCGCAGCGCAAAGAACCGGTCATCAGGGTGCACGAAAGAAGAGAAGCTAGCACCGCGAAGCTCTGCGGCAGAACGGCCCAGCATTTTTTGGAGCCCCAAGTTGGTTTCCTGCAACCGACCGTCAAGTCCCAACATGGCCATTCCAATAGCCGTACCCTCAAAGACGGCCCGGAATCGCTGCTCGCTATCGCGAAGCCTCTGCTCGGCCTCCAACCGGGAAGAAATATCACGCGCCACCACCACTACAAATCGGTGTTCGCCAAACTCAACAAAGCTGAGCGAGACCTCACACGCGACGGGAGACTTTCCGACACGATGCAGCACTAGAACTTCGTGCCCTGCTTTTTGCTCAGCCATCCGCGCGTTAATCTCGGGAGCAATAATTGCGAGCGGCTTTCCCACCAACTCTTCTCGCGACCGGCCGACAAGCCGATCCCAGGCCTGATTGGTGTCGGCGATTAATCCCTTTTCCTGGTTAATTACCAGAATGGCATCATTGGTCTGATCCAACACCGAACGAAAGCGTTCAAGCTCATCTAAGCGCAACCGCAGCTCCGGGTAATAGCTTTTCTTAAAAGAGCGGTTGCCTAAGCCAATCAGGCGCGTGCGCAGCTCTGTTGAGTTTGTTCCCGAACTTTCCCTTTTTTTCATTTGGTCATAGTGCCTCCTCGTAGATGACTTCCACATCTCGCCGATTAGGGAACCGGGGATTGGTAACCATGCACGGGTCAACAAGCGCGTGCTCGGCAAGTTCCGGAATATCCGAACGGTGCATACCTACATTGCCGAGAGTAGACGAGAGCCCGACCTGATTTCGCAAGAAAGTAATGGCCTCTTGAATAGCAACCCTTATTTGCCGTTCAGTCAAACCCTGCAAATGCAACCCCATGAGCCTTCCAATGTTTTGGTAGCGCTCGCTGGCAAACTGAAAGTTGTAGGACATCATATGCTCCACCAACAACGAATTACATTGACCATGGGGAAGATCTAGTAATCCGCCCAGGCTGTGCGCCAAGGCATGCACACCACCGAGACTAGCGTTGGAGAACGCCAGACCTGCCTCCAAACTTCCCAGCATTATTTTTCCCCGTAACTCAATTGCCTGAGGGTGCTGCAGACTAGGAAGTAGGTTGGGATAGATAAGGTTGATGGCCTGAACAGCATGCAAATCAGTAAGCGGCGACGAAGCATTGGACACATAGGCTTCCATCGCGTGTATTAGTGCGTCCATACCCGTACAGGCGGTAAGAAATGCATCCATCGAGGTTAGCGGCTCTGGGTCTACCAGCGATACGTCTGGCACCACTGCTTTGCTGATAATCGCCACCTTAGAATCATTCTCCACATCACGAATGATGGCAAATTGAGAAATATCGGCTGAAGTGCCGCCAGTGGTTGGCACGCAAATCAGTGGCGGCATCACATTCGACACTTCGTCCACGCCCACATAGTCGAGAATAGAACCACTGTTTGAAGCGATAATTCCAATGCCTTTGGCGCAGTCAATGGGGCTTCCTCCGCCCACTGCGACTATCACATCACATTCCTGCTCGCGGTAGAACTGCGCTCCTTCGCTAACCTCGTAAGAGCGAGGATTAGGCGAAACTTTCCAAAAAACACTATGCCGCACTCCAAAAGAATCGAGGCTGGCTTCGACCTCGCTCACCCAACCGGCTGCCAACACTCCCTGGTCAGTCACAATCAGCGCGTGCCGTCCTCCAAAGTTCTTGGCGTATTGCCCGGCTAGATTCCGAGCCCCCACTCCAAAGACAATTTCTGGAGCCACGAATTTGCGTAGTTCAAGTTGCATCGGTTGCTGTTGATTGTAATTTTCCACTGATCGCACAATTTTAAGTTGCCGCACTCTGTAAAAAAATCAACCTTGTGCGTTGCTGAAAAAATTGAGGTAGCGGAGGGAAAGAGCATGCTCACGCTCGCAAGAACCTTGTTATATTCACATAAAACCATAATTAGTATGTTTACTACGTATGGTTGACTAACTAGCGGGTTCTCGAACCAAACCTGGGAGAATACAAATGTTATTGATGAATATGACAGTCCCTGAATTCAGGGCCAAGGCTTTTCATAATGGCGAATTCAAAACAATTACCAATCAGGACCTTAAAGGGAAATGGTCAGTATTTTTCTTCTACCCAGCTGACTTTACCTTCGTTTGCCCTACAGAGCTTGCCGACTTGGCAGACAAATATGAGAAGCTTAAATCACTGAACATAGAAGTGTATTCCATCAGTTCTGACACCGAATATGTGCATAAAGCTTGGCATGACACCTCAGAAACCATTCAACGAATTAAGTTCCCTATGTTGGCTGACCCCACTGGCATGCTAGGTCGAGCTTTCGGTGTCTACATCGAAGAAGAGGGCATGTCTTATCGAGGGACATTTGTCATAGACCCTCAGGAAAAAGTGAAGATTGTCGAGATTCATGACAAAGGAATTGGGCGCAATAGCGATGAGCTGGTGCGCAAAATTCAAGCAGCACAGTTTGTCGCTTCTCATCCTGACGAAGTATGCCCTGCAAAATGGTCTCCAGGCTCGCCTACTTTAAAACCCGGAATAAACCTTATTGGAAAAATCTAAGAGTAGCCTTTTGCCGTGAAGTCACACATTATAGAACTGTATGTCAATTTGTGATAATCCGTCGTAGTAGCAGTAGCGCGGGGGCTTGTCCCCCGCCATTTGGTCTGCCTGAGTGACTTAATGCATCAATTGATTTTGTTAGTAAAATCAAGATATTCGAGACCGGCAGAGGACAAGCCCGCGCTACATAAAAACATAGATTTGTCAAGCAAATTTAGAACCCGATTGCCCTAGATGTCAAATTCTTCACGCTTGACCTCGTTACCGTCGACGTTTAGGATCAAGAATTTGGATTGCTCGCACCTCCAACCCTGATTCTCCATTCAGACCCTTTGGAAGATGGACTTTAGAAAAAAGGGGGGAGGCATCTAATTTGAATAGAGAATATTGAATTATTAATGGAGCGCTAATGCGACTTAAATTAATTGATATAGCCAGAGGGACAAGCATTATACTAGTCGCTTTCTCTCATTCGCATCTCATGCGCGAGATCCCACAATTAAATCACGCCCTAGCTCTGTTTAGAATGCCACTTTTTTTCTTTTTATCCGGCGTATTTTTCAAAGAAATCGTATCCTTCAGAAAAGTTTTGGGCAGTAAAACGGACACATTATTAAAACCTTACTTCTTGACTTTATTTGCTGCCATCATTTACATGGCAGACACCAACAACTTAAACGAACCTTGGTCAGCAATAGCAGGAATTTTTTACGGCAACGGTCATACAATCCCCTTGGCTGCTTTTGTACCCTTGTGGTTTTTGACTCATCTATGGTTTCTCTATGTTTTTATCCATGCGCTATTTAGTGTAACAAAAATTCAGTCCAGACACGTTATTTGGCAAGTTGTTTTTGTTGTATTTCTTTTAACAACAGGGACCTGGACGATTAAACTATTCTGGATGGAGGAGACCGCCTTTCCCGGCCTTCCCTTTAGCCTAGACCTAGCCTTGATTAGCGCAGCATTTTTTTCTGCGGGAAGATTTTTGCAGAAACAAGTCAAAGCATTTATACCCAACCTAGCTATTTTACTCATAGCCCTATCAGGCTGGTTATTGATCGGCTTCGGCACCAACGCCTCGGTTGATCTTAATCAACGGATTTACACCAATCCGCTTTTCGGGACCATAGGCGCAAGTATGGGGATATATTTGATACTAAGTTTTTCATATTACGTTCAAACATTTTCTCCTTTAACTAGCTTCCTTCGTTATGCAGGAGAAAGCAGTCTCTTTATTTTAATTTTCCACTGTTTCTTCGAGTCAAAAATCTATTATTTGCTATTACCTGCACAAAAGCTACCGGGCTTTATAACGTCGATCATAGCTTTCCTTGCCTGCATAAGCATTCCCCTAGTTATTCGCGAAATAGTTCGACGTAATGATTATCTTGCTCTCGCCTACTTACCGCTAAAGAAGAATAATAGACTACTTATTCGGCTAGGTTTTTTTAAGTCTGCCGAACCAGGTACAAACGTCGATTATTTGCTAGAAGACCGCGCTTCAGTCGGCATTTGTCCTCCGGCTACAGCTCAAGCAGAGCACACCCGAAGTTTGTAACTTATTTGTTATGTCGCCCTGCTATTTCCCTGCTATTTCATTGACACCCTGACAGATGCCGGTGTACAAGCTCCCTCCACATTTGAATAGATAAGCTAGGGTGCCCAATTCGGGCATAACAGGGAAGACCGGTGCAAAGCCGGCGCGGTCGCGCCACTGTAAGTGGGAAGTCAGTTCTCCAAGGTCACTCGAAGAAATTCGGGGAAGACGAGAAACGACGCCAAAGAATCGCCAAAACGATTCGACGATATCCACCAGCCAGGAGACCTACCCTCAGCAAATAGGAGATATCTCGATGACTATTCGCATCGAGGTTGCCAGGCGCGCGGATCGCTGGCTAGCTCGCATAGGGCAGGTTATTGCCTTTGGTTTTTCCGGCAAATTTACTAAGGCACTTTGTGTCGCATGGTGCCTTTTCTTTTCGGCAAGTTTTTCTTATGCCGATTCTGCTGAGCCTGCATCCTCAAAATACCAAACCGTAGTAATTGGAGAAAAAAGTCCGCTAGGCCCTATCAAAGCGCCATCGGTGGCAGGCTCGACTATTCGTCGCGACCAACTAGATGGCCCGGCGCTGCAAGCATCAGACGTTCTGCGCACTCAACCAGGATTATTAATTACCGAATCAGGGGGACTCGGTGCGCCCTCTACTGCTGCCATTCGTGGCGCAAGCGCAGCTTCCGTCCCGATCTATCTCGCTGATGTCCGATTAAACGACGACGTGGGCGGAACCGCCGATCTTTCTATGGTGCCACTGTGGCTCATTAATCACATCGAAATATACCGTGGCAATGCCCCCCTGGAATCCGATCGGCTTGGCCCGGGGGGAGCTATTTTTTTCGTACCCCAACGTCCGGTCAAAAATGCTGCCCGCCTGGGATTAGAAGGCGGGTCCTGGGGCGCCAAAAAGGTCTGGGGCTCGGGCGCTCTTCGTCTAGACCCGGTAGGCATATTAGCGGGCATGAGCTACCAAAGAGCAGACAATGACTACACCTTTTCCAATGATCAGGGAATGCTGCTCGCTCCCCAATCATTAGTGGCAGATAGCCGCAAAAATGCCGATGAACATAGCCTCGACAGCTGGGGCATTGCCCATGCCAAGCTCGGTAAAAGGATTTCCCTAGAAATTGTTGCCAATCACTTTTCCCGCGAGCGCGGTGTTCCTCGATTGGCGCTTTTGCCATCTCGACAAGCTCGTGAGCAAGCCACCCGCACTCTGGTCTCTTTAGGAGTACGCATTCCTTGGGGTGTTGAGCAGCGCCTTGCGCTAGAGTCGCGCACCTCTTTGCTTTACGGGAAAAAGGTTTATAAAGATCCTTTAAAAGAATTGTCTCTCCGGGCACCCCATTTAGAAATTGCTGGGCAGCGGATAGCGCATACTTTTGGGGCTGAACTAAGTATTTACGACACCCTGCATATTCACTCGGCAATAGACCTAGCACACGAAAGAATCAGTCGTGACCCAAATGAAGAAGAAATTCCATTGGGGCGTGCGCACCGTGAATTCGCTCGTCTCGCCATAAATGTAGAAAACCGTTTTACCGATTGGCTATCGCTTCATTTGCTTGCTAGCGGCGAATGTCATCATACCGGGTTGCGAAACTCATTTTGTGATGCTTTGGAACCCACCGGTCGGATAGGAATACAATTTCATATTAATACAGTAAGTATATTAACCAATGTTGGTCGCTATGTTCGTGTTCCGACTCTAGGGGAGCTTTATGGAGTATCGGGAACTATTCATGGCAATGGAAACCTAGAATCAGAATCGGGTTTTTCTGCCGACTTAGGAATTCGTGCAAAAACAACAAAGAAGATGGCTTTTTTTCGGCAAGCATATGCTGACGCCTTCGTGTTTGCACAATGGTCAGACGGGCTTATAGCTTACCGGCGAACAGGACAAGGATTTGTTACTCCCTACAATGTAGGGCGAGCACGAGTACTGGGGGTGGAACTTACCGCGGGTTTAGCTATCACCCCTATTATTAAAGCAGAAATATCTGCAACTGCGCTTGATCCCCGAGATACCTCGCCCGATCGAAGTATTGTAAACAATATTCTTCCTTATCGATCGCGACTTATTACCGGCCCGCGTATTCGTGTTGATTGGAAAAACCAACCGACAAGTTTTATAAGCAGTTTGGGAGGAGAAGTCCGCGCCCAATATCAATCGAGCCGCTATGTCGACCCAGCTGGACTCGGCGTAATTGGTGAACAAACCAGCGTGAACCTAGAAGCATTTTCTTCCTTTTTCCAAAAAGCAATTATGGTGCGGGCTCGTATTGCCGACCTTTTTGATTCTCAACGAACAGACATCATTGGTTACCCCTTACCTGGCCGAAGCATTTATTTCGGAATCGAGACATCTTTATGAATAAACGTAAAAAATTTTACGTATTGGCATTTATTTTTTCAGGTTCATTTTTCACGAGTTTAGGAGGCTGCAATGTATCTGACCCTCCCTCGTCCACCGGAGGAGCTTTCCGAGGCGTAGTAATTGTGATGAGCGATCACAAATCAACTAACGTTGCTATCTCTAGAATTGACGGAACCACAATTTCCAGCTCATTTATTTCTAGCGCTGCTGCTAAACCAGGACTTAGTTTGGCGCTTTCTGGTGACATCGATGTTCCGGTGGTACCTCCTGCATCGGGACATGTGGTTCTTTTGGACCGATTTGGATCAAACGTTATTACTTGGCTAGACTTAGCAACTTCTAACGTAATTGCACAACTTGCGGTAGGTACAGAATTCGAATCAAATCCCCATGATTACATAGAAGTAGACCAGCAACGGGCTTTTGTTGCACGCTATGGTTCGAATTTGTCCCCTCAAGAAGAAGTTTTATTTGACGAAGGCGGTGACCTGCTTATTCTCGATATTTCCAACGCATCCCAACCAACCATTTCCGGGCGTATTGCCATGCCTGAAGAAAACCCAGAACTTCAGCCACGACCAGGCAGCATGAATTGGCTCGGCAAAAATGTAGTCGTCACTTTAGAGCGTCATTCCGCCGATTTTTCAAAAATCGGAACTGGACGAGTAGTAAGCGTTTCCCCAGCCACCAACACTATTGAATGGCGCATAGACTTAGAGGGTCTTACCAATTGCGGACGCCTGGCGTTATCTCCTTCTCGCCAACTGGCAGCCATTGCTTGTTCCAGTAAATTTCAAAAAATTAATGGGGCTTATAAACTTGACCCTTCTACAAGCGATATTGTTGTTTTCGATGCAACCACTACGCCAATCAAAGAGCTGCGACGCTTAGGAGTGGCTCAAAGGCTTGATGCGGGAATATCGAAAAATATTAGTTTCGCTAGCGAAAACATTATTTTTGCTATTGCTTCGGGGGGAAATTCCACCCCTGGAGACAGAGCATTTGCGGTAAATGCCACCAATGGCAAAATCACCGACCTTCTAGAGGCAGCCAAACCATACGTTTTGAATGGAATATATTGCTCGCCAGGCAATGGTGATTTGTGTCTTTTAACCGATGCCGAGCAAAGCAAATTACACCGTTGGAAAATTAATTCCGACCATACCTTAACCCCACTAAGCGATGTAATCGTGGACACATTAATTGGTCTTCCTCCTCAAACTATTGGCGGATTATGACCTTGCTCCCTAGCCACTGGCGCCGTCGATGGATTATTGCCTTTCTAGGCCTGATACTAGGCCTGGCCTTGATAAGCTATTGTCGGCTACACCTAGGTTCTAGTGATCAGGGAAATGTGCGCATTAGCTTGGCCTTTTGGTCACTGCGCACCGATGCAATTATTGTCGCCGCCATTGCCGGAAGCGCCTTAGCGGTAGCTGGGGTGTTACTGCAAGGCCTTTTTCGTAACCCTCTAGCCGATCCAGGCATTATTGGCGTAGGGGCAGGCGCCAATCTTGGTGGAATGCTAACCATGGTGGCTTGTGAAACTGCACTGGTCCAGCGAACCCTTCCTATTAATTACGAATTGGTACTTCCAATCGGTTGTGTTTTAGGTGCTGTTAGTACGCTAGGTATTCTTCTAATAATAATGCGTTTTAATCAGGACTCAGTCACTGTGCTTCTGGCAGGAATGAGTCTGAGCATGCTGCTACTCAGTATAGGAGCTTTGGTGAAAGCCTTGGTCGCCGAACGCTGGGAAATGGCGCGAGCACTCATGACTTTCGCCATGGGAGACATCACCGGAAAAGGCATGCAGCATGTGCGTCTCACTGCCCCGTTGGCTATTGCCGGATTTGCGGCGGCATGGGTACTTGGCCGTCACCTAGATATTCTGCTCTCTGGCGAAGAAGAAGCGCGTTCTTTAGGCGTAGATGTGGGGGCGGTGCGCTTTTGGATACTCATCTTCACCTCACTGCTGGTTGCTGCTGCGGTTACACTAGGCGGAAACATAGCCTTTGTAGGCTTAATGGTGCCTCACGTTCTTCGCCGCCTAATAGGAACCAATCATCGTGGTTTGTTGCCGTTGGCTGCATTGGGAGGCGCAGTGCTGGTAATTGCTTGCGATTGCGTTTCCGTGGCTTTAGACACCCGCAGTGTTATCCCTCTAGGAGTCATTGTGGGAATCATTGGCGCGCCACTGCTATTTTTTATGTTTTTAAAGAATCGTAACCATGGAGTTCATTGAGCATAAGGGAGCAAAAGACCATTATGAGTTTTAATGAGTGCCCTCCTAACCTTGCTAAATGCCTATTGGTGGCCGAAAATATTGCTATTAGTCGCAGCAATCGCGTAGTTATCAGTAATGCCTCGTTACATGTTATGCCCGGAGAAATACTTGCTATTTTAGGACCAAATGGCGCTGGTAAAAGCACCTTGCTAAAAGCGTTACTGGGATTCATTCCCCTCAGTGAAGGAAGAATTAGCATTCAAGGCCGTGATTTGGAAAAAATTTCTCTTGGCGAGCGCGCTGGTTACCTAGCTTACGTGCCGCAACGATCAGAGCTAAAAGCGAATATAACCGTTAGCGAGGTAGTAAGCATGGGTCGCTTCGCCCATCGGGGCGGAAAACTTGGTTTAAATGCCCACGATTATGAGGCCATTTTTTCGGCAATGACCGTTACGGACACAAAAAACCTTGCGCAAAGGCTTTTCTCTACTCTTTCCGGCGGAGAACAAGCACGAGTACTTATTGCGCGTGCCCTGGCTACTGAAGCTCCCATCTTACTTCTCGATGAGCCCACCGCCAGTCTCGACATCCCTCATGCCATGGACTGCCTGTTTTGTTTGCGGCTGCTAGCTAATGCTGGCAAGGGAGTGCTGGTAGTAATGCATGATTTGAATCAAGCACGAGAGTGGACTGATCGCGCGCTCTTAATAAACCAAGGACGCGTGGTCCATTGCGGCCCTTCGTCGGAGGTTATAATCAATTCGCACGTAGCGCCGATATATGGAGTGGAGCTTATTGCCGGCGGCGCTTATGGATTCCGACGCATCCCCCCAACGCATTAACGAGTATTCTTCGGATTTATCGTGCGGAAAACCACTCACCTAGAACTGGCAATCTTATGCCTAACTGCCCTGACCGCTCCCCTCTTGCTGGTGGGATGGGAGTACACTACTATTTCTAAAACCGGCGAAGCAGCACAAGCCTTTCCGGGCCAGGTTACTGATGCCTCTGGACAAAAGGTGGCAATAAAGCAGTACCAACGTATTGCAAGCTGTTCGGCAATTGCCGACGCATTGCTACCTGATTTAGTGGAGCCTAATCGCATTGTCTCGGTGTCTAGTTGGTATGCTGACCACAATTCCCAAGCATTTCGTAGCCAAGGGAAAAAACGTATTGATAACATTAAAGACACCGAAGCGATAATCGCCTTAACGCCTGATTTGATTCTGGTATCAAATTTTACGGGTGACACCAGTTCTGTAGAACGACTGCGCGAACGCGGATTAACTGTTTTTGATCTGGGAAAAATGCTCGGCATGTCTACATTAGCAACAAATATGCGCGACTTGGGCGCTCTCTTGGGCGAGCCCGAACGCGGTAGCCAATTAGCCAAAAACTTGCAACGCCGTATGCGCCAAGTCGCTGCCCACATTCCACCGGAAAAGCGCCGTCGAGGTATGTACCTTAATCTTTATGGTTCGCAGTTACTGGGCGGCACTCGAGGTTCAAGCTATCACGATGTACTTACCGCAGCCGGTCTAGTGGATGTAGCTGCTGATTTTGTTAAGAGCAGCAACGACCCGCTACGAGCCTGGCCACATTATCGAGTGGAAGAGGTTATTTTGCTCAATCCCGAAGTGATAGTGACGACTACCGGCAAAAAAAATGCATTGCGCGAAATTCCCGGCATGGAGCAACTGCCCGCCCTCTATGCTCCGGGAGCGGTAATTGAAATGGACAACGCCTTAATGAATGACGCTGGGCCAGGAATGTTACGCGCAGCCGAAGAGCTTAATGAGCTACTTTATTCCAGAAAGCTTTAAAATTTTCCGCTTAGTACCAATGCACCGCCTCCCGAGGTGGGCATTACCGCCAAGGCAGGAGATTTTTCGCTCGAACCGGTAGAAAAAGTATAATAAAGCCCTGTTCCTAAGGTGGCAGCCCCTACTACAAACAACCCATCGGCAACTGCTCCCAGCCTTTTCCCTCTCTTTGTAGCACTATCACGATCACTTCTGGCTTCGGCACTTCTGGCATCAGAAGATGCCTTCCATGCCAACAATCCAACAATCGCCCCGCCGGCAAGAACTGCTCCGCCCGCAGCATCAAGAATGTATCCGGTTTTGCGACGTGCGTTTCGTGCATCCATCGAACCTTTGGCAAGCGATTGAACTTCCGCTTTTTCGGAAGACCCTGCCTGGGATTCCACTTCTTTCTGTTGCCGACGTTCTACCTTCTGATGTTCTACCTTCTGATGTTCTACCTTCTTCTGACGCTCAAGAAGATTCTTGCGCAGCAAAGCAATTTTTTCCTGAACCTCCTGGCGTTCATTCGGCGCTGCTTGCTCCAAATATTTCTCATACGCAACAATGGCGCAAGCATAGTCTGACATAGCCTCACAGGCGCAACCGAGGTTGTATAGCAACATAGGATTAGGGTTTAATCGATAAGCCTGGCGCGAAAGCTCGGCAGCTTCTTTAAACTTGCCAGCGCGATAATACTCCCCGCTCTGCCGATTAAGCTCAATGGCGTCCGGCTTCTTGTTTTGGTCGGCATGGTTAGGTTCTTGCGCAGCTTCTACCCTTGATACTACCAACACTAAAGCCAACAAAATCACTGCCATTCGCAGCCCACGCACCGTACCGTATACCATGTGTTCCTCTTAAAGCAGTTCGGCCCGTTAGCCTACCGTACACCCTTCCAAAAGAGAACCTCGAAATCGCCGGTCGGAAATATCACCAAAACACCACAACCGAAGATCACCTAGTCACGCCATTTTTTCATTGAGACCTGGTCGAATCTAGGATACCCAATCCTAGGATAATTACTCAGGCAATCCTACTATGGCCATGAAAAAAACACAGTGCATTAAAGGTCTAATTATTTGTTTTCTTCTAAACGTACTGTCTAGTTGCAGCTTGTTGCTGGACTACGGAGATGCTCCTGCTCCTGAAAGCTGCATTCCTGAGACCGATCAAGAACATTGCGATCAGCCATGTATTGCCAAACCATGGACTGATCGCTGCGGCCAACAGCGTCCCGCCTGCAAATGCGATGAATGCAATTGGCGAGAATCAACGGCTCCTTCTGAGTGGACATACTGGTTTCCTATAGTGGATTCCCCAGCAAGCAGCTCCTATTCCTTTTTTACACTTGACCCCACCAATCAAACAGACCCCATCGAAGTAGTCGCCGATTCACGAACCTGCCTTGTATGGCAAGGCAACCTTCCCGATCCGCAAACAAGAATGAGCTTTGAAGATGCCGAAAAGTACTGCGCAGAACTAGGAGCGGGTTGGAGATTACCCACTGCCACCGAGCTTCTTTCCATTGTCGACTATAATAAGAGCAACCCAGCAATCGAAGACACAGCCTTTCCTAAAACTGAATCCGATTATTACTGGACATCAACTGTAAGCGTTATTGATATTGAAGCACAACACAAATGGCAAGTAAACTTTGAAAAAGGCTATAGTCGCCATGAACGTCCAGAGAAAGATGAATATCCAGGGAAAGGCTATGTACGATGCGTTCATTAGGTGATATTTTAAGACAATGGATTGAGCCGATTTTAGGACTAATTAAGTTAAACATACCATTATTAATATTTATGTTGGGCATTTTTCTGACAATGAACGTATATGCCAAAGCTCCTGCCGTCAGATTCAAACGTTCAAATGATTTGAAAGTTATTTCCGATTTATCAACCAAACTTACTTGGCAACTAGAGGTAGAGCCTTCTATACATACTAATTGGGAAGACGCAAAAGCCTATTGCGCGAATCAGAATATACTCGGTCTGGGCGGATATTCTCAGGGGTGGCGCTTGCCAACAATTTCCGAATTACTGTCGATAATTGACCGCAGCAACGCAAGTCCTGCCCTCGATGCCGTATTTGGAAAAGGCAATGGTGGTTGGTTCTGGACTTCCACATCTCTGGCAAATGAATCCAGCAAGGCATGGTTGGTATGCGCAAACAGCGGTGAGACTATAGCTGTCACCACTAGCAGGTCTGACTACCACGCACGCTGCGTGAGATAATCGGCCCCTAATCTAACCCCGCTAAACGTCCTTCGAAATGAGCCTTAAGGCCAGAATAGTCCGCAAGATTTGGAAATAATTGTGATAATTGGGCGCCAATCTCCAGACCCTCGGTAAATAAAACTCGCGCCTCCTTCACCAATCCTCGGGCCATTGCTGTACTTCCTAAGTTATCCAGGGATACCGATAGGTCACGCAGGGTCTCTGGGGTTTCTCCTACTCGTTCCAGAATCTTCCTGCGAATCTGCAAGCTTTGTTCATACGATTCTTGCGCCGCCTCCCAACGCCCCTGAGCCAGCGCCGTTCTCCCTATGTTATTTAGTGATACCGACAGATCACGTAGCGTTTGTGGGGTTTCTCCTACTCGTTCCAGAATTTTTTTACTCAGCTCTAGGCTTTGCTCGTACGACTTTTGTGCCACTTCCCATCGCCCTTGCATCAGCGCGGTTTTCCCTACATTGTCTAGCGATACGGATAAATCACGCAGCGTCTGGGGCGTCTCTCCCACTCCTTCCAAAGTTTTCTTACTCAACTCTAGGCTTTTTTCAAACGATTCTTGCGCCACCTCCCATCGCCCCTGGGCCAGCGCCATTTTTCCAACATTGTTTAGCGATACCGACAAATCTCGCAGCGCAGGTGGCGTTTCTCCAACTTGTTCCAAAACCTTCTCACTCAACTCTAGGCTTTCCTCATATGATTCCTGCGCTACCTCCCATCTACCCTGCGCCAGTGCGGTTTTTCCTACGTTTTCTAGTGACACCGACAAATCGCGCAATGTCTGGGTGGTTGCTCCCATTAAATCCAATATTTTTCTGCATATCTTCAGGCTCTCTTCATACGATTTTTGCGCCACATCCCATCTACCCTGCGCCGTTGCCGTTCTTCCTACGTTATCCAACGATAAAGATAAGTCACGCAGCGTCTGGGGAGTTTCGCCTACCAGTTCCATAATTTTTTGGCGAATCTCCAGACTTTTTTCATATAATTCTTGCGCCACCTCCCATCGCCCTTGCGCCAGCGCCGTTCTGCCTAGGTTGTTTAGCGACACCGACCAATCTCGCAGCGTCTGGGGTGTCTCTCCCCTTCTTTTCACAATTCTTTGGCGAATTTTTAGACTTTCCTCGTACGACTCCCGCGCCACCTCCCATCGCCCCCGTGCCAGTGCTGTTCTGCCTACATTATCCAGCGAAACCGACAAATCACGCAGAACCTCTAGCGTTTCTCCTACGAGTTTTTGGATCTTCCTACGAATCTCCAGGCTTTCCTCATACGACTTCTGGGCAACCTCCCATCGTCCCTGCGCCAACGCCGTTCTACCTACGTTATCCAGCGCTATCGATACATTACGCAACATCAATGGCGTTTCTCTTACTCGTTCCAGAATCCTCTTACTTAGCTCTAAGCTTTCCTCATACGACCGTTGCGCCACCTCCCATCGTCCCTGCGCCAACGCCGCATCTCCTACATTATTCAGCGAAGCGGATAGGCCAGGCAGCGTCTGGGGCGTTTCTCCCACTCGTTCCAAAATCTTCTTGATTAGCTTCAAGCTCGCTTCGTAGGACTGTTGCGCCACGTTCCACTGTCCCCGCGCTAAGGCCGCTTTTCCTACTTTATCCAGCGAAGTAGACAGATCGTGCAGCGTCTGGGCGGTTTCTCCTACTTGCTCCAGAATTTTCTCACTCAGCTCCAGGCCAGCTTTTGCAGCCTCTTCCGCATCTTCCCATCGCCTCTCACGCAGCAAGACATCAAAAGCTCGCCAACTCGCTTTCAGCTTATCTCGCTCATGATTGGGCAAACGCTGCACTCGTCGCCATTCATCGACTATTGCTTGTTCATACGGTCTAGGCATCAAGGTGGTTGCGTCATCGGCCAGGCCGCCAATCAGACCTTCCACCTGGCTTCCGATCAGACCTCTAACCGGTTTTCTAACCGAGCTTCCCTGGTAAGGCGCCTCGGATAGCCATTTCTCTTCAATATCAAGCACCATATCCCGAATAGCCCAAAGATCGGGAACTAGTTCTCTAATCCGCTCCCGCTCATACGCCGGCAAAATGAGCACCAAGGGCTTTCCCAGTGCCTGGCGAAGTGGCTCTCGCTGCTCGTTCAAGCGCGCCAAAAAATTAAGCCGCGCCACCCGCCAATCCGACCCGCCAAAACGCGATAAATCGAGCCAGCAGGCCTCGGAAATCACCTTTTCGCAGACCTCGGGTGAAAGCAGCCGAGGGAGCACTTTTAAGGTCAGCTCCTCGGGGTGCTCAATTTCTGGCACTTCCAACTGAGTTACTCGGAGGCGATAAATTGCCGACAACCGTTCCCGAAAAACATCAACGATTGGTGAATGACTACTAAATAAAAAGAAAAGGGCAAAACCGTCGGTTAACTCTAAATAGCTTTTCAATCTCAGCCAAGCGGCCTCGCCTGGTGCAGACAGACTAGCATTCATGGCCGCTGCGCAGCTCTCCGAGACAATTTGGAAATCTCGTCGATAATTAGCGGATGAATATCGTACCAAGTTTCGCCATTTTGATAGTTCATAATCAGATTACTGTCGAGAAACCGAGCTAAACGAGGCAAATCAGCAATAGATCCCAGATCGGTATCCTGCCGATTATGAATACGAGCCAGCCATTCAGCGTCATCAGCGGCAATGGGTACTAACTCACTTAGAAGACGCTGTTGAGCATAGGAAATCATCTCGTCAGTCACTCGTTGTTCTTGCGAATTACTTAGCGATACTAAACATTCGCGAATAAGTCGGAAATAGTCGCGAATATCCCCCCCGGTTATTTCCGCCAACCTCTGAATTTGTTTCTCGTTGAAAAACTTAGACCATTGAGCATATCGCTTTTCCACAATGGTTTTCATGGTACTCACCCCAGTAGCATCAGGGCTTCCATCACGGCAACGGACATGAACATTTGGCCAAAAGGCAATAGGGCAACCACCCAGTGAACGACCAAAGTTTGGCACCAAAGGAATCAAGTAGGGCGGAACGGTATAAACAAGATGAAGAAGGGGAAACGACAGGTTTTCCGCCTGTCCGGAAAAAGTATCCACCACGCTTCGGTGTACAGTCTGCGCTTCGTCCCCCATTCCACGAATTTGTTCCATGGAATCGACCAAAAGAACTACTTTAAGATCGGGATTGTTCTCTAAATCACGCAAGCGCTGAACAAGGGAAGTTACATATTCGCGGGCGTCTTGCACCAGAGAGGTAAGGTGTCCGCGCAACCGCTGCTGCAGCTTGTCTTTAAAAATGGGATCAATCTTTAATCGAGTGCTAAGCTCGGCGGAAATAGATTCACTTCCAATTTTTATTCTTAGGTCGTCGCTTTGAATTTCTGCTTTTAGAAACTTTTTTAGCTTTTCCCAGTAGGATATGCTTATTTCGTCAAGCCCAGTTTCTTTCTCGGTTGCATGAGCTAGCGCAGTCATCAACGACAATATAAAGTCGGAAAGCTCCAGCGGTTTTGACATGATTACATAGTCGAGCATATTGACCAAAAAAACCCGACATCCAATTTGTTCGAGTAACCTCCTAAGTCGTCGTAGCTCGGTGCTCTTCCCATTCCCTCTAAACCCAGTTAATAAATTAATGCTCTCCGATTCGGCGAAATCGATACAGGTCTTAAGCTCCAAAATCGGATCTCTTGCCGGGTCATTTTGGAGTATAGGCACATAAAACGGATCGTCTGGTTCCAACGGCATAGCCCGCTTACCACTCAAAGCATTGTAAAAAGCACGAATATTCGCCTGGTCCGGCTTATCAGTCATCAATTCTGCCTTCCCTTCTTGCCTTCCCTTACTTTAATGCCTGCTTTGCTCTTGACTCCTCAACAGGCACTCACCTGCATACCAGAAGCTAGAATTACGTTAATCGGCAAATAAATCAATTAATTGACTCACAATATCGTCATATTCAAATCCTTCGTCGGTAGGCTGCTTTAAAAAAGCTTCAATCGCATCAATTTTATCAATGGCGTAATCAACTTTGGAATCCGATCCATATTGGTAAGCTCCCAGCAAAATTAAGTCTCGCTGCTTTTCGTAAGTCGCTAAAGTCTCACGTAATTTGCCGGCAGCTTCTTTATGCTCTTTGGAGGCAACGCCACTCATAACACGGGAAAGCGAGGCTAATACATCAACCGCCGGCCAATGATTTCTTTCCGCCAGCGCTCGATTAAGAATAAAGTGACCATCTAAAATACCACGCACTTCGTCGGCAATAGGCTCTTCCATGTCACCGCCGGCGACTAATACGGTATAAATTGCAGTGCAATATCCTTTATCGCTATTTCCGGTACGCTCTAATATTTTTGGAAGCATGGAAAAAACACTAGGAGGATATCCCTGACGTGCCGGAGGTTCACCAACAGCTAATCCAATTTCTCTTTGGGCGCGCGCCAATCGGGTCACGGTATCAAGCATGAACATCACGTTGCCGCCCTGCTCACGAAAATATTCGGCAATCGCTGTCGCCACAAAGGCGCAACGCAATCGCACCAGCGAAGGCTGATCGGAAGTAGCGCATACGACCACCGACCGCTTCATGCCATCTTCTCCAAGAGAATCCTCAATAAATTCGCGAACTTCGCGACCACGCTCTCCTACCAAACAAACAACCGAAAGGTCAGCTTTTACTTGCCGGGTAATCTGACCCATTAAAGTAGATTTACCCACACCCGAACCAGCAAACAACCCTACTCTTTGCCCGCAACCTACGGTAAGCAGTCCGTCCATTGCTTTAATGCCTATAGATAGTGGCTTTTCAATACGTTGACGCAAAAACGGATCGGGACAATCACGATCTACCGACCATTCAACTAGTCCGTCTGGTAGCGGCTTCCCGTCAATTGGCTCGCCCAAACCATTGAGCAGTCGCCCTAAAATACCTTCGCCAACTTTTATAGTAAGTGGCCGTCCAGTCGGAACCACCTCACTAGTAGGCCCCAACCCGGAAATTTCTCCCAGGGGCATTAGCATTACTTCTTCCCCCTGAAAACCCACCACTTCTGCTTTAACCCATTTACGCTTTGCCCCTTGAACTTCCACTACTTCCCCTACCCGAACACCGGGAACAGAAGCTTTGATGACCAATCCAGTTAGCTCGGTTACTCGTCCGCGAATACGTACGGTCTGTGCCTCTTTTACCATTTGGTGGTATTTTGATAGGTCTATGGCCATCGATAGCGTTTCTCCTATGAGGCAATTGCAAAAACTCCAAATTTCCGCTTAGGCGAAAACTAAGCTCGCCGTCGCGCTACCCAGGCTCTTACCAATAATTCGCGCCGACTGATGAAATTTACCACTACTATTTTCGCTCAATTCCCAACTCTTTCATAACCATCTGTAGGTCTTCCCATGCTTTACGTTTTTCACTCGGACTACGCAATAGATAAGAAGGGTGAAAAGTGGGCATTAATTTAATACCATTATATTCTTTCCAAATTCCTCGCATTCGAGAAATTGGGGTATTATCTTGCAAAAGAGTTTGCGCGGCAACTTTTCCTAGTGCCACAATCACTTTAGGAGAAATGCTAGCAATTTGCGCCTTTAAAAAAGGTTCACATAATTTAATTTCGTCATTCTCGGGGTTTCTATTTCTAGGCGGGCGACATTTAACAATATTACAAATATAAACATCTTTTCGAGTTAACCCCATTGCCTCGATCATTTTGGTTAGAAGCTGCCCGGCAGCGCCTACAAACGGTAAGCCTTGCAAATCCTCTTCTTCACCTGGCCCTTCCCCGACAAATACTAATTGCGCTTGGGGATTGCCTGCTCCAAAAACAATTTTATTTCTGGTTTTGGCAAGCTTACAGCGCTGACAATTACCTAATTCTTTTTGAATCTCTTCTAGTGAAAGGCGTTTTTCCGACCCCAGTTTGGGCTGCTCTGGCGATTGCATGCCTTCTGTAGAGCCGGTAGGCGGTACCACTTTGGGGGGATCTGGAATTTTCGAATTAACTGCCGCCCGAACTGCTGCTCTGAGAGAAACAACCGGTTTTTTTTCCGCGTATTCTGGGACCGCATTGCCAGGACGTCTCTCTGCCCCGGCAACTTCACGCACGCCATTTTCGCGAAGCCACAGCAGGTGAGCCCGCAAATCGGTCACAAGACTGAGGAGCTCCTCTTTTGGATTCGAGGTCATTCAACGCCTGTTCCCGTTATCTCCTGCATGCAACTCGCTTGCGATCAACTTAAGATATAACATACTCCGATTTTGGCGCCGGTCGTGATTCAACCTCTTCTCGATCTTTTTCGTAACCCGGCCGTCCGAGGATACCGCAAGCGAAGCGCTTTCCTGCCTCAACTCCAGGTTGGTTAAATGGATTAATGTCGTACAATCCACCAGCAAATGCAGTAGCGGCTTCCATGCAATACATCAACTCGCCCATCGAATAAGCATCAAGTCTGCCCAAACGCAAAGTAAGAGAGGGACGCCCCGCTTTCGCTAATGCCGCTGCAGTAGCCCGCTGCTCCACCGAAAGCAGCTCAAACATAGAGTGGCCGCCAAGATAGGCAACGTCTGGCTGTTGTTCGTAGGCCTTGGGAATGGTCAGGTCATGCCGCGACTCGCCTAAACTTATGAAAGTTACTAGTTTATCTTGAGGACCTTCCATGAGTAGCTGCAGCATGGAATGCTGATCGGTAGCCCCAACAGCGCGCACCGGAGTAGGCCCCACTTCTCCATTGGCGGTTTTTTTACCTAAGCTTTCTGCCCAAAGCTGCACAAACCAATCACCAAATTCCCGTAAAGCATCTGCATAAGGCATTAGCACGTGAATAGGACGACGATGATTGCGCTCCATCAGGTAATGCACTGCGGCAAAAAGGTAGGCGGGATTTTCCCAGATTTCCGCCCGGTCACAACGCTTAGCCATAGCGCCCGCACCTTGAAGCAGCAATTGCACATCGATACCTGCTGCCGCAGCCGGAACCAAACCCACTGGGGTCAGAACTGAAAACCTTCCGCCTACTGCCGGAGGAACTGCCAAAGTAGTAATCCCTTCGCTGGCAGCAACTGATCGCAGGGCTCCTTTGGAAGGATCGGTAATGGCCACTATCTGATTGCGCCAGGCATTTCCGACCAAAGCGATTAGTCTTTCCCGCGCCACCAATAGCTGAGACCAGGTTTCGGCGGTTCCCCCACTCTTAGTGATGGCTACAAAGGCGGTCTTCTTTAAATTCAGTGTTTCCAACAACGCGGCGAAAGTCGATGGATCGGAATTATCAGGAAAAAATAGACGCGCGCCAGTGCGTTTTTCCTGGTCTAAGAAATTATGCAAAGGATGACATAGGCTGGTGAACAGCGACTTGGGTCCAAGAGAAGAACCTCCTATCCCTAACACCACTACATTTTCAAATTGTTTCGATAGGTGCTTACCGGCAGCAATTGCTTCTTCTGCCGCCGTGGCGTCAAAAGGCAAGTCAAAAAACCCCAGCTCGCCAGATTGGCGCTTGGCTTGTAAATCAGCATGCGCCTTTTTTCCCGCAGCAGCCAACGCATCAATCTCTTCTCGCTTAAGACCAAAAGCGCCTACTGCATCCTCCATAGCGTCGTTGATATCAAGCGCTAGAGCATTATTAGACATGAGATTCTCCCAAACTAGTAGTTTGCCCGTAAGCAGGGGCGGAATTCAAAAACGATTAACTCTTGCCGCAAGCGAATTCGTCTTGCCTAGCCCGCTCTTGCTTTGGCCATTGCTGAAGATGTCTTTTTGCTTTTACCAGTAATTTCCTCTAACCAAATGGTGACTGGGCTAGCAATATAAATGGAAGAATAAGTTCCCGTAATCACCCCCAGCAACATGGCGGCGGCAAAATCCCAAATCTGCCCTACTGAAAAAACCAGTAGCCCCACCAAAGAAAGCGCCGTAGCTAACGAAGTTAATACTGTTCGCCCTAAAGTTTCATTTAGCGAGCGATTAATTAACTCAATCAACCCCATACCTTTCATTTTGGCCATATTCTCTCGAATTCGGTCATAAATAACGATAGTGTCATTAACCGAATACCCAACCACAGTTAACAAGACCGCTACCGATGTAAGATTGAACTCTCGACCGCTAATTAAATAGTACCCCAGTACCACAACAATATCGTGGCACATAGCCAGCACTGCTCCAGGAGCAAACCGCGTATCAAAACGAATGGCTACGTAAATCAGAATAGCAATCGCCGCAAAAATTACTGCTTTTATTCCTTTTGTCCGCAATTGCTTTCCCACTTGCGGACCTACAAACTCTACCCGCCGCAGCTCTGCCGAAGGAAGCAGTTTTTTTTCATGCGCCAATTGCAATGCGCTCTCTACTTTATTGGAAATTCCTGCTGCCACCACCGTGTAGCCATCGTGGACTTTCCGTATCCCTTCTGCCCCAGCAATAACACGCACCCCTGCTGCTTCCATGGTCGAACGAATTTCTTCAGGTTCGGGAGAGTTTTGGAAGCGCAGTTCGATCTTATCTCCATAATCGGAATTGAATTCAAAGCTCAACAGGTTAGGACCAAACTTTTGCGCAAACGCATTTCTGGCCTTGGCGGTTGCGGCATCGGTCAAAAAAGAAACCCGTCCTACTCGAATAAGAAATGAATTCTCTTCAGCCGGACCGATTACTTGTGCACTAGCGTCTTCAAAACCCGCTGCCTGAATGGTTTTACGGACTTCCACATCTCTGGCGTGATCGTTAAACTTTACTTCAATTTCCGAACCGCCTTTGAAGTCCACTCCATAATTAAGCGAGCCTATGACTAGTCCCAAGAGAATCAGGACATTCACCAAAATCGATCCCACAATAAAAAAGCGCCGATACTTAACAAAATTAAAATTCAAATTGTGAGGTATTAGCTCCATGCGAGCCCTCTTTCTCGTGCAATTTTGGGCATTGCCTCGTCAAACCGAAATCCGGTGCCATTTTCTGCCAATTACCAGCCAGTCCATGATCAATCTGGTCACTACAATGGACGTAAAGAGTGACGCCAAAATGCCAATGATTAGCATTACTGCAAATCCCTTTACTGGTCCCGTTCCGAAATGAAGCAACACGAAACCAGCAATTAAGGTGGTTACGTGGGAGTCAAAAATTGTCCAAAACGCTCGCCCATAACCAGCTTCTACTGCCGCTCGCGTGGTCTTTCCATGTCTCAATTCTTCTCTGATTCGTTCATTAATGAGCACGTTAGCATCTACTGCTATTCCCAAGGTAAGCACAAAGCTAGCGATTCCGGGAAGAGTAAGCGTGGCATTAAACGCCGCCATGGCCGCTAGGTTGAATATGCCGTTCAACAAAAGGGCAGTATTAGCAACCAACCCCGTTGTTCGGTAATAAAAGGCCATGAACGCAATGACCAAGCAAAAACCCACCAATACCGCATAACTTCCTTTGCGAATTAGCTCGGGACCAAGGGAAGCCCCTACTGTTCGCTCTTCTCCAATAGTGACTGGGGCAGGCAAAGCACCTGCTTTCAATACCAGGGCCAAGTCATTGGCTTCTTCCATAATCTTATCGAAAGAGCCACCACCTCCCATGGTAATGCTAGCGTTACCAGCAATTTTTTGTTGAATAACTGGGGCCGAATAGACTGTCTTATCTAAAACAATCGCCAAGCGACGACGAACATTTTCCCCAGTTACTCGCTCAAAATCGCGGGCTCCATTGGGATCAAATTGCAGGGAAACATAAGGCTTATCTTCAAAGCTGTTGCCAGAATTGCCTTGTGCGACATAGGCGTCAGCAACCGATTCACCAGTCAACTCAACTTTGCTATTCAACAAATACGTACGGTACCCATCGCATTGGTTAGCCCTGGTTGTGGACGCGATGCATTCCAGGCCCATTTCTCGCTCAGCAGGCATAGCAGGTTCAGTCGAAGCACTTACTAGCTGCTCTAAAACTTTGCGGCTGCCTTCTCCAGTTGCCTCCAAGTAGGATGTCTGGCCCTGGTAGACAGTAATTTTGGTTTTGCCTTTGGGAGTCACCAAATATTGACGAGTACGCCCCCCTTGTTCGAGCTCCTCTTCGATCTTCATGCCCTCGGGCGGCGCTTTCATCCAAGATGCAAACAAGCGCCCAAAATAGTCATCTTCGTCGTCTACAATTTTGAATTCTAGCTGAGCGGTTTTTCCTAATAGGTCTTTAGCCTTAGCAGGATCTTTGTATCCCGGAAGTTGAACCAAAATGGAATCGTCACCGCGAACTGCGATAATCGGCTCAGTAACTCCCCATTTATTTACCCGGTTGGAAATTACTTTCATTGCCTGATCAACCGCACTCTTTCTCATGAAGCTAAGGCTTTGGTCTCCAAAGACCAAAGTTAATTCTTGGTCACTACGAGAAGAAATGCGCATGTCTTCATAATAGGAGGTAGCCACTTTTTCAAAGCGGTCTAGCTCACCACGGTCTGAGGAAGTCAGCTTAATCTTTAGCTCTGTCGCTTTGGCTTGAACTTTTGAAAAGCCTTTTTCCTTAGCAAGCATTTGAATTTGATCAGCCCGCCGGGCAGCCTTAGCCCGCAATGCCGATTGCGTGTCCACTCCCAAAACCAGGTGAATTCCGCCTTGCAGGTCGAGACCCAGATTCAGCTTTGTTTTGGCGTCTGGAGCCCAGCTAGGCAGAACCGACTCCAGTTTTTCGTTTCTCACATCCGCCGGAAGTCGGAAGTAATATATTGTGGGCACTAGCAACCACATTGCCAGAAGCGTGCCGGCTATCACCAGACCAACTTTCCAGTAGAATGAGCGATCCATTGAGATCCCCTTGTAAACAACTTCTTCTGCTTATCGTGATAGAAATGCCATCAGAACTGCTGCAGATTTGCCCTAGGATTTGTCGCCTTTGGGTTCCTCATCTACCAAACCTTCGGGAGCCTTATTGGTAATAGAGTTTAGCAGTACCCGCAAACGAACACCCTGGGCAACCTCTACCATTACCGTTTTTTCGGCTACTTGGTGGATGCGCCCTAACACGCCTCCTCCAATCACTACGCTATCGCCCTTTTTTAGCGAAGAAAGCATAGCCTTGTGCTCTTTAGCCTGCTTGGATTGAGGACGAATAAGCAAAAAGTAAAAAATCACCACCATCAGCGCTACCATCGCGATATTCGCGACTGTGCTGTTCACTCCACCTGCCTGCGATAGCAAACCCTGCAGTACGCCATGTGCAACTTCATTGTCTTCTACTACAGCCAGCACCAGATTTTGTATCAACACAGCGACCTCTCTCTCACAATCTCCACCAAAAAATGCCACACTTCTTCGCTCTCCACAGTAGGCGTGCTTGAAGCAAGCAACTGCGAAAAACTTGGTGCCGGTGGATCTCCTTGAATAAAACCGCCCTTCTAACAGATGAGAGCCGCTGGTAGCAACAACAAACCGAATTTCTTGGTCATTGTTTATCCGGCCGATTATTACCTCAACAGCGCTTCAGTCCAGGCAATTTCAAAACCTACAAGGGCCCCTCACTATTCGATTGCACAATTTTCAAAAATTATGAATTTAGGAACCCTATGAGAGCAACAATTATTCGCAGTCATGGTGGCCCAGAACACCTAGAAGTAGATCAAGTTCCCGAGCCGGAGCCGAAAAGCAACGAGGTACGCATTCGTGTGCGCGCCTGTGGCATCAATCATCTGGACCTATGGGTCCGACAAGGTTGGCCGAGATTGAATCTGCCTTTTCCTCATGTGCTAGGTAGTGACATAGCTGGCGTTGTCGATGCGGTTGGTTCGGCAGTACAAGATGTAGAGCCAGGCGTCGGCGTACTAGTCTCTCCAGGACTTTCTTGCGGAGTCTGCCGAGCATGCCTTTCTGGGCAAGATCATTGGTGTCGCCGCTTTCACCTTCTCGGAGAAAACGTATGGGGCGGTTATGCCGAGCTAGTTTGTGTACCTCGTCAGAATTTGTTACCAACTCCCAAAAATCTTTCATTTGAGGAAGCAGCTTGTTTGCCTGTTTCTTTTCTTACCGCCTGGGAAATGCTGGTACGCAGGGCAAAGCTGCGAGCAGGAGAGGTTGTACTCATCCAGGCCGCCGGCAGTGGCGTAGGAAGTGCTGCTGTGCAGATTGCCAAATACCTTGGCGCACGAGTTATTGCAACTGCAAGCAGTGAAGAAAAACTCGCGAAGGCGCTCACCCTGGGAGCAGATGAAGCAGTCTGCTACACTCGTCCTGATTTTTCCGCGGAAATAGATAAGCTTACCTTCCGTCGCGGGGTGGATTTAGCAGTCGATCATGTAGGAGCCTCCACCTTTGAAGAGAGCATTGGCGCTCTGGCAGTTGGTGGACGGTTAGTGACTTGCGGAGCCACTACCGGGCCAGAAGTTCCTCTCGATTTGCGTACGCTTTTTTGGAGAAGAATTTCTCTCATCGGTTCCAGCATGGGCAGCAAAGGCGATTTGTTCCATATTTTACGCTTAGTAGAAGAAGGCAAACTGCGGCCCATTCTAGACACCACCTTGCCCTTAAAAGACGCCCGTTTTGGACACGAGCGAATTTCCGAACGCGCTCATTTTGGCAAGATCGTGCTTGTTCCTTAGCCAAGGGTGGAGTAGGACTTCCGGCTGGCGTTGTGAAGAATTGGCGGGTGAAAAACAGGTTCAATTCTAAATCCTTTGGAGAAAAGCATGAGTCGAATTGTTTTGGTGAGAGGTCGAGAAATTCTTGATTCACGAGGCAATCCCACAGTGGAGGCCGAGGTAGAACTGGAAAGCGGAGCAATGGGAACTGGCGCCGTACCTTCGGGCGCATCCACCGGCGAAAACGAAGCTCTGGAATTGCGAGATGGCGATAAAGCCCGCTACCTAGGCAAAGGCACCCTAAAAGCGGTGGCCAATATTAATGAGGCCATCGCTGATGAAGTGACCGGCATGGAAGGTCTCGACTTGGCCAATGTCGATAAAACAATGATCGACCTCGACGGCACGCCTACCAAAGCCAAGCTAGGCGCCAACGCTATTCTTGCCGTTTCCATGGCAGTAGCTCGCGCGGGTGCGGTCGAAAGCGGACAGCCGCTATATCGCTATTTAGGAGGAGCAGGTGCGGTTACGCTTCCCGTGCCTATGATGAATATTATTAATGGCGGCGCACATGCGGATAACACTCTGGATTTCCAAGAGTTTATGGTAATGCCAGTGGGAGCCCCCAATTTTCGGGAAGCCCTTCGTTGGGGAACTGAAACCTTCCACGCACTCAAGAGCCTTTTAAAAGCCGCTGGGCATACCACCGCCGTAGGTGACGAGGGTGGCTTTGCTCCTAATCTTAAGACTCACGAGGAAGCTATCGAAACGATCCTTAAGGCGATTGAAAAAGCTGGTCTAAAGCCAGGCAAAGACGTCTCCATTGCTCTCGACCCTGCTTCTAGCGAGTTCTTTGACAATGGCCAGTATGTTTTCAAAAAAGGTGATGGCAGCAAGCGCTCCTCCGCTCAGATGGTGGAATACTGGAGCAATTGGGTAAGCAAGTATCCAATTGTTTCCATTGAGGACGGCATGGCGGAGGGAGACTGGACCGGATGGAAACAACTTACCGATGCGGTTGGCAACCAGACTCAGTTGGTAGGCGACGATCTCTTTGTTACCAACATCAAGTTCTTGAAAAAAGGCATTGACGAGGGAGTGGCTAATTCCATTCTCATTAAGCTCAACCAGATTGGCTCGGTTTCGGAGACTCTGCGCACCATCAATTTGGCACGCGATGCTGGATATCGCTGCATCATTTCTCACCGCTCCGGTGAAACTGAAGACTCTTTCATCGCCGACCTCGCGGTAGCTACCAATGCTGGCGAAATCAAAACTGGCTCCGCTTCTCGTTCTGACCGCATCGCGAAGTACAATCGTCTTCTACGCATTGAAGAAGAGCTTGGCGAAACCGCTCTCTTTGGTACGGTCGGCAAAATAGGCAAGAAATAGTCTTTTTTGGACGCTACCTAGAAATGGACGCCAACAGTCGGCGTCCATTTATGATTTCCTACCTCTATTCAGCAAGATCTATGCGTTACTTAGCACTCAATCTTTCCAAATTATTCAAAGCGATGTCTGATTCTGGCCCATCAGGAGCTACCCGCAAATACTGGCGGTAGTACTGTATTGCTTGGCGTATATCACCTTTGACTTTATAGATGTCTGCCATCCCGATCAAAGCATCGCTGTAACGCGGATTGCTCTTAAGAACCCCTTCAAAAAGGGTTAGCGCTTCTTCAATTCTTCCCATATCCACCAAACAAAAAGCTTTGCCGGCCACTGGTTCTATACTCTCGGGCCGCAATTGTTCTGCCTTTTGATAGTGTTTTA
>JBNKEI010000053.1:0-5923 GCA_050288705.1 Myxococcales bacterium
TTTTGCGATTTCAGAATATGTTCCACTGCCTGCTAAATATGCTTCTACAACTCGTCGTCTAAGATCAGTTGAAATTGAAGTTCCCATTTCGAGTCTTAGATCAAGAATACTCGATCTTTGCAAGAGAAAAACGCTATAATACTGTAGAGGGAAAGATGATCGGTATAATATTAGTAGTGTTTTTATTTCATCTGAACGCATTTGGTAACCAACAAAACTTGGTTTAAGTAGCTTGTCGCTAAATTTCATTGTTTAAATAATCCTGAGATGCTCCATTAGGTGGTCGTTTCCCGTAAAACGAGTGCTCGATTATCTTTCTATCTGGTTTCACTCTTAGAATCCTATAAGTCACTTTATGTAAATTATGGTCTGAGTAAAACCAGTAAAATCAAGAGGTTGGTTTATTCAATACAATTGATTATTTTTTGAAAAATAATAAAAATTCATGCAAGTATGACAAAAAAATTAATTCTACTGTGTCATTAAATATGCTTGACAAGCGACCAGCTTGAGGAAATGACTCCCAGTTCGAAGGAAGGGAGCCATGTCAAGAAAGAGTAAAAAAGACCGAGCGATTACAGATTCAGCAAGAACTGCGACACCATTTGGCCTATTGCAGCATATGGGCGAAGGCGAAGTGACGGCAGAGGACTTGGTGAAGGCAGCAGCTAGAAGCGAAGGCTGGGGAAAAAAATCCCAGACATCACGATCAGCCAAATCCGGATGGCCATTGCCGCGCTCCTGGCGCCTCCACCAACCCCCGAACGACTTGCTGCAAAAATCAATTACCACCGAGCTCGAAACAGGCAAGCTCGTGCTGCTCGATACAAAGCGCAGCGATTACCGCCGCCTGAGCGTGAAGCGTTTCCTTGACCGTGTTATAAAATGGCACAGTAGAATTAATGCGACAGAACCGAGACTTCACTATAGCCCCTGATGAACACCGTAAACATAGAATAAGCGGGCCGGCATCAAAATTTTACTTCAGTAATTTCGCATAGATAGAGGTCAAGAACAAAAAACTTGAGGATCGAGTACAAATGAATGTATGTTAAAAATTTACATCTATGTATGTTTTTTTTGGCGTGCAATATTTGGTCGAAATGAGCGTGTTTTTTTGGTCCAATAAAGGGCGGGGGTTTGTAGAAATGATTAGTGTACGAGGGGGCTTCTTTATTTTATGTGCTTTATCCATGGTTCCCACGGCGACTTTCTCGCAATCAATAGCAGTGGTGGGAAGCAATTCTTGCGACCAAGTTACGCTGGTAGAAAACGTTCGCAAGGTTCGCGAGGCTTTGGCGCGTAAGAATCAAGAGGTGAGATTAGAGCAATCCCTAATGGCAATGCTGGGAGGCGTCCCCGCCTTATCGATGGCACAGCTTGAGCGCGCCTTAGCCGCTCGTCATCAAGATTTGCTTAACGGGGCCTACGTCGAGACGATCGATCTGCTACAGAAAGAAGCTAAAGAGCTTATGTTGCAGCCTCCTTCTCAGAAGCGTTGCGACCTAGTTCGCGATGCCTACGCCAAATTAGCCTGGGCTTACCACCAAAGCTTAGGCAGAGACCGCGATCGGGACGTGGCGATCGAAAGATTGGCTCGAGTGGGCGTTTTTGAGCTCGATTATTACCTTTTTCCTCCCTCTTTCCATCAATTTGTCGCCAACTACCGGAAAGAACTAGAGAGAACGAGCAATTCGTCACTTAGAGTGTTGACTCGTCCAAAGGGATTAATGGTGACTATCGACGGATGTCCAGTGGGGCCGTCGCCCATTAAGCTCCGAGTTCCCCGAGGCGAATACCAGGTTGATGTCGAGTTTCCAACTGGGCGAGGGCTATTCAAGAAGGTGAAAGTTCAGGGTGATATGGAGGTTAAGTTCGATCAGGAATTCGAAGGCTCCATTTTCGCGGGAAAAGGGCCGTGCGTCGCGTTTCCTACCGATAAGAAAAAACGACTCCGAGCCTTTGCTCGCCTAGGAAAGCTGCTGGGGGTCCAATCAGTGGTCGCCGTGCGCGAATACCAGCCTGTTTTTGGAAAAAAATATCTGTCCGTCGAATGGATCGACCAAGGGAAGAAATCGAAGGAAGCGCGAGTCGTGCTACCGGCCAATAATGCCCCAAAGGTTGCGATCGAAAAGCTTGCAGCGTACCTAGTAACTGGCCAAGTTAGGCTGCCGGTAGAGGTTTTGAAGAAAAATGCCATTGCTTCAAATTCTAGATACCCGGTTACCACTCAGTCGAAGTGGAAAAGCAAAACCGCCTGGTCACTAGCAGGGATTGCCGTGCTACTGGGAGGGGTGGCGGTTTTTGAGCATCTAAAGATGAACCAAGCATTAAATAAGATGGAAAATATGAAAGTGGATGGCGTAAATCACATGGATCCCTCGTCCAGAGCTGATTACTTCCAGCTTCGAACCCAGGCCCAGAGAGATTCTAATTTTAGAAATGCGTTGTCGATTGGAGCAATTTCTGCTGCAGCGGCGGGTACGTTTTTCTGGCTAAGTTTGGCGCCGTCTCCGGAGATAAAGTTGAATGGTAGAGGTACTACTTTGTCCGCTGTATTCGCGATTAAAAAAAATTTTTAAACTTAGAATTATAGTTAAACTCGTACTCGCGGAGGAAAAATGTTTTTAGTAGGTTATAACTTTTGCTCAAGGAATAATAATTACTTTCAAAACAATGAATGGCATATGAGATTGTCAACTAATCAAATGCTAAAAATCTATGGTGTTGTATTTTTTATTTATAGTTTTCTGATCGCCTGTAATCCTACTTTTCCAATGCACTGCAAATCAGACGCCGATTGCTCAGCGCAAAGCTACTGCTATGATAATGCGTGCTTTAGGTCGCAATGCGCTTCCGATACCGATTGCTTAGGAGAACGTGGTTGTGTGAATTCAATGTGCACTTCCGTACCACAAAATATAACTGCTAGATCAGGCACTCTGCAAATTCATTTAACTTGGGATTCAGTGCCAAAAGTGACCAGTTATAAAGTTTATTTTAAGGACTCGCCCGGAGTTACGAAAAATGACCAGGGACTGGAGGTGTTCGAACCATCCTATACTCATTCCGGGCTTGAGAGGTGGGCTCCTAAATACTATGCAGTCGCAGCAATTACTTCTGTCGGTGAAAGCAGTCTTTCGGAGGAAGTATGGTCACGGACGGCTGACGAAAAGCCGACAGTACCGTTGGTGGCGGATAAACCCATTTATTCTGTTGTTTCTAGTGAGGATGGTACTACGTATATTGCAGGTGCAGGCATAATGCAGACAGGGCCGAGTACCGGAGGAGGCGTTATTCTTGATGCCAGCTCTGCGGACAAAACGTCTTTTCCTGTTGTAAACGGTTCAGTTTTTGCCGTCGCTGACGATAATCAAGGCGGCTGGTATATTGGGGGAAGATTTAATTATATCAACGACGTGCCTAGAAACAATATCGCTCATATTCTCTCCAATGGTTCAGTTGATCTTGAATGGGATCCTGGTGCAAATGGCGATGTTAAGGCAATAGCGATAGTAGGAAGCCAACCGACTAGAGTCGTCGTAGGCGGAAGCTTCTCTACGGTTGGAGGCTTAACTAGAAATCATCTTGCAGCGATTTTTGCGCAACGATTTTGGGAGGAGGAATATGGGAGAGTCGACGAAAACTGGAAGGCAGATGCAAATGGCGACGTTCTGTCAATTGCCGTGATGAATTACTTCACATCTGACTCCCCCGATCTCTGTTTAGGAGGCGAATTCACTAACATAAACGGTTTGCCCAGAAATCATATTGCCTGCCTAGATATCGACGGAACCCTATCCGCGAATTGGAATGCAAATTCCGATGTCATTATTCGTGCAGTTGCGTCTCGAGATGAACTGGTATGCATGGGAGGGGATTCATTTTACGGTTTTACATCTCATAAAAGCCTTATTTCCTGCCTTGACAGAAAAACAGGGACTCCAAAATGGACAGCAGATGTTACCTCTAGATTCAATAATCCCAGTGTTCAAGCATTAGGGATCGCGCAAAATTCATTGTATGTAGGTGGATTTTTTCATGATATTGGAGGCCAATCGAGAAGTAGTCTCGCAGAGCTTGACCTAAGTACTGGCCTGGCGACTGAGTGGAACCCATCTCCGTATCGATGGGATCCGTACGGTGGATCAGCCATAAACATATCAGCACTTTTACTCTCCTCTGACAAGAAAACAATTTATGTTGGTGGTGGATTTGGTAGATATAATGAAATTGCTTCACAATCTAGAAACGGATTCGCTTCATTTGATCTCACTTCAGGAAATATTCTTTCCTGGAATCCAGATGCAAATATTGTCAATTCAAACTCTACATTCGCTCTTGCATCGAATTATTCTAATGAAATTTACATTGGTGGCGATTTTTCAAGTATTGGAAATCGAGAAAAAAGGGATATTGCTGCCATTGACATTAATGGAAACGTTACTCCTTGGGGACAAAACTTACCTGTATCGTTTCCTATTGCTGTGAATTCGCAGACCATTTATAGTGAAGACGAAGCTATCGATCATAAAGGCATCATAGCAGTTGATGCGCTGACAGGGATTCAGAAATGGCACACATTAGCTTGTCGCGATAGCGCTATGAATACCGATATGGTTTGGATTACCGCGGTCGCAGCTAGTAAGAATATTGTTTATTTTGCGGGAAGTGACGAACCGAAAATAGTTGCTTGCTTGAACGCCGTAGATGCGGCAACTGGACAAGCTATTCTCAATTGGAATGTCGAAATTAATGGTGGCATTGATGTAATATCAATTGGTAAGAAGTCAGTATATCTTGCCGGCCCGTTTTCGCTAATTAATGGTCAAGACAGGAATTCTATTGCTGCGATTGATCATTTAATAGGAACCCTTACAGATTTTGCTCCTGCTACCAATGGCCACATCAAATCCATCGTGGAAAACGAGACAACTGTCTATTTGGGAGGGGAGTTCACTGAGATCAATAACGAAACACGTAACTACCTTGCGGCAGTGGATTTATCTGGGAATATTATTCCATTTGCTCATCAGGTGAATGGAACTATCTATACCATGGTAATATCCAATGGCGTATTGTACATAGGCGGAGAATTTACCGAAGTTGATGGCCAATCCAGATATTCTCTTGCCGCAATCGAACTGTCGAAAGACCAGCTTACTTCATGGGATCCCCGAGCAGGTAGCCAATGCTCCGATAGGAAGAAATGCGGGACAGTACATAGCATTTCAGTAGCGGGGGATAGCGTCTTTGTGGGAGGAAATTTTAGAACCGTTGGGTCCAGGCCTTTAAGTTACTTTGCTCAGATTCCCAAATGGAAAATAAGATAGACGATTCTGTCGCATTAACTGATATGGGATTCAGATTATCCGCAGGAAGGCTATTTGTATGATAATGAATTATGACCTGAGCGCTAGCTTTCACTGCAGCCGCAACGACGTGACGGTCTTTGGCATCGTTGTGCATTACAGCTACGAGAGGTTCGTAGCCGGTAACGAGCGCATCAGGGAAGTATTTCTCCATTGTTGCGCGAAGGCGTATCGCTTTGTCAGCGGACATTGTGCTCGTCGATACCAGGTTACGCTGCATTTCGTCGAGAATATCTTTACTCCAGCGCAATTGATAGAAATCGGTATCTGTTTTACAAACCACGTGCTGACAAGGGAAATTCAGAGCGCTAGAAATGGCGCATGAAAAAAACACGAGCACAATGGATAGAGCTTGTTCGGCTTTGGAAAGAAAGCGGATTATCTGCCCGAGAGTTTTCCGCTCTGGAAAATATTATAGCGTTTTTCTCTTGCAAAGATCGAGTATTCTTGATCTAAGACTCGAAATGGGAACTTCAATTTCAACTGATCTTAGACGACGAGTTGTAGAAGCATATTTAGCAGGCAGTGGAACATATTCTGAAATCGCAAAA
>JBNKEI010000054.1:0-26371 GCA_050288705.1 Myxococcales bacterium
ACTTGCAGTTTCTCTGCACAAAAGCGCTCAAACACGGTAATTAGGAGAACATGAAAAATGACTTCTCCTATTGCCTGAAAGAGTTTGCTCCGGTTGCTGGTCGTACTGCCCAGTTTTTTGCATTAGCCGAACTCGAAAAACTTGGTTTTTCTGTCTGTCGCCTGCCGGTTAGTTTGCGGGTAGTGCTGGAATCCCTATTGCGCAATTGCGATGGGCAGCGAGTACGCAAGGAAGATGTTTTGGCGCTTGCTGGTTGGCAGCCAAACGATGTACGCAGCGCGGAAGTTCCTTTTGTAGTATCGCGAATTCTCTTGCAAGATTTTACCGGGGTTCCGTTGCTCGTCGATTTGGCGGCTATGCGATCGGCAGTACAGCGTCGTAATCAAGACGTTGGACGAGTAGAGCCACTTGTTCCCGTGGATTTGGTTATCGATCATTCTTCGCAGGTTAATTATTTCGGTACTCCCCAAGCTTTTGAGCAGAACCTTGAGAATGAATTTCGTTTCAATCAAGCTCGTTATGAGTTTCTGCGTTGGGGTACGCAAGCTTTTAAAAAGCTGCGCATTGTCCCCCCGGGCATGGGCATTTGTCATCAGGTGAATCTGGAATACCTAGCTCAGGGAGTATGGGAGACAAACGGGGTGTTTTATCCCGACTCGCTAGTAGGAACCGATTCCCACACCACCATGATTAATGGGCTAGGGGTAGTGGGCTGGGGGGTAGGAGGAATTGAAGCCGAGGCAGGAATGCTTGGGCAACCGATTTCTTTTCTTATGCCTGATGTAGTGGGAGTGCATCTTGGTGGTTCGCTTTCCCAGGGAGTGACTGCTACTGACGCGGTGCTATACATTACTCAGAAATTACGACAAGCCAAAGTAGTGGGCCAATTTGTGGAGTTTCACGGAGAAGGGGCAGCCAAGCTGAGTGTTCCTGACCGGGCTATGCTTTCCAATATGGCTCCCGAATACGGGGCTACCCTGGGATATTTTGCTCCTGACGAGGAATGCTGTCGTTATCTGGAAATGACTGGCCGACCAACCGAAACAGTGCAAGCATTCCGCAACTATTATTCTGCGCAAGGTATGCTGGGAATTCCTAAACGGGGGGAATGTGATTATTCACGCATTATCGATATTGACTTGTCGGAGGTAAAACCAAGCGTTGCCGGGCCAAAACGTCCACAAGATCGCATTGACCTAAAAGAGTTAAAAATTAGTTTTCAAGAGCAGCTTGGTTCCACGCCGACAAGCACGTCTTCTGCTAAGCCACCGGTGGCAATATTGGTTCGGCGACCTCTGGATACCGATGCACAAAGCATTGAATTGAGAGACGGCAGCGTAGTTATTGCATCGATTACCTCCTGCACGAATACTTCTAATCCTGGGGTGATGATAGCCGCTGGCTTGTTGGCCAAAAAAGCAGTGGAGCGTGGTTTACGAGTACCCGCCGGGGTGAAAACTTCCCTGGCTCCGGGTTCTCGGGTAGTTACCGACTATTTTCAAAAAACCGGGTTGCAGTTCTATCTCGACCAGCTTGGCTTTCACTTGGTTAGTTATGGCTGTGCAACCTGTATTGGAAATTCTGGCTCTCTGGACCCGGCAATTGAAGAGGCCATTGCCAAAAGTAACCTGACCGTGGCTAGCGTGCTTTCCGGTAATCGCAATTTTGAAGCGCGGGTTCATCCCAGCATCAAGGCCAATTTTCTAATGAGCCCTCCTTTAGTGGTGGCTTTTGCTTTGGCCGGGCGGGTAGATATCGACTTAACTAGCGAGCCACTGGGGATTGACCCACAAGGCAAGCCAGTATTCTTGCGCGAAATTTGGCCTTCTCAAAAAGAAGTAAGTGCTCTTTTGCCAGAAACCTTGGATGCCCAGGTGTATCGTAATTGTTACCAAAATGTTTACGAGCAAAATAGCAACTGGAATGCTATTCCTATTACTGAGGGCATGGTTTGTTCCTGGAACCCGCAATCTACTTATATTCAGGAGCCACCATATTTTCAGGACTTTTCGCTGGAAACTAAACCAGTCGCCAGTATCCGTTCGGCGCGGATCTTGGCTATTCTGGGTGATTCGGTGACTACCGACCATATTAGCCCGGCTGGCTCCATACATCTTCAATCACCCGCGGGAAAGTATTTGCTGGCCGCAGGTGTTCTTCCTGCAGAACTTAATAGTTACGGCTCTCGACGAGGCAATCATCAAGTAATGATGCGGGGCACTTTTGCTAACGTGCGTATTCGCAATCGCATGGTTCCACTAGTAGAAGGAGGGTTTACTCGCCTGTATCCGCAAGAAGAAGTTACTAGCATCTTTGACGCCGCCATGAATTACCAATCGCAAGGCATACCCTTGGTGGTGTTTGCCGGTCAGGAGTATGGAACCGGTAGCTCGCGTGACTGGGCGGCTAAGGGACCGGCTCTGCTAGGAGTGCGTGTAGTCGTAGCTCAGAGCTTCGAGCGTATCCATCGTAGTAACCTGATTGGAATGGGAATATTGCCTTGTCAATTCGACGAGGGAGTAAGCGCGCAGACCTTAGGTTTAGACGGAAGCGAGACTATTGATTTACAGGGATTAGAATCGGGGGTATCCCCGCGCATGCGGTTGTTGCTGGTTATTAAGAATAGAGAAGCGCAGGAGCAACGAGTAGAAGTCACCCTGCGTATAGATACTCCCATTGAAGTGCAATACCTCACTCATGGTGGCATCATGCCTTATGTGTTGCGAGGATTGCTTCAAGGCGAGTAATACCCTAATAGATTGAGGATCGAATGACCCAAGAATGGTTTTTGACAAGGGTGCTGCTTCTGGTTCCACTGTTGTTGTCTTTGACAGTGCATGAATTTGCCCATGCGTGGAGCGCTTACAAACTAGGTGACGATACTGCTCGTCGTATGGGGCGCTTAACCCTTAATCCTTTGGCGCACATGGATCTATTCGGAACCTTTCTTTTGCCGCTGATGGGAGTTCCTTTCGGATGGGCCAAACCCGTTCCTATTAACCCTGCTGGATTTTCGCGAAATATTTCCATGAGTAAAGGAATGATGGTTACTGCGGCAGCCGGACCTGTTTCTAACTTGGTTTTGGCTCTTGGCTGTGTTCTTGGGCTTCAAGTTTTGGCTAAGTTTCTGCCCGGGTTTGATAGCCCAGGCTCAGCTTTGGCGCAACTGCTAGGTTTCGCGTTTATGCTAAATATCAATCTGGCCATATTTAATCTTATTCCGGTGCCTCCATTAGACGGAAGTAGAATTCTTGAAGGCATTTTACCCTATCGATTTCGGCAATTCTGGGAGAATTTATCAAGATACTCTTTTATTATACTTATTCTTATATTCTTTTACGCCGGCTCAATTATCGAATGGCCTAGTAGAATAATAAGAGGGCTCATGGTTACGCTTGTTCAAGCTGTTATCTAGTTAAGCAGGGTAAGGCGTGGTAAAACCGCCGGTACCCCATTATTTCTTGAAAACGAAGGGCTGCAAAAATCCGTTCAGGCCGAGCTTGTCGAGGCTGAAGATTTCCTCGACTTCATGCCTATGGTGTTACGCTTCTGATGAACAGCTTGAACTATGCGGCTGTTCGAGGGGAAAGAGCCACATCGAATCCCAGCGTTTGCAACTTCCTTGTTGCAGAATTGATGATGCTATTTCGATATTTGTTTTCATAATGCTTCTCACCTTGTTCGACATATTCCCAACCGTACTTTAATACTCTGTAAAATAGCAGAGCAAGCTTGTGAGCAACGACGGCGTTCGCGAAAGCAGGCCCCTTCTGGCTTCTCCGTCGTCTATAGTAGGCGCCGAGTGTCGTATGGCTGTTAGCAATAGTCTGCGCAGCAACTCGGAAAGCGTCTTCAATTCGGCTTCCTGAGAAAGTTTTTCGACTTGGTCTACGCTTACCCCCGGTTATATTATTTCGCGGGCAAATCTTCGCCCAAGATGTGAAGTTCTTTTCTGTTGGAAACTTGCTCAGGTCAAAGCCAATTTCGGAGAAGATCGTCTGAAGATTGTTAGAAGCAAAACTTGGAAGAAGAGTTAGAGCACTTCCCGCTATTTTGAAAAGCGATAGGCGAAGCGCAGGATTGTCTCGCTTATTTTTGGGCTTTGGTGCTCTTCAGGCTTGGCTTTAGTTTTAAGACTAGCCAATTGCTTAAACACCATCGACTCGCATTCTGCAATCTGCTGTTGGAGAAACTGATAGGTCGCTACTTCTTGCTTGAGGCAAAAAAGGTGTTCCTCGCGCCAATCGCCACGCAACGCCTTAAGCCCAGCGACGAAATTCCATCAGTTAATGCGACGGTGACGTCTTAGAAGCATGAATGCCACCGATTTAACCACCTTCTACCCATTGGGAGATCGTGTTGTGAATAAAAACACAGAAATCCTGCTTTGCTTATTGCTCTCGCTTTTATGTAGTTCAATCGGTTGTACGCTAAACAAATCAGCGAATATGAATAAAACCGATAAATCAATTTTTGCAGGCACAGGCGAGCCAGAATCAGTGGTAGGGGCAGCCACAATGGATGACCCCGCGCTGGAAAAATTGCTAGACGAGGCGGAGACACAATGGCTGGAGAGCTTCAACGAGGGGAACGGAGACGTGAGCGGCTTTTATCTTAAGAAGGCAGTCTTCTTTCCGAGCGAAGGGTCTCTGATAAGGGGACGCCAGGCGATCGCGGCGTACTACAGGAAACAGCGCATTCGCCATTGCCGGTTTCGATCTATCACTGCGGAAGCGAGGCACCGGGCGGCGCTGAACCTGGTGTATGAGATCGGCTACCTGGTTGCGGAGAATGGTACAAAGTTCAAGTATATAGTCGCTTGGAGAGAAATCGGTGACACGTGGGCTCGGGAGCTAGAGGCCATCGCTAAAACGTCTGAGTATGTGGTGGAGGACGCCTCTGGGATCGAGCGCTCTCGACAGCGCTGGATAGAGCTATGCCGGCAGCACGATCCGAACGTTCTCGTAAAGCAACTTTACGAGAAAAACGCTTACTACTACAACCGGGAACGGGTACTCCAGGGCACCATCGCAATCGCCTCCGAATACGGCTATATGGCCGATCCGGGTTACATGCTCAATTTGGCGCCACTCTCGTTAACATTCGTCACCTCGAACCTCGCATTCGAGATCGGGAAATGCACAGGCACGTGGGGCGGCTACTACCTACTGTGCTGGCAACGAGGCCGGGACGGTATCTGGCGGATTCTTCTGGACTCCAACGAGTGAGGGTCTATTCAATGAGTTCCAAGTCTGGCGTCCCGCCGCTATGCAGGCTTACTAAGTCAGCCTCTGCCGACTCGAAGATCACCGCCGTTCCGTCGTCCCAGCCATACCAGCACCACGGTTGGTTATAATTCCTTCTCCCCGTGGAGAGGGCTACGCAGAGGGTCTTTCGCCGACTAAATAATTACAAAACACTGACCAGCTCCTACAGCAATTCCGTAACTTTCTCCTCGAATATCCGATCTATTCCCAGAATCAACTCATCACTGGGAGCGACCTTTTGGTTTTGCGGAAGAATAGTAATCTCGCTTTCCTGAGGAACAACCAATTGCAGGGCAATACCCAGGTTTCCCGGGTAGCGAGTTAATAACTCGGCCATTCGCTCTAATCTTTGGGGGGTTACTAAAGAAACTGGTAGCCGTACTTCCAGCCTTTTGGTTCGTTTAGCACGAACCTGGGCGAGGTTTTCTACTGATTCGGCTACTATTTCCGCTTTGGGGTTTTCTTCGTCTCGCTGATCTAGCTGAATTGTTCCTTTTATTAGTACCGGGTCGTGACCTTTTAGAATTGATTCCCAATCGGCATATCCCGGACGAGCACGGCCTTTTTGCCATTTTCCGTCTATATTTTCCGAGCGAGAACCATCTTTGGATGGAAAAAATATTACGTCTACTGAACTAGTTAAATCTTCTATAGTGGCCCAAGCCATACGTTTTCCCGATTGCAGCACTTTTTCGCGCAGACCTATTACTATACCGGCAATAGTTGTTTTTTCGTCTTTGTTCAAATGTTGAATTTTACTGCACGGACTGGCGTAGCGACTTATTTCCCGAGCGTATTGTTCCAATGGATGGCCGGTTATGTAAAAACCAATGGCTTCCTTTTCCAAACGCAATCGTTCTTTTTCTGACCATTCTTCACCAGGAGCATAATCGTCGTTTTTGGTTCCCGATTTCATTTTTAGAGCGCCAAAAAGAGAAATCTGACCCACCGCCCGGTCACGTTGCTCGCTTTGTCCTCGCTCTAATGCTTTGTCAATAGAGTCAAATAAGCGTTTTCTGGCTACTTGTGTAAAATCAAAAGCGCCGGCTTTGATTAAGCATTCTAGTACCTTGCGATTTACTTTGCGCAGATCTACTCGCTCACAAAAATCAAATAATCCTTGAAAAGGCTTGGATTTTCTTGCTGCAACAATAGTCTCGATCGCTGCTTCTCCTACGCCTTTGATGCCTCCCAAGCCAAAACGAATTTTTCCTTCTACTCCGGTGAAATCAAAGTCTGATTCATTTACGTCTGGTTGCAGAACATCAATGCCGGAAGAACGAGCTTCGCCTATATGATGCACTACTTTATCGGTATTGTCTTTTTCGCTGGAAAGAAGCGCGGCCATGAATTCCACTCTATAGTGGGCTTTAAGCCATGCAGTTTGCATGGAAATAACCGCGTAAGCTGCAGAGTGGGACTTATTAAATCCGTACTCCGCAAATTTTTCCATCATATCAAAAATTTCGCCGGCTACTTTTTCATTCACTCCGTTTTTAATACTTCCCTCCATAAAACCGGAGCGCTCTTTCTCCATAACTTCTTTTTTCTTTTTTCCCATTGCTCGGCGCAAAAGGTCGGCTCGTCCTAAGCTATATCCCGCCAAGACTTGCGAAATTTGCATAACTTGTTCTTGATAAACAATTACCCCATAAGTTTCTTTTAAAATAGGCTCTAATTTGGGGTGAGGATATTCTACTTCGCGACGCCCATGTTTGCGGTCAATGTAAAGCTCGACCATGGTAACGTCAGTTCCTGGCAGTTTTTGTTTGAGAGGTCCGGGACGATATAATGCGCCTGCAGCAATTATGTCTTCAAAACAGCTTGGTTTGAGGGCTTTCACCATTTCGGTAAAGCCCGAAGATTCCATTTGAAATATTCCCGCGGTATCGCCTTTGATCATAAGATCAAAAGCTTTTTGGTCGTTTAGTGGCAACATGTTTGCAAAAACCTGTTGCTCAGCAGGAAGTTTGCGATTTACCAAATCAATGGCATGTTGGATAACACTTAGGGTTTTTAGTCCTAAGAAGTCGAATTTAATCAATCCGGCTAATTCTACTTCATCCTTCGCAAACTGAGTAACTACCGTTTCTTCACCCGGAGGAACATATAAGGGGACAGTTCCCACTAAAGGCCGATCGGAGATTACCACTCCCGCGGCATGCATGCCTGGTTGACGGTGAAGACCTTCTAGTGCCATGGCTATTTCTAAAAGATCTTTGGTAGTAATTTCTTTTTCTTCAGTTTCTCCTGGAGAAACCATTTTGATGCCTAAAGGCTTAGGGTCATCAATGAGTTCCTTTAAACGTGGCTCACCAGCAATTCCTTTATCGGGATCGCCGAAAATAGCTTGCTTTAAATTGATTCCTAAAATTTCGGGAACCATTTTTGCGATGCGGTCGCCTTCGGAGTAAGGCAGGGTCATTACTCTACAAACATCGCGTATTACGCTTTTAGCTTTCAACGAGCCAAAGGTTATAATTTGTCCTACATTTCCGCGACCGTACTTTTGCGTAACGTAATCAATTACTTTGCATCTATGTGTTTGGCAAAAGTCAACGTCGAAGTCAGGCATGGAGACCCGTTCGGGATTAAGAAAACGCTCGAACAGAAGTTTATACGGAATGGGATCTAAATCGGTGATACGCAAACACCACGCTACTAAAGAGCCAGCTCCGGAACCGCGACCTGGTCCTACCGGGACTCTTCCTACGTCTTTCGCCCAGTTAATAAAATCTTGAACTATAAGAAAATAGCCAGAAAACCCCATTTTTTGAATAACGCCTATTTCTAAACTTAACCGCGCTCGGTATTCGTCAGGGTCGAATGGTTCTCCTTTTTTCTTTTTTTCTTGAAAACGTTTCTCCAATCCTTCACGCGCCAGGCGGGCCATGTATTCCGATTCGTCTTCGTGGTCGGGGGGAGTAAACGAAGGAGGGTGGGGGTTTCCCAGCTTCAACTCCAAATTGCATTGCTCAGCAATCCATAGAGTATTTTCAATGGCCTGTGGGCAATGGGCAAAGGCTTCCTTCATTTCCTGGGGGCTTTTTATATAAAGCTCGGCCATTTCGTGGCGCAGTCGTTTTTCATCGGCCAAGGTTTTTCCACTGGAAATAGCCATTAGAATTTCTTGCGCGCGGGCCTGGTCGCGAGAAATGTAATGGCAATCAGCAGTGGCCAAAAGACCAATGCCAGTATCTTGGGAAAGCTCTTCCAATGCTTGGTTGACTTTTATTTGGTCGGCCATTCCATTAGGCTGTACTTCTAAAAAGAAATGTCCCGGTGCAAACAGATCACGGTATTGCAGCGCCGTGGCCTTTGCCCGGTCTCGATTGCCACGCAGAATCAAGCTGGGGATTTCTCCTCCCAGACAAGCAGTGGCGGCAAAAAGGCCTTGAGAGTGATTGGCGAGAAGTTCTAGGTCAATTCTAGGGTTGTAGTAGTACCCTTCTTGATAAGAACGGGAGGTCAGTACGCGGAGATTGGCGTAGCCTTCTTCGTTTTTGGCCAAGAGTAGCAGATGATGTGAAGAGCGTTCCGAACGGTCCTTGCGGCCTTTGGGGGCTACATAAGCTTCTAGTCCGATAATTGGCTTGACTCCGGCGTCTTTGGCTTTGCGATAAAAATCAATCGTGCCAAACATGTTTCCGTGGTCAGTCATTGCCACCGCAGGCATTTTCAAGTCTAGGACCGTTTTGAATAGATCCTTCATGCGGATAGCGCCGTCTAGTAAACTGTACAGGGTGTGTAAATGAAGATGAACAAAAGACATAACACTCTCTCAGTCGCTCTCTGGTCAGGGCGGCCAATGTAGTTTAGTCTTCTGTCCTAGCGGCAGTATTCTGCCGATGTCAACGGTCGGTGTGTGCTAGCAGGAACAATCACCACTCGGTCTCATTAGTGGTTTTGTAGACCAGGGTCCATACATCGGAGGTTCGTCTCCATTGTTCGGTATAAGCGCTGGCTACTCCGTTGCCATCTAGGTCTCCTGTGGCAGTGACCAGAAAATCGGCTTGGTTATTAGTTTGTTCTCCATAAGCGTAGTAATGGTAATAAACACTGGCATTCATATCCAGGAAATTAAGTTTTTTCCACTCGTTAGAGGATGGGACAAATGGCTTCTTGGAATTGGTTATGGGCGCAGCGGGCGATAAAGGGAGCGATAGTATATATGACCCTTCATTGCGATCAAAATATCCGCGCATATCATTTACCAGATTCTTTACTAAAGTAGTTCTCTCGGTTTTTTTAGTGTTTATAATGTAGCGTTCGTAACCGGGTATCGCCATGGAAGCCAAAAGACCGAGAATAGCAACCGCTATCATTATTTCAATTAGCGAGAACCCGCGAAGATGTTGGTTATGGTTCATGGTGTTTTCTCGCTTTCGTTGACTGACTTTGAATTTGGTCTATTTCTTTGGCCATACTAATAGGCATTACTATAAGCTCGCCAGGGGCGATCTCGCGAACGGTTTTGCCCTGTTTTTCGGCTGTAGCTTTGAATAAAGAAATTGCCGAGGGATCAATAAGTTTGTTGTCCGCGGCGCTAAATACCTGAACGCTCGCCTGAGGATCGCTCAGTCTTATTGTTCCCGGGATGGGAGAAGCAATGGCCGCCTGTCGAGATTGTTTTTCGTAGTACCGCCAAGTATGAAAAACAATAGTTGCCAAGCTGATTAGTGCTAAGGCGGTAATCCAAGGGCGAATAGTGCGCGGGGCAGAAAGCGATGTTTCGTCCTGATGGGTAAGCCGGATTTTGGTAGATTTGGGTTTTTGCGTGGAAGCATCTGCTGCTGCGGCGTTAGCTTGTTCTCTATCGATTTTTTGCAAAATCTCTGAAAAATCTACCGCACTCCGAGTAAGTACGCCGCGTAGCCAGCCGACATCTTTTTCAAATTCATGAGGAGAATCAGTGGGAGTTTGTAAGCCAGCGAGGATTTCGTCCACTTCCGCCAGCATTTTCTCGATGAGATCGTTATCAATGGGTCCCTTGGAAGGAGCGCGTAGTTTGGCAACCTCCAAACGCCAACAGCATATGATTGCTTTGCGAAGCGTCGCGGTAGAATCTTCCCCGGTGGCATGCAGGGATGCGCGCACTGAATCGGGAATAGCAAGGCATAGCGCTGTAGTTACTTTTTCATACTCTGGCAAAACAATTTCTTCCCGGATAACCGATAAGGCTTCTGGCGCACTAGGAATGTTGCCGGGCCATAAAGCGTCCAGTGTCGCAGGAATCATGGGAGAAACACTAGGAACCAACGCAGGAACAGCGGGCTGTGGTTCTTCGGCTGGACAAGTATTTTCGCTATTGACTTCGTCTGTATTGGCCAGCATGCTAGCGCAAAAATCAGCTTCCTTCGATTCGCTCATCTACTCCCTCGCTTAGCGCGACTTCTATGGTTTCCCACTAAAAACGATCATCCAGGTGTTGAGGGGACCAGGTCAAGTGGGGTGACGCCAAGCTGCACAAGGTTGTGATGGAATGGATTGAATGCCTGCATCTAAAGACGGCCTTTTTCTTAGACCGTCTCTCATTACTTTCCGCCAGTTAGAATCCGCAATAGGTGTAGGAACCGTTTGTAGATGAACCTGAGCGTTGTCAATTCTCGACGCAGTGTCCTGCAGTCAAAACCTTTTCTGTTATGAGTACTCCCGAGCAGACTGATGCAGAAGGCTGCTCGCTAAATCGCTCGGTGGAACACAGGTTGTTTGAGGAGCCCAAAGACGTGGCTTGGATTTCGGTCTGTCTATCGGGGTTGGTTGTGAAGCGAGGCAGGCCGCATTAGAGCAACCGTGCTTTCCAAGGCAATATTGCGGAAAAGCTCGTTTTTAATTTCGTATCCCTCGACGCGATTATCGCTACCATAATCAATTTGTTAGCAGCAGCGTGCTCGACGGAAGTAATCTTCGAGTCATTGCATCCCAACGCTACAACGTAACAAAAGAAGAGTAGTCTAATGTTGAACAAGATTAGCGGTATTCCTTGTAGTAGGTTGTTTATAATAACATATTTTTTCCAAAACTCTTTGGTGTTTCTCTAATTTTGGCTTGGTTTTAGTTGGCGGTGGCTAATTGCACAAGGCCTTTTTTTGGAAGTTAACTGCTCTGCTTGCCGACAGTCTCTCTCCCCTTGCTAGGCGATTTTTTGTGAGTGGCCAAAGATAAGCTACTTATGTCAACTTGATTCTCCTTGAGCTAAAATCATGCCTAGTACGTGGGCAAAGTGCCCTGGTGGCTGCACGTTAGGAAAGGCCAAGTTCCGATCTAATGTGTATGGAGAACAAGTGAATGTAGATAAGCGCCGGCTAGAATCTATTTATCGAATAAGAACGCCCGAATACGTGGAGTTCGAGTTTCCTTTAGCTGGGCTGATGAGTCGCATATTGGCTTGGCTGGTAGATATATCAATATCTTCCATTGCGGCATACGCTGTTATAATGTTTGTTATAACTATCGGAGCTTTGGGAAGCCTAACTGGATTCGCCACTGCAATAGCGTTTGTAGTTTGGTTTTTAGCTAGCTGGTGTTACCTGGTTTTTCTGGAATACCGTTGGAATGGACAAACTATTGGGAAAAAGATTTTTGGTCTAAGAGTTATTCAGCAAAGCGGAGTACGCATTGGTTTTTACCACTCAGCAGTGCGCAATCTGATTCGCCCTCTTGACCACTTGCCGTTGCTCTATCTGGTTGGTGGAACTTTGAGTGTACTAAGTGAAAGCTCTCAGCGTCTAGGAGATTTGGCGGCGGGAACTGTAGTGGTAAAAGACCGGCGCAGTAAGATTCCCCAGGGGTTGGTTAGGCCGACTGACCCAGTTCCGGTAATGCAGGTAATGCGGGATAACCGTCTGCGGGAACGTATCTTACGGGCCACCGTGGAAGAACGAGAAGTGCTCATTGCGGCGGCGCTGCGGCGAGAAGATCTTTCGCTGGAGGTTAGGCTAAATCTCTTCCACGCTCTTTCGCACTATTTGCAAGAAAGATTCAATTTTTTTAAACCCGTGCATCTTTCCGACGAAAAATTAGTAGTGGGAATTGTTAATCTTATAGTAGAAACCGACCTTCCCGAGCGTCGTTCGTTCGCTTCCAAATTAAGGTGAGATTTGAATGTCTAACTCCGCATATAGTTGTTCGCGAAAAGAAATCTATGAAAAAAACCAAAAAGCTATTACTCCAATGACAGTGGAGCTGTTGGCTCCGGCAGGAAATTTAGAAGCGGGAATTGCCGCTTTGCAATATGGGGCCGATGCTATCTATCTAGGGTTAGAAAACTTTTCCGCCCGCGCCGATGCGGACAATTTCACCATTGAGGAATTAGATTCTATTACTGCCTATGCTCATGCGCAGCGATCCGCCAAAAAGGTATATGTAGCGCTGAATACTTTAGTATTAAATAGCGAAATTCCCTTGCTTATTAAAACTTTAAGGGCAGTGGCAGAAATAGGGGTGGACGCACTTATTGTCCAAGATTGGGGTTTGGTAAAACTGGTGCGGAAATATGTTCCCTTTATCAGGCTTCATGGAAGCACCCAATTGGCTGTTCACCACCCCAGCGGAGTTCAAGCGCTTAAAGAGCTTGGTTTTCAACGGGTAACTTTGGCACGCGAGCTTACTCTAAAAGAAATTCACGCTTGCGCGGCGGTGCCGGGCATAGAGGTAGAGGCATTTATTCACGGCGCTCTTTGCTATTCGTACAGCGGGCTTTGTTACTTTTCCTCGCAGTTATTAGGACGCAGTGGCAATCGCGGCAGATGCGCCTATCCTTGCCGTGCCCGCTGGCAGGTAGCGGCAATCAATAACCAGTTAGTTTCTGGCCAAATGCCCAAGCCTGATTTTTCCAATTCATCTGGAACTCAAGGATTAGCCTTTTCCATGAAAGACCTAGCGCTTTCTCCCCAAGCTGTTGAATTGCGCGAAAGTGGGGTGAGCTCGCTAAAAATTGAAGGAAGGAAGAAAAGCGCGCTTTTTGTTGCCGCGACCGTACATTTGTATCGCCAAATTTTGGATGGTTCGCTTTCAGAACAAGAGCGCCAAGCATTAGAAGCTGAAGTACAAACAATTTTTAGCCGTCCGTGGACGCCTTTGTATTTTCATTCTCCGAGAAATAGGGGAGTAGTGGATACTCAATGGGTAGGACATCGGGGGGCGCGCATAGGTACTCTCAAAGCAGTAGTGCGCGAAGGCAAAAAGGTTTGGATTCGCTTTAAATCTGCGCGGGCTTTATCCCGTTACGATGGATTACAAATAGATATTCCGGGAATTGATCGCCCTTTTGGTTTTTCAGTGCAAGAATTGCGCACCGTTAATTGCAGAAATTGCAAAAAAAAGGCTTCGTCGACAATTCCTTTGTCAGGGAAAGTGCCCGCGGGAGTAGAAATAGAGGTTGCTCTTCCGCGAGGCTACCCCACGCTTCCTTTGGAAGTTGCTATTTACTGCTCATCTTCTCAGCAAGTTAAACAACGCTACCGGGTTGAAAAGCCCAATATGCGAAATTATCGTACTCGCTGGGGGCTAAAACTGGTAGCAGAGTTGGAGCCGAACCGGCTGATTCTGAATGCGCAAGTTGACCATCCATTGCATTCTAATTTAAAAACCACCGTTTTTATTAACGGTTCATTTGCTGCTGCCCAAAACCAATCTAAAATGGAAATTGCTGCTCGCCAAGCATTAGAAAAACTTGGAGATTCGAGATTTTTTCTGGATAATTGGGAGTGGAAAAATCCTCAGGGGCTATTTGTACCTCTATCTCAACTAAATGATGCTCGCCGGGTATTGGTAAAGGACCTGGAAGCTAAGCTAAGTGAGGCAGATTACCATTGGTGTGCTGCCGTTGAGCAGTCGGAACGGAAAACTCAAGTTGCTAATCGCCAGTCAATTTTAACTAAAGAATTGCAGTGGTCCATAAAGGTAGATAGTTTTTCTGCGCTGCAAGGATTTGAACAGTGGGAAAATGTTGACCAACTAGTATTCGATATTGGAAAAGAGCCACCCAATATATTAGTTGAGCAAATGCAAAAAATTTCCCAGCGCTTGGGGATGCAGCGTGTACGATTGGCGCTTCCAGTAATAACTCGCAATTGGGAAGCGCATTCTTTGCAAACTAAAATTGCCGATCTGAAAGCAGCAGGATTCTACCGCTGGGAAATTTCCAATATTTCAGCATTTTCTTTTCTCGCCCCTCTTGCCAATCAAGAATTATGGATTGACGGTGCGCTGGCAGTGGTAAACAATTTAGCTGCCGCGAAAATGATAGCCATGGAGGCGCAAGGGTTTGCCTTATCTATTGAAGATACATTATCCAACATGGCGGAAATAGTTGCCGATTTTGCTGATAAAGCCACTGTAATAGTGTACCAAGACACGCCACTGTTTATTTCCGAGTCCTGCCCTTATGCCAGTTTGTTTGGTCAGTGCTTAGGTCATCGTTGTTCTTACGACAGCATGCAATTGACTTCCACTCAATACCCTACAAATACCATAATAGCTTGTCGACAAAGGCAAGCCGAGGGTCAATCGGTGAACAGGTCAGGGTGTAGAGCAGTGATCATGAATAACCAACCGTATAGTATTGCTGAGCACTTAGAACTATTAGTCGCCGCAGGTGTCAAAAAGGTACGGGTCGATTTTTTGCATAAACAATATAGCGGGCAACAAGTACAAAATTTATGGAGAGAATTGCGCCAAGCCACGAAATTGGGGCACAACGGTAATTTTGAGCGAAGTTGGTAGCTTGTCGAGTGCAACAGGTTTCCATTTAAAAAGGGGAACTCAAATAAGGTGTCATTGGAGTTAAGCCAAGTTCTCGAAACCTAAGCCCTAAGCTATGGGCCTGTGCAAATTAGCCTGATTGGCAACTTGTCACATTATCTCAACATTCCATTCACTAAAAGGTTTCTTGTGCAAAAGCAGCAAGGGGCGGTAAGTTTTCATACGAAAAAAAGATGAAAAATGACTGGGTTGTGGTGAAAGACAGCCACGTTGAGGGTAATCCGTGCGTTTAATATCAAGGAGAAGTAAAATGGAAACCAATGAGATGATAATAGAAGCCGAAATGGTTGAAAAAATCCGCAATACCATTGCCGAAGTGCTTTGTTGCGACAAAGAAGCTATCGCTTTGGAAAGCGATATTACTGAAGATCTAGGGGCCGATTCGCTTGATCGGGTTAGTATAGTAATGGCGTTGGAAGAGGCTTTCAAGCAGAGCGTTCCCGGAGCGGTAGCTTTGCAATTGGCAACCGTAGGAGACATAGTTCGTTACGTGAGCACTCGCAAGAAATCAACAAATTTTGCTTGCCAATAATAGTATAAAGGCGGGTAATTATAGCCGAAATTAGAAACTTGGCTAAAGGGTTTAAGCTGCATTTGTTGTAAATCTTTTCTATTAATTAATCGAGGACATCATGCAATACATGAATTTAACCCATGCGCAGCGGCGCATATGGGTCAATGAGCTGATGTATCCAGACCTAGAAATGTCCAATATTGGATATCTAGTTCTTTTTCCCGAGGAAATAGAGATAGACAACATTCGTGAAGCATTGCATTTGGTGTTGAATAAATATGATAGTCTTCGCATACGCTTAAAAAGAGATTCCTGCGACGATCAGTTTCCTCTGCAATATATTGCTGAACATGCTTCTCAATGCATTGAAGTTATTGAGATTAGCGAAGGTGAATTGCTGCGCGATTTTTTTTGGTCCATTCACAAAACTAAGTTTTCTCTTTATGATTCTAATCTCTTTTCTTTTGTAATAGCTTGCGTAGGTAAACGCCTAGGGCTTTATGCTAAAGTCCATCATTTGATAATGGATGGTCTTTCAGCATCACTGGTGCTGTCTGACATTGTAAGAAACCTGCCATCTTCTTGTCGAGACAACTCAGTTGACGAAGAGAAAGCGGTTTCTTACAGCGATTACGTTAAGGCTGAACAGGCTTATTTATCTTCGTCGCGACGAGAAATCGATGAACATTATTGGATGCAAAAATTCGCTAATTACAAGGAAGAATGCTCGTTTACGAAAAAAAAATTTTTGTCAGCAAGTTCGCTTCAGGCAGCTAGAAAGTATTTTGTAATTCCTGTTGATCTTCAAGAAAAGTGGCTAAAGGAAAGCCAAAGGTCGGGAGTAAGTCTATTCTATCCGTGGATTATTTCCTTAGCAGTATATTTTTACAGAATCCAGCAGAAACCAGAAATCGTGTTGGGCAGAGCAATTCATAATCGAATGAGTCGTTCGTTTCGCAGTGCGGTTGGAATGTTTGTTTCTACCCTGCCTTTCAAAGTTGAATTGCAAGAGAACTGGTCCTTTCGCCAAATGTTAGAAAACTTGATCGAACAATCATTTGATGACCTGCGTCACCAACAATATCCATTAGATATGCTGGTGGCTAATTTGCGAAAGAAACAACCAGAGCTAGGAAATTTAGTAAATATTCAGATTTCCGAAAATCCTCCATTGGAGGAATCTGCTTGCCAGCTTGCGATCTTAGAACATTTTACTGCTGAGTATCTTGGTTGCGAAATACTATTTGTAATCGATCCTCGCAATCGTCTTGCTGCCGGGGAGCTGGAGGTGGCAATTGACTATCAGAAAGATAGTCTGTCGGTTCAGGAAGTAGAAGCAATAATGGAACGACTATTGATTATTCTGCGCAACATGGTTTCTTCGCCTGATACCCCGTTGTCGCAGATAGATATTGTTTCTCCTGAAGAAAAAGAAAAAATAGTAACCTGGAACCGTACCCGTGTTCCCTATTCTTCTCATCTTTCCATTCCTCAATTATGGAAAAAAACTGTTCATAATAGCGCGAATTGTATTGCCGTAGGTGATAATCAAGAGGAAATCACCTATGGTAGACTAGATGAAATTTCCAATTCGCTTGCACTTCGTATTGCCCAAGTAGCAGACAAGGCCATTCCATGGGTAGGAATTAGTACTGCTCGTACAATCGATTATATAGTAGGAATTTTAGGAATTCTAAAAGCGGGAAAAGCATATGTCCCTATTGAACCTGCGCTTCCCGAAGAACGCAAACAATTAATAGTGAAAGACAGCGCAATTTCCGCTATAGTGGGTGATGCAGAGTCTCTGTACAAAGAGTTTTCTTCTATTCCATTAATACTAATTGAGCGCGAAGGTACTTTTTCGATAATGAATTTTGATTCTGGTCCTTTTCTTTGGCTTACGGAATGTATACCTCCGGAACCACTGGCGTTCCAAAAGCAGTAATGGTGACGCACCAGAATATTATTCGGTTAATCCAAAACCAAACAGCCTATGCTATTACCTCGCAAGACGTAATGTTAATGGGTGGTTCAATTGGCTTCGATGCCAACACGTGGGAAATCTGGGGAGCGTTGCTGAATGGGGCGCGGTTGCAAATTGCTGATCACCAAATCTTGCTCATTCCTACATTGCTGAAAAAATTTATTAAAGAAAACCAAATTACCATAGCATTTTTTACTGCGGCTCTATTTCATCAATTAACCGAAGAAGACCCGGAAGTATTCTATGAGCTGAAAACTTTATTGATTGGAGGCGACGTCCTATCCGCGCGTTATGTAGAAAAAGTACGCATCGCCTGTCCGCAAACTCGTTTGCTCAACGGCTATGGACCTACCGAAAATACTGTATTTTCCACCTTCTATTCAATAGATAATCACCAGGAAGGAGCAGTTCCTATAGGACGTCCTATCTGCAATTCTACTGCTTATGTAATGGACGAGCAGCAAAGATTAATGCCTCCGGAAGTAGCGGGAGAATTATGTGTCGGAGGAGACGGAGTAGCGTCGGGATACTGGAATCGTCCACAATTAACCGTGCAGAAATTTATTGCCAATAGAATTGGTCCAGAAAAGGGCCGGCTCTTTCGTACCGGAGACCTGGCAAAATGGAATAACGAAGGTTTTCTTGAATTTTTGGGTCGGCAGGATTATCAAATCAAAATACGTGGCTACCGGATAGAACTAACCGAAATTGAAGAAGTTGTTCGCAGCTTTCCCGAAATAGCCGATGCTTTGGTAATGGCGCAGGACAACGAATGTGGTAATAAAATTCTAATTGGTTTTTATGTGCCTCACGGCAACAATGATCTTAGCGATATTGAAGGTAGACTTAAAGAAAAGTTACCAACTTATATGGTTCCTTATCGTTGGCTGAAATGCGAAGAATTTCCGTTAAATGCTAATGGAAAAGTCGACCGTGCTACTCTTTGGGAAATGGCAAAAACGCAATCCGCATTCCCCACGTCTTTAACCGAAAAAATCTCTCGGTCGCTTTCGCCTACTGAAACGGCGCTGAGCGAGTTATGGAAACCAATACTAGGAGTGGAGCAGGTTCATCCGCAGGATTCCTTTTTTAAACTAGGAGGCGATTCTCTAAAAGCCGCATTGCTAGCGACTCGCTTGCAAAAAAAATGGGGAATAAATCTACCCATGAAGGTTCTTTTTGCCGAGCCAGAATTAGAATCTCTGGCAATGAATCTGGAAAAGCTAAAAAAGCTAGAAAATTCTGTAAAAATCGAGCCTCATCCTTGCTCGAGCACAAGGGCGTTACGTCCGGAGTTGAGAAGCTCAATGCAGGTTACACCCGTTGACTGGCGCTTTGTAGATAAGCAGGTAATCCAGGAATTTTCTCTTTCTGAAGCTCAGCTGCCTTTATACATAGCTAGTCAAAGAAGTGAGACCGATGAAGCGTATCATATTACCAGCGTTTTGAATTTGCACGGCGAATTCATTGTGGAGCGTTGGGAAAGAGCTTTTCAATGGTTGGTTAATCGTCATGCAAGTTTGCGTATTCAATTTCTAGAGACTGCTGGTGAGCCTAAACAAAGAGTGGTTCCGGAATTACAATTTTCCATAGAAAGAAAAAAAGTTCTTGGTCCCTTGGTAACAATGCGGGAAATCGAATCTTGTATCAAACCGTTTTTGCTGCACCAAGCTCCGCTGCTACGGGTAAGTTATGTTGAAGCAGAAAACGAAAAGGTGTTGATAATTGATATACATCATTTAATTGCTGACGGGATTTCAGTATCCAATATAATTCAGGAGATTAGAGAGTACCTTGCAGGTAAACATTCTGAAAAAAGTATTGTACAATATCCTGACTATGTTCAGTGGAAACAGGAACAAAAAAAATCATTCAACTATCAAAATTGTAAGAAATACTGGCAGGAAGAATATGCCGAAGGAATTCCTGATTCCTCTATCTTAGAAACAGGCAAAAAACTGCGCCCTAGTCAAGAATCGGCCGAATATTTGGAATTTGTATTAAACGACAGTAGCATCAGTAAGATACGTAATCTAAGTGCATCGAACAATGCAACTGTCTATATGGTGTTGCTCTCTGTCTATTATGCCATGCTTGCTCGCTATTTTGGAAAAAATGACTGGGTGGTGGGGTGCGCTTCTGAAGGAAGAAATCATCCCGATTTGGCTCATTCTATTGGAATGTTTGTAAATATGTTGCCGTTGAGAATTAGCCTCGATCCTTCGCTCTCGTTTTTGCAGCTGGTAGAACTAGTGAAGGAAAAAATACTAGGAGCATGGAATGCTCAGGAATATCCTTTTAGCGAAATGATGAAAGACTTTGCTTGCATGTCTGATTGCAAAGAACACTTATTTTTTGAAAGCGTATTTGTGGTTCAAGATTTTCCAGGATGGGCCCCAGGCCAAGCTCTCGAAATAGACGGGGTATCTTGTGTTTTTCGGCAGTTCAGAAATCGCCAAAGCAAGTTTCCGCTTTCTTTTATTGGTGGCAAAGGCGCGAAAGAAATTAGATTTCAGGTGGAATACAATAATCAATATTTCGATAAGAGTACAATAGAAAGATGGATTAATAATTATCAAAACTTTTTAGATAATCTGCTGGCTCACCCGGGGCGTGCCATGAAAAGCATTTCCATGATTTCTTTAGCAGAGCAGCAAGCAATTCTTGATTTAGCAAATGGAAAAAAAGAGCCATTTCCAAACAACAAAACCCTGCCTGCTTTGCTGGAAGAACAAGTTAAACGTAGTGGACTTCGTATTGCAGTATGGGATAGAGACCGCGCGGTAACCTACCAGGAGCTGTACGAATTCGCAGCCAAAATATCTCACAAACTACGTCAATTAGGGGTCTCTCGCCAAGGAACAGTAGCGGTTATTATGAATTCGAGCATAGAGTGGATTGCTTCTTTGTGGGGAATATTGAAGTCCGGTGGTTCTTTTCTTTCTATTGAACCAAAGACGCCCAAATTCCGTATACAAGAAATTGTTAGCGATAGTAAAGCGCAATGGGTTCTATTTGATGGGCGGGCCAATATTTGTACGGAAGAAATTCCTGCCGTATTTACTATTGATGTTGTCTCTATTTTTGAAAGCAGAATACAGCCAGCGAGCAGAAATGAAACCGAGCTTCTTCCAGAAACATTGATATCCAGCAGCGACTGTGCCTATCAGATTTATACCTCAGGAACTACTGGGCGACCCAAAGGGGTCAGAATTAGCCATCGCAGTTTAGTTAATCTGTGTTATTGGCACATTCGAGAATTTGGCGTAGATTCCAATGATAAAGCTGCCCAATTTGCGGCGGTAGGTTTTGACGCATCAGTGTGGGAAGTTTTCCCTTATTTATTGAGTGGAGCTAAAATAGTGGTAGTTGATCAGGAATCCAAAAATGACCCGGTCAGGTTAAACCAGTTCTATAATCAGCAGGAAATTACTATTGGTTTTCTCCCTACCCCTATATATGAGCGAGTAGGGCATTTGCAGTTTTTTACCCTAACTCGTTTATTAACTGGTGGCGATCGATTGACTCGAGTATTCTCAAATTCCTACCAGTTATATAACAATTATGGTCCCACCGAGGGGACGGTGGTGAGTACTTTTTCCCGGGTAAAACCAGAAGAAAATTCAATATCCATTGGACGTCCATTGGATAATATTCGAGTGTACGTTTTGGATGCGCACCAGAATGTACAACCCCGGGGAGTTACTGGAGAAATATGCATTGCCGGAGAAGGAGTGGCCCTCGGCTACACTAATTCTTCCCAAGAAGAGGAGCAAAAGTTTGTTGCTGATCCTTTTGTAAAAGGGGAGCGTATGTATCGCACCGGGGATCTGGGAAGGTGGTGCGCGGATGGACAGTTAGAATTCATTGGACGCATTGATGAGCAGGTCAAGGTGCGCGGATTTCGTATTGAATTGGCGGAGGTGGAAAAAAATATCCAAAAACTCCCAGGAATTGAACAGGTTACGGTGGTAGACAGGCGGAATGATTACGGAGAAACCCAATTGTATGCTTTTTGGGTTGGAATCCCAGATATTGAAGTAAACGAGCTTAAGAATTTGCTTCGTAATACAATTCCCGAATATATGATTCCACAGTTCTTTGTTCGCATAGAAGAAATGCCTGTTAATCTAAATGGTAAAATAGATAAGAAGAAATTGAAAAATGTTTCTCTGCAAGCTGACCTAGTGCAACTGACAAAACCAAAATCAGCACTTGAAGAAGAATTGTTATCAATATGGAAAGAAGTGTTGGGTTTTACGAGTATAGGAGTAACAGATTGCTTTTGCGACCAAGGGGGTAATTCCATAAAAGTGGTGGAGTTAATATTGGCATTGCAGCGTCGCTGGGAAGTGTCATGGAATGTTCGCGAGATTTTTGAGCATTCTACTATTCGCGAGATGGCGATTTGTTTGCAATTAAAATTATCGCAAACTGCCCAAAAATACTCGGTTCACGCCTGGAATCCAGGTGCTCCCAAAAATTGGTTTTGTTTTCATTCTTTGGCGGGAGGTGCTTATGAGTTTCAAGAAATAAGCGAACATCTTGCCGACATTTCCTGGTTATGCTTTGACTTGCCTAATTACGTTTGCACAGAAGTTAACGAAATTTGCTCTGCCATTGAACAACGACAAAAAGAAGGAGAAATAGTGCTGGTAGGGTACTCTCTAGGTGGGGCGCTGGCCTTGGCGGTGGCAGCAGAACTAGAAAGGCGCGGGCGAAAAATTAGGACAGTATTACTGATCGACTCATATTGGTTAGATATAGAAGGAAAAGAAGAATTTATAAATTTTGTTTTGCAGGGCGTTGCAGAAAATCACCAGATCAATAGCGACCGATTGAAAGACCGATCATTGGTGGAAATAGATTCTATTGTAGAGCTGCTAGTTTCGTGGTGTTACGATAAGATAATCAATGCGCCTATAGTGAATATACTGTCCGGCGACAAAAATATTCCACCGTTTCTTTCTAAATATCGTGATTGGTGTAAAAAAACGCATGCTAATTTTTATGCGTTACCGGGTATAGGAGGGCATCATTGTATGCTTCAAGGTGAGTACATGAAGCAAAATGCAAAAATAGTTAGGGAGAGCAGTGAGTTAATTGGTTGAATTTGGAAGGATTTGGGAGAGTCGCTTGGATAAATCGGAAAGATTAGCAGCCGCCTGCTCAGCCCGGTGCATTCCTTCGGTGGTATTGGCCATGGCAGAATTTAGTTGTTCAATACCAGTGCATATTTGCGCTATTCCAGAGTTTTGCTGATTGGCCAGATCGGCAATTTCACGAGCTGCCTGGCTGCTTTCGACAATGAAGCCACTCATCGAAACAATACTATTGCCTGAGGCACGGATTTGACTAATGCTTCTTTCCATATTTGCCTGGCCTTGAGCAGTCATCACTATTGTCGCGCAGATAGCCTGTTCAATAGAGGATAGAACCTTGCGAGTGTCAATGGTAGCTTGAATCGATTGATCTGCTAAAGTGCGAATTTCTTGCGCGATTATAGCAAAGCATTTGCCGAATTCGCCGGCTCTGGCCGCTTCAAGTGATGCGTTGATTGCAAGTAGTTGGGATTGATCGGCGAGCTCCTTGACCATATTGATGATATCGCCCATTTTGTGTGTTTGCTCTGCGAGGTCAGTAATTCTGGCAATTATTTCATCAATCTGGGTCTGAATTTCATGAAGACACAGAAGGCTGTTGTCGACCGCAGCTTGGCCTGACTTACTAATTTGATCTGCTTGGAAAGCGATACCAATTACTGTTTCAGCTTTAGCGGCAGCAGTGCTGGAAATCTGTACAATCTCTTGCACTGTCGCGGTAGTTTGCGCTAGCTCTCCTGCCTGTTGCTGGGTCGAAACAGCATGGTCTTGGGTCACTGTAGTAAGATCGGAAACTGCTGCGCCGATTTCGTGAATGGCCATGGGTACTATTTGTAGCTTCTCCATCATTTTCTGAAAAGAATCGCCCAGCATACCGATTTCGTCATTAGGTGCCGTGGATTCAATTTTATGATTAAGATCCCCAGTATGCGCCACCAGGCGAGTAATTCGAATCAGTTCGTGAATAGGGTTAAGCAAGAATGTTCCAATAGCAAACGCGCTGGCGATTCCCACCAAGAAAACCAAAAAGGAAACCAGTGCAATAGTTAGCGTTTGCCGAGTTCGCTCGCTAGCTAGCTCTTCGGTGTTGAATCCTATAGTCACTGTAAGCATTGTGTTGCGCGCGGTGCGAGCTACGATGCGAGAATCAGCACGGAGGATTCCTTGCTCCATTCGTTGGCTGACCAGGATTGCTTTACCCCCCAAACTCGTATCATTTGGCATTTCGACTAAAGGCGGGATAGCCGTCTTATTTGGGAGAGCGGCGAGAAACGAGCCATCATCTCTCCGTATGGAGATGTAGGCAATACTGGATTGCTGCATTAAGGCATTGAGAATGGGATCGAGTGTACTGGTATCGTTGAAGGCAATCGCGGCGCTAGACAGAGTGGCGGCGCCGCCGGCAAGCATGGTAACAGTATCGCGCGCTTGATTAGTAAGCGCCTGGGTAAGCGCAGATGACATTCGCGATGGAAAAAAAATCAAAGAAAACAAAGACATGGAGGCGACTAGGCTGCCGACCGTAAGCATGAGCTGAGTGCGTAAGGATTGACCTCGGAATTCTCGAATGAATTTAGTTTTCATTTTGCCGAAAACCTTCATCGCACTACCTGCTTTTATACGAATTTCTTGATACCTGCTCGTCAATCTCTAGCACGATAATTTGATATAAAAATATTTTTCGTATTCCGACGAAACTTGGACTAATCCATTTCCGTACTTTAATACACACCATAATACAGAAGGTGTTTATGTAATGCTGTTTCGTTTAGCAGTAGTTTTTCATCTAATGTTTCGATATGCTTTTCGGCGGAAATCGGATTTATAGCCGCCTGGAAAAATTCGGTTAGCTTCCTAGGGGATAGCAGCTATCGCCAAAAAGGAGCGAAAGGTGAATTTAAGATTGTCGGTGTCAATTCTTTCCATGCTAGCCGTGATTGGCCTGGTTTTTTCGATGGCCGCCAATGCTGAACAGCCAACAGTTGGACTCATCACCAAGACAGAAACCAATCCTTTCTTTGTCAAAATGAAAGAAGGAGCCCAGCAAGCCGCTCAAGCAAAAGGGGTCAAACTAATGCTTGCTTCTGGTAAATATGATGGGGATGACATCAGCCAACTTGCTGCTATCGCACGTATGGTGAGTGCAGGTGCCAAGGCAATCTTAATTACGCCCAACAGCGCAGCAATCGTACCCGCGCTAAAAAAGGCACGAGGAAAGGGAGTTTTAGTCATTGCGTTAGATACTCCGACTGAGCCCGAAGATGGAGCAGACGCGCTTTTCGCCACCAATAACTTTAAAGCCGGTTTTCTTATCGGAAAGTATGCAAGGGCTGCTACCAAAGGAAAGCAGCATCCCAAAATTGCGATGATGGATTTGTCTCCCGAGGGTTCGGTGGGCAAACTACGCCACCAAGGTTTTTTGGAAGGTTTCGGAATTAAGGATAACGATCCTAATATCGTATGCAAGGAAGATACCTACGGAGATGTTGCTAAAGGCAAGATAGCTATGAAAACATGCTTGAAAAGGGCTCCGCAAATTGACGTGGTATATACAATCAATGAACCTGCCGCGGCCGGTGCGTATCAGGCTCTTCAAGCTGTTGGCAGAGAAAAAAGCACGATCATTGTGTCTATCGACGGGGGTTGTGCCGGAGTCAAGAATGTTGCCGCTGGAATTATTGCTGCTACCTCACAACAATACCCTTTGAAAATGGCAGCGCTTGGTGTTGAGGCGGGTGCTGAGTACGCCAAAACTGGAAAGAAGACTTCTGGCTACACTGATACTGGTGTAACTCTCATTACCAATAAACCACTGGCAGGGATCGGTAGTAAAGACACCAAATTTGGCCTAGATGAATGTTGGGGTAATTGATAAATACTTTTAGCATCTTGCTCCGGAGTGATCACTGTTCGCTGGATTGCTTGCTGTTCCTGCATGCTTGTCATTTCTATTAGGCCTTTCAGGCCGACAGCAAGTAGTGGAGTTCCATTCGCAAGGCTGTTCTCCGATAAAAAGGCCACGAATGATAGTACAAAAGAGTATGGGAGGTGTGTCTGTGGAGAAGCTATGGTGACTCACCGGAGTTTTCGCGTCATATTTCTACTGCTTTTCTTATTACTCCCATGTATGGTTCTGGCTACTCCCGTTAATATAATATCCAGCATTCAGGCAAAGGAAGATGGAGCCAGAATAGAGATAATTGGAAGTAAAAAACCTGATTTCACTACCTTTCAGCTGCGCAATCCTTCTCGATTGGTGGTTGATTTTTCACCAGCCAAGTTTGGTGAAACTTTTTCTGAGCAGGGGATCGAAACCAAGTTCATAAATGCCGTGCAAACTGCTGTTTACGAAATGGGTGAATCAGCCATTGCTCGCATAGTTTTTACTTTGAAGCAGGAGATAGGATTTGAGGTCCACGTAGAAAAAAATAAACTCCTCGTGCATATTCATGGCGATGAGCCATTTGTTGCAAAAATGGACGCCATGCTGACTAATAATAAAACAAACCTATTATCGGAAACCCGAGAAGAAATTTCTGAAGGAAATACCGAGCAGGAAGAAATTGAGGAAGAAGAAGCCGAGGGCATAGTACTTCTAGAAAGAAAAAGAGCGGAGGAGAAAAGAAGAGCAGAGCAAGAAGAGGCAAAAAAAAGGCTAGCTGAAGAAAAGAAAGCAAAAGCAGAAGAAGCTGCGCGCCTAGCAATGCTAGAAAGAAAAAGAGCGGAGGAGAAAAGAAAA
>JBNKEI010000055.1:0-4892 GCA_050288705.1 Myxococcales bacterium
ATTGGCGGTTTCGGTATTTCTCGGTCTTGAGTCTGAATTGCCTTACCGAATCCTATTTCACGCAAAAACTCGACCATTCTTGCCCGTACTGATTCCGACTTGGCGGTAGCCATTAGAAATAATGCCTGATTGACTACTGCCCTGGAATATTTACGCGCCAAATACCGCATACGTCGTTTTCATCTTCGGGAACATTATTAGTATCTAAATGATTTAATTCTACACATAGTGTCTGCTGTTTCAATCCGCTCTCGCGGAAGATCTCTTTGGAATCCCCAAAGATCGCCGGGGCCGTAGCAGTAGTAACGTTTCAATCCGCTCTCGCGGAAGATCCCTTTGGAATCGAAAGCCTTTCTGGAACCGTTCACTAAACGAGTCGTTTCAATCCGCTCTCGCGGAAGATCCCTTTGGAATCTTTATGCTGAAGCACATTTGCCGAAAATAAAATCAGTTTCAATCCGCTCTCGCGGAAGATCCCTTTGGAATCTATATCACAATGTGTGTATTTTGAGGAACTAGTGTTTCAATCCGCTCTCGCGGAAGATCCCTTTGGAATCTTCCGTTACCAGTGCAGCAAATAAGGCTTTGGCGCTGTTTCAATCCGCTCTCGCGGAAGATCCCTTTGGAATCTGCAATCTTCAGGAACTCTTGGGAGATCGTTAAGGTTTCAATCCGCTCTCGCGGAAGATCCCTTTGGAATCTACAGAAACACCAACCAAGAAGCTGATCATGAAGTTTCAATCCGCTCTCGCGGAAGATCCCTTTGGAATCTCTACATCCCCATTTCTGATGGGCTAGTAGCGTTGGTTTCAATCCGCTCTCGCGGAAGATCCCTTTGGAATCATTGCGGAATCAACAGATTTAGAGGTAGTTATGTTTCAATCCGCTCTCGCGGAAGATCCCTTTGGAATCGAAGGCCCGGGGTAGATTTCAAGTCCAGGTAATCGTTTCAATCCGCTCTCGCGGAAGATCCCTTTGGAATCACGACGCCCACGACGCCAGTGCGATCTCTGTGTTGGTTTCAATCCGCTCTCGCGGAAGATCCCTTTGGAATCCTCCACGCCACAGATACACGACCTTTTTGAGTAGTTTCAATCCGCTCTCGCGGAAGATCCCTTTGGAATCTGCTTGCTTGTAACCTAACAAAACAACGAGGCTTTTTGGGATGTTTGCGCGAACCTCCGCGTTGGAAGACCTCCTTAGGGTTAGCCAATCAACCCAAGAAGAATTTTATAGAGCAAATTCAAGACGTTTCAGGATCGCGAACCCCCGACGCATGATGTGTTTGCCTAAGGTTTGCGCGGCAGTATTGTTATTCGATTGTTACAGAACCCGTAAGTGAGGAAACATTACCGCAGGAGACTTTTCGGTGTCAAAATGGCGCCGCCATGCAAGGGGGTGTTTTTTGGGGCACTTGGAGGATACGAGTGCATGACTTTCTTCCATGGCATTTTTGAACCTATTGAGGGACTAAATCTCGTGCCATTATCGTGCTGCACGGACGTGGCTCCCATGTACTTTCATACATCTCCACGCACTCTAATGCATCTAGGCTTGTTAATAATTTCAAGTATTTGGGCGGCAAGTGCTTGATTTCGCTGGTGTTTTATTTATCTTCCCAGATATGTGGATGAAAGCCTGTCCCGTGCGACAATCGAACAGCGTCCGCATTTATGGGGTATGGTAGAGTTAGGAATCAAAAGACAATTGAACTCTTGTGGTGCCAAAACTTTTCTTTGCGGTGCCTCCACGAAGAGAAAGTACTACCAGCCAAGGTAGCACTTTTTCAATATCACCGGAAAGATGGATTTTGCCAATTAATCCATTGAGAGCAAAAGATTTTCCGTTTTGCCGAGAATAGCGTTTTCCGTAACTTTCAACTGCCAGTAATGTTGTTTCCATTTTTATCAAGTCCAAAGCGGCGCAAGCCCGTTCCCTGGCCATTTGGGCGAGCTTATCGCAGCCTTGTTTGGCCAACAGGTAGGACAATCCTCGGTCTTCAACATCCCAGAGCACTAAATCATGCGCTGCATTCCCTAGAATTGCTGAAAGGCTAATGTCAGTTTCTTTATTTAATTGCTGCCGAACGGATTGAGAAGTAGCAAACGGTGGCCCAAGCATTTCAATTCCCATTCGGCGTGCGCCACTATGCTTGGAAATGATGCTATTTATTAATTGATTTAACGTACCATCGAAAGACAAAGCTACTTGGGACGCAAAGGGAACACCACCTACTGAATCCTCTATTCCATATTCGCCAGCCAGACTTAAAGCCCGGAAAACAATTTCCTGACATTGGATAGCTTGTCGTCCCCAAATGACCAGCTTAATTTTGATTGTGTTAGCAGGTTTAACCGGCTCCATTGGCCAGAGAATAATTGGTGACGCTAAATCGCGGCGTTGCGCTTCGCTACGTGGTCCGTAAAGGAAGGGAACCAGGCATTTTTTGTAAGATGGGCAGTCTTTGCAATTGGTTGAATGAGGGTTAGTACAAGCAAGCTCGTGAATTGCCAAACGAAAGACTCCGCGAAGACTGGTCGCTAAATTAGCTCCTTTTCGACTTAGAAATTGCAATTCACGTTTTAGATTACATTTTACTTCATAGATGACAATAGGAAGCTCGAAAGGAGATTGGCTTATCTCATAGGGAGCAATATCAATCATGTTTAATCTGGTGGCATCATTATTATGGCAATTCATAAAGATAAATTATAACAAGCTCATGTTGGTAGTCATCATGCTGGTTGAAAAAATGCAGTTTAGCGGTGGTCTTTTGTCTGGCTTTTATGACTAAGTCCTGCATTGTGGCGCATGCGGAATACATTGTTCATAATTGTTACTGAATAATCGAAATCCCCACATGGGGTTTCAATCCGCTCTCGCGGGACACCCCTTTGGAACAAAAAATTAGATAGTTGGTACAGAGAAGCTAAAGGTTTCAATCCGCTCTCGCGGGACACCCCTTTGGAACACTTAGGAACAATAATCTGCTGCAGAAGCAACGTAGTGTTTCAATCCGCTCTCGCGGGACACCCCTTTGGAACTCTACCCCTAAAATCTTTAATAACGATACCAGGTTGGATAGCGATTTTCCACAACCTCTATCCTACATCGAGAAAAGGCACCCTTGGATCGCGACTTTTTGCCGAAATTCCCCAGTTTTTTCAATACGTTCACAGCCTACCCCGTTTTTTACCTTTTTTGATACCCACTGAATTGCTGCGAGGATTTCAATACTTACGTACCAGGAGTGCCAAAAACAGGTGTTTTTCAAGAACCTAATAGATTTTTCGTTCAGGCACATCTAGAGTTGAGGCGCATTCTACACGATGTAATAACTTCGTGCTTTCACCTCAGTTCTAGGCATACCCATTGCTATAATTCCTGCTTCTTGATCGCGCGCGATTGGGTAAATCACAAAACGATCGGCAGCACTATCAATTAATTGCCCAACGCGTCTCAGTAGGTGTTTGCGTTCCGTAATGGTCAGTCGAGCTTCAAATGCGCTTTCTTGTACTGGTTCGCCGTATTCTTTGAGCAGCGCATGTAATTTTGTCCGACGTTGGTCGCTTGCTATGTCATAGACCATGACAACAAGTTGTGTTCTGGTGATAGCCATGGGTTTCTCGTTTAGAGTGGTAGCTCATCTTCACAAACTTGATTACCCGAAGGGCATAGTGGTAACTCCAAATTTTCTGTTTCGCCCAAGACCACGTGAAGCATACGCAATGCTGCTGCCTCAATAAGTTGTCGGGGAGTCCCATTGCCTTTACCGCCGCCCATGTTTCTGTCCATGAATGCCTCATAGGCCGCGAGAACCGAGCGTCGTGCATCAGGCTTTATGAAAACTCCACCAGACGTGAACTGCTCAAAATCAGAAAGAGCAATTTGCCCATTGTTAATCAACGAAAGTACAAAGGAATCGGCCACTAAAATTCTATAGGGTTCTACCAGGTCAGAGGCCAGCGCTGGATGACCACGATTCAGTTCATGTAACACCGCAGGATAAGGATCGAGCCCGTGAGAAAGAAGTGCGATTTGCATTTCTCCAAAAATAAGTGAATAAGTAAACGAAAGTAGACTATTAATGGGATCTTTTGGTGGTCGCTTGCTTCGTCCGGTAAATTTAAAATCGCCTTTTTTAATCCGCGTTGCCATGCCAATATAATATAATTTTGTTGCAATGCCTTCGTATCCACGTAATGAATCAATGGTCTCTGTGACCACGACATCGTCAAGAATACTCATTATTCGTTTATGGGAATCGCTAGCCTCGAAAGTATTGCTCAATCTACGTAGCATGGCTCGAAGTTTCGTCTCAACAATAGTTTGGGCAAGCTGTAGCCTTCTATACGAAGAACTCATCAGGTCGTATTGTGCTCTAAGTCGAAGAGGATTAGGCATTCCTCCGGCAATCAGGCTCCCGTAAGCTTTTCCCTTCTTAATCCAAAATAGTACAGGAATATGGCTGCTAATACATGCAAAAATAAATCCACTAGACATGGCTACGTTGGTAAGCACCAGTACTCTATCAATTCGATGAAGTGGAACCTCATATAGCTTTTCTTTTCCTCGTTGAATAATGATTAAATTGTTTCTAATTTTCAAATAGGCTGATGGTTCGGTAATATAAAGTGTATGGTGACGTAGAGAACCATGAATTGAACCATTTTCTGTGCCTGGCTCCAGATGCTCCTCATTTTTACAATGGTTTTGGCTGCGAGTTTGGGCTTTTTTAATTATGGTGGATGCTACTTTCGCGTAAAGACATTTGGTATCAACAGTATGCCCAAGATAAATGATGGGAGCTCCATTAAAAACCAAATAGCTAGTCTTTTCTTCACGTAGACTCAACCTCAATGCAGATAAATGCTGACTAAGCTGGATTTCTG
>JBNKEI010000056.1:0-6075 GCA_050288705.1 Myxococcales bacterium
CGGCCATGACGAACATTACATCCGACCTTCGAAAGCTAGAGACGATTTGCCCGGTTGTAAAGTAGCCTTCCTGGACACTCGCTGTCTCGAACAGCAGGTCCCAGTGGCTTCTTGGGTCGATTGTCCATACACGAATAGAAACCCTTGGTTACGTTTTGTGCAAGTATGTGCGATTTCCAATGGTTGTAAGTCAGCGGCCATCAGAAGTGTCCGAGACAATATTCGCACAGTGTAACAACTTCCTAGCGCTCAGGCTCACAAACAACGCCGATCAAAACTACGTCAGGAGGTTATTCCCGGACAACTCAAGCGGCATTACGCACATACTTCGTAACCTTGCTCCTGGCGAATGTGTTGCCGTGGGCGATGCTACCTTGCTTCCGGCAATTGTTCAGATACTGTTACCGAGGCCGGAACCGCATTCACAAAGCGTTTGTGTCCACAAGGAATGGAAGGAAACTTGACGTAATGTCACGTTCACGGAAGTAATTAGTCGCTGGAGAAAGTAATAAAATAACAGTGCATGCACGGGCCCTGGGAGGCAAGCCGGAGCCACGTAAGATGTTTAATATAAAGTGACTTAGGTCACATGCATAAAATGTTCATAACATTTCTGACATTAGCCAATCACTAGTGAGCAAAAATGTCACTAATATAGAGTGATTTTTAGTGATTTTGGCAGTAGTAAGCAAGAGGTTATGTGAACTACATGCCAAGAGTAATGCACGCGCACATCGAGACTAGACTGCTTTGGTTTCAAGCGGTAAATACCAAAAAGAAATCTGCAAGGGAAAAATGATGAACAAACAAGATTACGCCTTTCTCAAGGATCTCGTAGAGACGCCTAGTCCATCTGGTTACGAACAGCCTGCCCAGCGGGTAGTTCGAGCGCAACTAGATCAAGTGGCTGATGAAATACGGACCGACGTAATGGGCAATCTAATCGCCCGTCTGGACGGACAGGGCGGTCCCAAGTTGATGCTGTCTGGGCATTGCGACGAAATTGGCTTCATGGTTCAGTACATTAACGAAAATGGCTTTATTTATTTTGGCGCTATCGGGGGAGTTGATCCGCATCTATCGCCTGGGCAGCGGGTTGCCATTCATTCTAAGGGCGGTGTAGTTTTTGGCGTAATTGGTAAAAAGGCTATCCACCTTATTGAGCCTAAAGACCGAGACACAGTTACCAAGCTGAAGGATCAGTACATTGATATCGGTTGCAGCAATGCCGCCGAGGTTAAAAAGCTGCTACAGATTGGCGACCCGGTGACTTTTGCAGTTGGTGTCGAGCGATTGCAGGGAGATCGCGTCACTTCCCGGGCATTCGATGACAAAATGGGCGTCTTTATCGTCACCGAGGTTATGAAGCAAGTAAAACAGCGGGGCGGTGCTCGGGCCGAGCTTTATGCAGTTTCCACGGTGCAGGAGGAAATCGGTTTACGCGGCGCTACTACCAGTACCTACGGCGTACATCCGGACGCCGGAATAGTTGTCGAGGTTACTCATGCTACTGACTGCCCGGGAGTAGAAAAGCCGGGAATTGGTGAAGTAGCAATAGGCAAAGGACCGGTGATTACCCGTGGTGCAAACATCAATCCGAAGTTGTTTGATTTGTTGTTAGAGACCGCAGCCGAAAGGAAGATTCCGGTGCAGGTAATTGGCGTACCTCGGGCAACCGGAACCGATGCTAATGTCATGCAGCTTTCTCGGAGCGGAGTTGCTACTGCCGTGTTGGGTATTCCATTGCGTTATATGCATACGCCGGTAGAAGTTCTCTCATTAGGTGACCTTGATGCGGCTATTGATTTACTGACTTCGCTAGTGCTACGCCTGGAAATCGGCCAGAGTTTTGTTCCCCAGTGAAGCATTAATAAAAGTTTTTTGTTAGGCGTCCATACTTTTGTTATGCGCTTAAAACTTGTTTGGCTTGTTTTGCAGACTGATTTTGCTTTGGAAATCTTTGCTGCAAACAAGCTTTATACATTTCTTCTGTTTTCTTAATTAATTCTTCCGGAACCGGGTGCGGCGGTAAAATTAAAGGCAAAGTAGAAATACTTAGCTTAGCAGTATGTTCGGGTATTTCATACCAATGCTGATCGCGCATGAGAGTGGGGGGAAAGCAAGTAATCATTAGTGGAAGAATAGGAGTTTGGGTTCGGTAGGCAATTTCAAATGCTCCTGGTCGAAATGGACGCAAGCCGTTTTTGGGGGAGCGTGTTCCTTCGGGAAAAATGAGCAGGGCGGAACCCTTTTTTAATGCTTCTATTCCTTTGGTAACTACCATTGCTCCAGAAAAAAGGTTGTTTCCTCCACCGTCGATATGCCCACATCTTCTTAATAATCCTCCGAGAAAGGGGCTGCGAAACATGGCGGATTTGGCTACATAGAGCAATCGACTGGAGGCGCTTCCCAATGCGGTAACATCAATAAGCGTGGGATGATTGGCGATAACAATGATTGCACCGTCAGGAAGGTCTAGATGGTTGTTTCTGGGGTTGTAATTAATGAGTCCAAGAATACGCATGTAGTCATGAAAAAAAACCCACGAGCGGCGGACGCAATCTCGGCAGCGTTGATGCTTTTCTTCAAGTGAGCCTCCGTTAATGCTTGCTAAGAGGCTTACTAAGGGGAGAACCACCATGGCTAAAATAGTTCCTGCTATGAAGAACAGTGCGAAGGCGCTTCCAGTGAGAAGTACTCGTATAAGATGGTGTAGCCAGGTAATCATAAAATCCAGTTGCCGAATATTTGGCGATAGAGGCCTCAAGACGTTTTCCGCGACTTTAGGTCAGCAGTTTAGCTGTGAAAACGTACCACGTTTTTTTGTTAGTTAGAAACATCTGCCCATGCGAGCTTGATTGGCGCCAAGGAGCAAACGAGCGGTTAGATCAGTTGATAACTTTGACGATAGAGCTGGGCGCATATTATTCAAAAGTTAACATATATAATTTTTATTAGCTAACATTCAACGTATGGGAATTTCAAACGATCTATCATGCAGGTAGTCTTCGTCCGCATTTCGCGGCGTAAAATGGTCACGTTATGAAGGAGGAATAATTATGAATTGCATAAGCGGGAAAAAACTATTTCTGTTGCTCACGGTTTGTTTTTGTGGTGTTTGTCTAGTTGGGATTACGTTTGTACATGCCTTGGAGCCCCCACCTTCAGGTAATATCGAAAATTTAAAAAAAGAAGGAAAGTTTGCGAATTCATTGCAATTTGCCAGAAAGATTGGCAATCATAAAATCAGCAAGCAGCTAGCAGCTCGCGTCACCGCGAAAATTAAGAGAGCTTTTCTTCGCGCTCAAGGGTTACCCTCTAACGAAGTCGACCGGTTAGCACCTTTGCCACCTCCTAGCTGGCAAGGCATGCCTACTACCGGCAATGTTCGTATATTAGCTTTGCTTATTGAATTTGCCGATTACCCCAGCTCGATAGCTCAACCCACCATCGACAGCATGCTTTTTGGTGCAGGAAATCAAAGTTATTTTCCGCTGGAAAGCTTAACCAACTATTACAACCGATCGTCTTATGGGCTCTTGAATATTCAGGGAACCACTCTGGGATGGTATAGAACCCCTTATAACCGAAGCGCCATAGAGGAAACTGATTCGGGGCGGGAAAATCTTATTAAAGAGGCATTGAATAGCTTCGATTCTACCCATGATTTTAGTCAATACGATAACGATGGCGATGGAGAGATCGACTATTTCCTAGTGATGTGGACAGGTCCTGTCGGCGATTGGGCTACCTTTTGGTGGGGCTATCAAACTGGTTGGGCTGATAGCTCTTATACTCTCGATGGAAAACAATTAGGCTCCTATTCATGGCAATGGGAATCAGATCGCCCTAACGTGGTAATTCACGAAACCGGTCATGCCTTGGGTTTGCCAGACTACTATGATTATGAGCCAGGCACCGGTCCTGAAGGCGGCGTGGGTGGTATTGATATGATGGATGCTAACCAAGGGGATCACAATTGTTTTAGCAAATGGATGCTGGACTGGATTACTCCCATTGTTCACGCTAACGGAACTCAAAGTATTACGCTCAGTGACTCAGCTAGCTCTAACCAAGCAGTGCTTATTTGGCCAGGAATTGGGCTAGGGGATATTTGGAGCGAATTTTATATGGTGCAGAACCGACAGAATATTCAAAATGATATTTCGAATTTTCAAATGGACGGACTGGCTATTTGGCATGTCGATGCAACTCTGGAGGGCGGTGACTTCAAATTTGATAATTCCTATACCGACCACAAACTATTGCGGCTAATGGAAGCTGACGGCTTGGAACATATTGAGTCAGGAGGTTTTTTCGACAACAATGATCTTTACACTCCCAATACTCGTTTTGGCCCAGATACTATTCCCTCCAGCGCCAAATACGATTCTTCCGAGTCGTGTGTAAGCGTTCGCAATATTATTGATTACGATACAACACCCGGAGCGACCATTAGTGCTCAATTTAGCGTGGAATGCAATACTCCCCCTGAAGCTAATGCTGGCGGTCCCTACATTGCTGAATGCCAGGGAGCCGAAAATGTTTTCGTATTGGATGGAACAGGCTCCAAAGATCCAAATAATGATCCACTTACCTACCAGTGGTCGACCCAATGCCCGGGAGCAGTAATTGAAAATCCCGATAGCGCTGTTACCAATATGCGGATTAATGGTTTAGAGGGATGTGGGCTTTCTTGCTCCGTTTCTTTACAAGTAACGGATAGTCGCGGCGCGGTGAACTCAAGCACTGCTACGCTTTCGTTAATTGACTCTTTGAATCCCATCATTTCATGCCCCAATGACTTGACCGTAGAATGTGACCAATCGGTTACTCCTGATGCTACCGGCTTTGCTAGCGCTACCGATAAGTGTGTTGTTAATTCTAGGGTATCTTCAAGCGATAAAATTACTGCTGGCTACTCTTTTCGCACTATTCATAGAGAATGGGTTGCAATGGATAATTGCCAAAATCAAAGCAGCTGTACTCAAAAGATTAAAGTTGTAGATACAACCGCGCCGGTAATTGAGTGCAATACCCCTCCCACTATTACGCCGTGGGATACGCCGGTGTCTTTCCAGGCTACTGCCGTCGACAACTGTAGCAAAAATTCTTATGTGAAAATATATTCCTACGATTGCGATGGGCCAAGAAAACATCATAATAAAAGAAAATCATGCAAAGTTCGTTTAAAAGGTAACACTGCAAAAATTATTCGCACCGGTAAGCCAGGTACTAACATTACTTGGAAGGGCATTGCCGTTGATAAAAGTGGAAATACCCGAAAATTCACCTGTGGAGTAAAAGTAGTTAAACATAAACGAAAACACTAGCGCCTGCCAATATAAGCTAGGATAGCGCTTGTTTGGAATATGGGGGCTATCCTAGCCTAATAGTCGCAAAAGCTTGTGCATTCAAAATTATTTTTTTGTTGAAAAACACCTAGAAAGGGGAAAAATTATGCAAGTAAAAACCTTAGTGCTTGCCATCGCTCTTGTTGCCACTGCTTGCACAGGTAAAAGCTCTGATCCAGATACCCCCGGTAATGACGATGTCGATAATGGAGACCGCGGAGATAACGGTAATGGCGAAGAAGTAGGTAACGACGAAGATTCGGGCGATGATGATGGCGATGCAGAAGATGGTGGAGCCGAAGAGTCAGAGGATACTGGCTCGAGCCCGTGTGCAGACGAGCCTCCTTCCCTTGCTTCGGTTACTCCGAATTCAGGATCTAGTGGCGATCTAGTAAAGATGGTATTGTATGGCAAATGTATTAGCGGCCAGGTTAATGTTCAATTAGTATCTGAAAATTCATCAATTGTTACTCCTTCCTCTGCATCTCTCATAGATCCATTTCACTTAGAAATTTCTGTTCCCGCGGGAATATCGGCAGGTGTATATTCCATTCGGGTAACTCGGGATGGTTTAACCGGCGAATTAAAAAATGCTTATACGGCTTTATAATACGTGCGCGTTTAAAAGTGTCTTTTCGGCAAGCCTGCATGAAAGGTAAAAACCAGCGGAGTAGTGTCATGGGTCACCCAAGAAGGAGACCCAATGACAAGCGAGCAAGAG
>JBNKEI010000057.1:0-13063 GCA_050288705.1 Myxococcales bacterium
AGCTTTTTCCAGCCACTCGATAGTGGAGAGAATCGTCGCCGGTTTTCTGCTCGCAAGATCAATATCCGGGTTCAGATGGACGGCCAGCAATTGTCTGGAGATATACCCGTCATCCCACATGGTCGTTGTACCGGGTGTATAAACCGGCGGACGGGAGACTGATTTTATATAATCGTTGAGTTTCATGAAAACATTGGCCCCCTTGGTGAGTTTCGTCTCTTGCCTTATCGTCTCTTGCCTTATCTTCTCCATCTTTTGACAACTTTGGCTGCCATAATAGTACAGGTTTGTCTCCTTGCCTTGTTTCTCCCCTTTTACGCAACAACTTACCCCTAAATTTTGGTCTCATTGTGGCCTTTGACTGACTTTCGATACTAGACAGATTTCACATTTTCCGCTTTGATTTTTTCCTCTATCCCCTATCCCCTAAGGAGAACAAGATGAATATTCTTTTATTATTTGTTTCTACAGGAGGCAATACACGAAAAACTGCGCAAAGAATTCAGAGACAATTAGAAATCAAGGAAAATCAGGTTGAGGCAATTGATCTGGGAAAGCTTGAGCCGGATAAGTGGAAATCAACGCTGGCAAAGAAAGCGAAAAGGTGTGAAGTCATAGGTGTAGGGAGTCCAATTTTTCATATGGACCTTTTGTCGCCGATAACGGAACTTCTGGAGATGCCACTGGAAGATCTTAAGAATAAGAGTTCATTTCTGTTTCTCACCTACGCTGGGATCACCTCAGGGATGAGTTTGGTTAATTATGCAAAAATCATGCAGCGCAATCGCATTGGTATTTCCGGCGCCTTGAAGCTTTGTGCGCCACATTTTTACCAGGAAGCAGATTTTCTTACCAGTAAGTCCGAGGAGATGATTGATACCTTCGTACATGAACTTTGCGCCAAGGCATTCGTACCCTTGGATGCTTTAGAACTGAGAAATCAATTCAAGCCGGAAAAAGTTCGGACCAGACTGATTTACCCCCTTGCACATAGTATTGGAAAACGCAGGAATCTGCCGATGAGTATCAATGATGACAAATGTATACAGTGCGGCAGATGTGCAAGAGAGTGCCCTGTCAAGGCGATTAGCATTGACGATAAAGTCGGTTTCAATGAGTGTAGATGCCTGCATTGCTATCACTGTGTGGTTACATGTCCTTTGGATGCGATCGACTGTGATATTGGCAAACTGGAATCAATGGTTCGAAAGAACAAGAAGATTATGGGTATGGAAAATCCGTTGTCAAAAATAATTGTTTGAATATGCGTGATCTGCATGAAAAGCGGCGATTTAAATCAATCTGTTATATATTTAACATATTGAACTAATCTTTGCATTCAAAGTGTCATTTACATTGCATACCTTGGGTTACTCCAGTATATTTACAATCGCTTTCACTGCTAACAAGGGGGAGAAAATTCTGTTAATTCACCAGCTTTAAAAATTTAGAGCGAGAAAAAAATGAGCCCCAAGTTCTCGGCAAACTATTTGCCACACGGCGCCCAGGAAAACTCTGACTTACTAATGCCGGCAGTGGGCACCTACCTGCGCCATTACGAGTTGATTCGAGAGCTAGGCGGCGGTGGGATGGGCCAAGTGTTTCTCGCTCGTGATTCCAAATTGGCTCGTTTAGTGGCAATTAAGTTTTTGCATTTAGAAGGAGAAGACCTATCGCAGAGATTTGTTGGAGAAGCCCGGGCCATTGCTAAATGTAGTGGTCATGAAAATATTGTTACCCTTTACGAAGCAGACGAATATGAAGGCGTTCCTTATTTAGTTTTGGAATACCTAGCCGGAAATACCCTTAAAAAGGTATTAGATAGCTATCCAGAAACCAAACCCATGCCCCCTGTGCGTGCAGTTGAGCTACTGGCGCCGGTGGTTAGAGCTATAATCTGCGCTCACGAACACAATATTGTGCATCGCGATCTCAAGCCAGATAACATTATTATTACTGAATCGGGAACCATTAAGGTACTGGATTTTGGAATTGCTAAGGTAGTACAACCAGATTTTCTTACCATTGAGCGAGTCGCTCCTATATTTAATTCCATTCCCAATGATGTTTCCCTAGAAAATTCTAATCTCACCCAAAAAGGCAGTTTGATTGGTACGCTTACCCATATGGCCCCTGAACAATGGGAAACCAATGAAAATATCGATTTTCGCGCTGATTTATGGGCTTGCGGCATCATTATGTTTCGTATGCTTTCTGGTAGGCATCCTCTTCATCATTTGCACGGCATGCAATTGCAAGTGGTCTCTCTGCTGGACCAGCCAATGCCTTCTTTGCGCTCTTTAGCGCCGCATGTACCTGAGGAATTAGCGCGAGTGGTTGATTGGTGTTTAAAAAAACGCCTGGAAGAGCGTATTCCCAATGCCAAAGCTTTGCTTCAAGCTTTAGAGCCACTTTTGCCTGGACATTTGGCTAATTTCCAGAGCGACCAATGCCCGTATAGCGGATTGTATGCCTTCCAGGAAGATGATCATAATAAATTTTATGGCCGCTCCTTAGAAGTTGAGGCCTTATTAATCCGCCTGTCAAACCAGCCTTTAGTGATAGTGGTGGGGCCGTCAGGAGTGGGAAAATCGTCTTTTGTGCGCGCCGGACTTATACCAGCCCTCAAAAGAGCCGATTACTGGGAGAGTATTGTTTTCCGTCCGGGAAGTAATCCTCTTCTTGCCCTGGCACGATGCATGGGAGAGCCAGAATCGGAAGTATTGGAAAAGGAAATAGTGAACAAAATGCGCACCGAACCTGGGTGGGCGGGCGCGATATTAAGAAATAAAGCAAAATTTGGTAAAAAACGACTTCTAGTATTTATTGATCAATTTGAAGAGCTATATACTCTCACCAAAGAGGTGAGGGAAAGAGAATATTTTTTGAGTTGTTTGGGAGGAATTGCCGACCATGCTAGTTCGCCAATTCGGGTAATAATTTCGGTACGTTCTGATTTTGTGGACCGTATTTTCCAAGAGCAACATTCTTCTAAAGAATGGGAACAGGGGTTGTTTTTCTTACGTTCTCCTCAGGGAAAAGGTCTGGAAGACGCGCTGGTAAAGCCTTTGGAAATGGCGGGTTATTCTTTTGAAAATGATACCATAATTAATGAAATGCTAGAGTATTTAAGAAATACTCCGGGCGCTTTGCCACTATTACAATTTGTGGCCATGCAGTTATGGGAAGGCCGTGACCGGAATCGTAAGCTAGTGACTATGCAAAGCTACCAGGAACTGGGGGGGTATTTCCGGAGCATTAGCACAATATGCCGATAGAGTATTGGAAACCTTGGCTCCAGTGCTACGCGACCGGGCGCGGATTTTGTTTTTACGATTGGTTACTCCGGAAAAGACTCGCGCGGTAGTTTCTCTTAAAGAAATACAAGCGATTTCCCAGGGAAGAGCCGAATTAGAACATTTAGTAGAGAAACTGGTGCAAGCACGGCTTTTGATAGTGCAAGAAGGCGCCAGCGGATCAACAGTAGAATTGGTTCATGAATCGCTTATAGAAAATTGGCCTCAGCTTAAAAGATGGCTGGAGGAAACTGGCGAAGATTCATTTCTTTTGCAGCAACTGCGTACTGTTTCCAAACAATGGAAGGCCAAAAATAAAGATAAGAATTTGCTTTGGCAAGGCGATTTAGTAAGTGAAGCCAGAAAATTTCAAAACAGGTTTCAGGGTGAATTTTCTAAATTAGAAAATGAATACTTAGAAGCGGTTTTTACCCAGGCTAGCCGTGCTGCGCGTAGAAAAAGTATACTAATCGTAGCGATTATAGGGTTTCTTAGTGTGCTAGCCACTGTCCTGGCCGGGGTAACTGTAATAGTAAGGCAGGCACAAAAGGAAGCAAATCAGCAGGCAGCCCTAGCGCGTATAGCCGAAGCTAACGCGTTGAAATCCCTGGAAGAAGCCCAGCGAAAAGAACAAGAGAGAGCGCAAGCAGCTAGGCTAGCCAAAGAGGAACAAAAAAGGGCGGAAGCTGCAGCGCAAATGGCGAAGACTGCAGCGCAAAACGCCCAGAATGCGCTGAAAAAGGAAAAGGCTGCCCGGCAACAAGCTCGAAGAAAGGAACAAGAAGCAAGTAGAGCACGGGAAGCAGCAACTAAGGCAGAGCAAGAACGAATTAGGCTGCGCAAAAAGGAAATCGAGCGCATCAAACGGCAGCAGCAACAAATTGGTGGAGCACCGATCATCGAAGGGGAACTCCAATGATCCAGGGACAGATAATAAAGCTGTTTCCAAAAGTCGAACTGACTGCGCTAGCAGGGCTATTCCTCGTTGTTACCCAAAGCTGCATTAACGCAGACAGACTAGAGTGTCCAGGAATTATCTGTCCGGCGGACATGGCCTGTTCTCCTAGTGGAGCGCCGGTTTGTATTCCTCAGGGATGTGGAGATGGAGAAGTGGTAGTCGGGGAAGATTGCGATGCTGGCGGGATAGAAACCGTGGACTGCAACATTAACTGCAAAAAACCAAAATGCGGCGATGGCGTTGTTAATCAGCTTGCCGGGGAACAATGCGACAAGTTTGGTGAAGAAACTGCAGAATGTAATTCTGATTGCACAATTAGCAAATGTGGCGATGAAAACCTTAACCAGGCTGCTGGAGAACAGTGTGACGATGGAGGGGAGTCTGAGAATTGCAATAGTGATTGCACGTTATTCCAGTACGGAGATGGAAAAATTAATAGCGCGGCTGGCGAGGTTTGTGACGACGGGAATTTGGAGAATGGCGATGGGTGCAGTTCCGAGGGGAAGTTGGAGAACTGCCTTAATGGCGTAATTGATGCTTATGAACAATGTGATGATGGAAAAGAAACTGAAACCTGCGATGATGATTGCACGGAAAGAAAATGCGGGGACGGGAAAGTCAATCTAGCTGCCGGCGAGGAATGCGACCATGGTCCATTAGGCTCAGATACATGTAATGCAGACTGTACTAATCGCCAATGCGGCGATAATATTGTGAATGAGGCTGCTGGTGAGGAGTGTGATCCTGGGACTCCTAAAACAGATACCGCAACTTGCACGAGCGAATGTAAGAAAAGCTTTTGTGGGGATAGATATATCAACAAAATGGCGGAGCCTCCTGAACAATGTGACAATGGGGATGAAAATTCAGATGTAATAAGCTGCCCTTATGGCACAAAAGACTGTATTATTTGCACAAAAAACACATGTCAATTAAAAATATTGCATGGACCGGTTTGTGGTGACGGGAAAACAGACAAACCTCAGGAAGTTTTTGATGACGGCGACAACTTAGAAAATACAACCTGCGATAGATACAACGGAGAATGTGAATACAGTAATGCTGACTGCACAAAAAAATATACAATTAAAGGCCCGTTCTGCGGGGATGGACATATCGACAACATGGCTGGCGAACAGTGCGATAATGGAGAGGAAAATACCAATGCTACAAGCTGTCCTTATGGGACGAAAAACTGTTCCGTCTGTGCAAAAGATACATGTCAATTAAAAATATTGCATGGACCGGTTTGTGGTGACGGAAAAACAGACAAACAGGAAGTTTTTGATGGCGGCGACAACTTAGAAAATACAACCTGCGATAGATACAACGGAAAATGTGAATATAGCAATTCTGACTGCACTCAGAAATACACAATTGAAGGTCCATTTTGCGGAGATGGAATAATTAATGGACCTGTTAATGCAGAGCAATGCGACGTAAAAGATATTCCGGAGTTCTGCATTGTTGGTATTAATATGTGCAATTGTGCTCAGGCTAGCAGTGAAATAAATTATGAAATAGACAGATTTTCCGAATTTAGAATGTCAGAAAGCATAGTGGTAGATTCACACAGTGACTTAGTTTGGCAACGAGAGGATGATAATAAGTACTATTCCTGGCAGGGAGCCATAGATTATTGCCGTTCTTTAAAATTGGCAGGCTGTAGTAATTGGCGATTACCCACTATGTGGGAATTGGAATCACTAGTTGATATGAGATACCCCTCATACCCACTTTTCAATTGGATTAAAGACTACCGAGGAAATGACCGAATATCGCCGTCGCTGGTCACCAAAAATGCCTTACCTAGTAATGGGCGGGGGAGCGATAGTAGCTTTAACCGGAGGGATACTTCATCTTGTTGGCCGCAGTAATCTAAATTCCTATAACGATTACCTGAATGGCGAGTGCCGTAATAACAAATGTGCACCACAAGAAAAGCAAGAATACCATGACAAAGCTAACCGTGGAGAAAAACTGCAAAAGGCAGCAGTTGCCACCTATATTATCGGAGGAGCTGCGGTAGCTACCGGAGCAGTGCTTTGGTACCTAAACCGGCCCAAGCCATTTATGTCACATTATCCCGCGCATGAAACCAGAGAGCGACCCATGAATGACCTGTCGGCTTGGGAAATTACGCCTATTCTAACCCCTCAGGTTCAAGGGATAGTGGCTTCGGTAAGTTTTTAGTTTCTGCGTAACGAGCTCCGATTGCTAGGTGCTTTGCTCTGAATTAGGCGTCCGAACCGCTTCTAGCTCTTTTGCCATTCTCTCGGAATTGAAACCCTACTCTTCTTTTACCTTTTTCGATGATCCCGATTATTTTTCTCTTTGTTTCTCTCCTTTTACGCAACAACTTACCCCTAAAATTTGGTCTCATTGTGGTTTTTGACTGACTTTCGATACTAGACAGATTTCACATTTTCCGCTTTTTTTCCTATCCACAAATGCGGCACTTATTTTCCGCGAGTTCCGAGGACTTTTTTAATGTTTTCTTGGAATTGCCAGGCTAAAGGGAATATTGTTCCTAAAAACAAGGAGGATGGTTATGCATGAAACACGGGCTCATTATCGGATTCAAATGATTCGATGTACGCTGTCCAAATTTGTTGGCAGTCAGTTGTGGTCGAGACACCTTATTTCAATGTTTCTCGTGATAGCTATTTTACTTTGCTCAGCGCAAGGCACTGCACAAACAAAAACACTTACATCCTCGGATCTCGAAGCTTTCGGGGATTTCATCGAAACGGCGATGCAGGACTTCGACGTCTCCGGCGCAGCGGTTGCTGTTTTGCAGGACGGTTTACCAGTTTACATCGAGACGTTTGGTACCAGGGGCATCATGGACAAGAGACCGGTGAATAAGAATACCCGCTTTGCCATCGGCTCGCTGACGAAATCGATGACAGCCACCATGTTGGCGACTTTAGTGGACGATGGCGTGCTGGCCTTTGACGATAAGGTTGAGAATCTTTGGCCAGGATTTTCGATGAATTCGCCCAATGCTGCTCCAACGATTGAGCTGGCGGATCTGCTCAGCCACATGACTGGTGTCGCGGAACTCGATGTTTCTCTGGCACATACAGCGCTGGGCCCGCTCAACACGGTTGCGACCGCTATGACACTCCCGGTCATAGACCCACCTCACACGGCTTATCACTACAACAATCAGATGTTTGCCTTGGCGGGATATATCGGCGCATTGTCTGCAGGAGCAAAGCAAACGAGCCATTCTCTCTCAAGAAAGTATCAGGCGCTGATGCAAAAACGGGTTTTCAATGCGGTGGGAATGCCGCGAACCACCATGCATTTCCATCAGGTCGCTTTTGACAGAAACCATGCCTGGCCCAGTTCCTACAACTCCAAGGTTGGTTCTGTCACGCCAATCCCCCTTACATTTGAGCGCGCATTCACCTCCATCGCTCCTGCGGGCGCGATCTGGTCCTCCATCGATGACATGGCCCGCTACGTACAAATGCAGATGAACAATGGCTTAGGTCCCAAAGGACAACAAGTGGCATCTGCCGCTTCACTTCTGGACACCCATACTCCTCGCATTTCAATCAGCGACACCAAGACGGCAGCGTTGGGGTGGAATGTGGCAACCAGACCATGGGGAAGCTTGATCACCCATGGCGGGACCACCTATGGCTTCGGCAGCAAAATCTACATGGCAAAGAAGGACGGTTGGGCACTGGTCTTTCTTACGAATCGGCAAATGGGCCAGTTTCTGACCAGCGCTGCCTACTTGTATCTTGAGGAGCTACTCTACGAGCTGCCCCATGCAGGATACAAGATATTACTGGAACAGGAACAATCGGAACGGCTATTGTACGACTCCCTATTGGACATGACAGAACCAGTGCCACAAGAGCTAATGGAACAGGTAAAAGGACGCTACGAGCAGAACATCGAAATCCTACAATGGGGTCGCAAGTTATTTATCAAGGGCCCTTACGGTAGAATGGAGCTTCTCGCCGTCACTGGACATCCCAATCTCCTCGCCGTTGTCGATCAACCAGGATACGCGCAGATGATCAGGTTTTCGGAAAAAGACAACGGTCTGTATGCCGCCATCACGGATTTCGAAATGCAACAGCCGCCCTTTGTCCTGAAGCATCTAAACGACACCTGTCCGCCCCGATGTCATCGCAAACGATGAACCATTAAGCTGATATGTTGCTTCCCAGGCTTTCACTCTCACTGGTTATGTGACTGAGCAGCTATAACTTCAGAAAGACTTTGAGAGCGAGGCAACTGCCAACGCTTAAGGTACAGAACAATCATTGCATTTGAAGAGCCAACTATCCTTCACCGAGATCTTGACGATCGCTGTTTACTCTTTTCTCAGTTATTTCTCCACTCTCAGTGATGATACAAACTTGGCTCTTCCTCTTATGAATATCGATTCCTATGCATTCCATGGCTGGCCCCTCTTGCGTGGTCTCTAGACCCGCTTTTTTAGGTCAAGCTGGCAATCTTTTTCGGTTATTGCCAGCATGGCTACCACGTAATGGTGGCGACCAGCCGCTTCATCCCCTCTATCCCCTATTTGACGGTCAATGATAGCGCCTCGGCATTGCTATTTGCAGGACCAGAATCGGTATTGTATTCATTACCTCGATCAACGGGCGTACGTCGGCAGGTTTTATTGATTGCATATGAATCCCCTAGTTGCTCTGATTGTTAGTTGTGTTTTTCTTTACGGTACCGCTAAAACTATGCAGCGGGTTTCGCCGTATTCTTCAACTGCATGGAAAATGGCCTTCTCTTGAACAATTTTATTTCTTTGAAACAATGAGTTTGCTTTTCATTGTATTTCTCCATTAAGTCACTCTTAGGATAAGCAAAAAGTATAACAATTTGATGGCTATCTACTGTTAATACGCAATGCTCTGAAGAAACACGATTCTTAACAGAATCTCTCCCATTTGCTTGCACTGATTTATCGCCATAAGTAGCTCGCCTGCGTTTGTCTTTGTTTCGGCCGTCTGGGTCATCTCGTCGCTCCTTTTGATTTCTTGGTTGAAAACCGAAGGATCGCTTTATTCAGACGGCTTTCATAGAATCTCTCTCTCACAAGGAGAGAGGATTATCAGACGAACTAGTTTTGTAAGGCTAGCTGTCACTGAATAGTTACGCTGTTTGGCGCATAATGCGTAAAAAATCGAATTTTATTAATTGACTTGCATTAAATATCAAGATATTGTCCAAAAAATTAATAAAATCTTGCCCTTTAATGTAAAGAGTAAGCATGGCTAAGGAGTGTGTTGTATGCGGTTTGTGCAAACATTGGCAGCATTGGTGGTAGTTCTTTATGCTGGCGCATCTATGGCTGCTGAACTTAAATTTGATGCAGGAACCAGAGAGCTTGGTGGAACAGTGTCTTTCGAACATCAAATGATACTACCTGAGGATGGAGATAGAATAAGCGGTACGGTTTTTACGCTTGCTCCTACATTTGGTTATTTTGTTGTCGATAATTTAGAAGTTGGTGGTTATGTAGAATTTCTAACGTACACTGGCAGTCTTTATAGAAATACGTCTGGTCGAGGTAGCATTGGTGTATTCGTCGATTATTTCATTCCTGCTGAAATGTCAATGGTACCGCATGCAGGTTTAGCTGCTGGCGTGTTGTCGACTCTTGGTTCAAGTGAAGGTAGTACACAAATTCTCAACCTTAGCATTCCTTTGGCAATCTTGATTCCGCTTAATGAGCACGTTGGTATTGATGTTGGGATGAAGATTAATTTCATGATGGATATATCCAATCGTCGCAACGACAAGTTTCTAGCACTCCCTTTTGGTTTGGGCATTCGCAGCTTTTTTTAACCCGAAAACCACAGTTATTAGGATTGTCTCGACACGGCATATTGCCCAACCACACGACAAACCTTTTCATATTACTGAAACAATTGTGTCTCGATTCAAAGCAAAACTGCGAGAAATCAACAAAAGGGAGTGATAGTGCTGGAGTAGGGATTTTGAGGTAAGTAAATGGCAATAAGGGATACTGGAGGCGCTATCCAACTTGCAGACATAAATGATGGCGATTTTTCTCATCACTTGGCGATTACAGAGTCTTTTTCAGTCGAATCCATTTGCCATGTTATTTGGGATTGGAACGGCACCCTTCTCAACGATGCCTGGCTATGCGTCGAGGCGATGAATCAACTGCTCGCAGAGTATCAGCTCGCGCCTCTAACCAACACGCGGTACGCATCGCTTTTTGGCTTTCCAGTAAACGCTTATTACCGCCGCCTAGGCTTCGACTTTTCCCGCGATTCTTTTGAAGTGATAGGCGCCAAGTTTATCGAGCTTTATCAAAGCCGCCAGCACGAATGCTATCTTCAATCCGGGACTCGCAAAGCACTAGCGCTGCTTGCCGAGAAGAAGATCTCCTGCAGCGTACTCTCAGCCAGCGAGCAAAACAGGCTTAGCGCGCAAGTCACTCGACTGGGACTCGACAGCTGTTTTACATTCTGTCTCGGACTTGACGATTGCTATGCAGGCAGCAAGCTTGAGCAGGGACGCCGCTTGCTCGCCCAACTTTCTCTAAATCCTCGGCAGGTTCTCTTTGTAGGCGATACTGATCACGATCATGAAGTCGCTATCGCTCTCGGAGCACCTTGCGTGTTGATTCCCTCTGGCCACCAATCACGGGAACGACTTATGGCACTTCGTGCACCAGTCGCCGCTTCACTTGACGCCCTTTTCAATAGCGACTGATTATCCTAGAAACGGCTGTCAGCCGGTCAGCTCATGCGCGGATTGACACCTGGGGTTACAATTTCGTCCTTGGAGTAACGTAATGTTTTAATTTTCATTCATGATGAACCACGAGCCAGCCAATGTCTCAAAAATTCAAGACAGAGTCTCTCCCCCAAATCATCGATGTTACTTCGGCTAATATTGATAAATGCGGCTTTTTCTGTTTTATGAGCAAGAAAAAGTCAGAAAGTTATCAGCGAAAACTAAATTGGCTTAAAGCGAGATTTTCGGAGGGAATGCGCATTAAACTTCTTACTCTTCCGGAACGAGGCTTTATTGAATATATTCCCGGGGCTCTCCAGAACCGTACTAGGAGGTTTCCACCATACGGCTCTTCCGCCAAGATGGTTTCGGCTAGCTCAGACCCATATTTTCACTACAATTCTTGGTTTTGGTAACACGAAACGTTTTAGTATTAATTTGAAGCGTTTCCAGCTAATCCGTGCTCTTTGACTACGCCGATTTAACCATTTATACCATGCCCTTTCTGCAGCATCATTTACTTTACTTATTGAGGCATGGTTTCCATTAACACCGAAGTAATTATAGTGTCCTTTGAGCCTCGTACGCAGTCGTTTATGCTGTTCCTCCACCGGATTATGTCGGTAGCGCCAACAAAATTCCTGGATTGCCTGGATAGCACGCCTCAACCGCGCTTTGCTTCCTGTCTAACTCGAATCGTCGGGATTTCTTATGCGGTTCCCGCTTGACCGCTCTCTTGAGGAACACTGCGGGTCTCCCGGGTTACTGGGCTGTCCTTGGCTTACGTGCCGTATTCCATGACCCCGCCAGTTTCTTGCCTCCTCGCCCTTTACTTATCGGCGGCCAAGCGTTCTGCCTTCAATGGGTGTGACCATCTCGGCTTTCTGGGAACGGTTATTTCGAGGCTTTATTAACTACGGCCCATTTGCTCGCGTACCTACGCATCGACCGCCACTTTGCAGTGGCCATCGCAAGGCTCGCTACCGGCCTGCTGGGCTCAGCTTTGACCGAGTGGGCCCTTCCTCCCACTGAACAGCTTCTCAGAATTTCATGCATTCATCGCGTTGCATTCCTTTCTGACCAGCATCGCCTGGTCGCACCACCACACGCCTTTCATTCGCAACAGGCACAAGAACAGGCCGGGCATCTGCGTTGTTGCATGAATGCTTGGGAAGACGGCGAACTTTTGGCAAAATGTCACACTTATGACTATGCCAACAATTCAAACGACCCCCCAAACGTCAACGTCGCAAAGCATCGGACCCCATCGACTGGGCGAGCTACGACAAGGCTCTTGTGCGGAGAGGCAATATCACGCTCTGGTTTTCAGAGGAGGCCGTACAAGCATGGTATTCGAAAATCCTTCTACAGCGACGAGACATCGCGCTTCCGCGGGACCGCGATCTCGTTGGACAAATTCCCTCGGTCAAACGGCGTGTACTGCCATCAGGCAAGGTAAGCTTTGACGCAGAACGCAGTGCTCGTGGAGGGCATGCTGATAGGTTCTGGACTATTGCGCTGGCATGTCAGAAGGATCCAGCGGGCCAAATCCCGCAAAAGGTGGCGAGGTTGGGGCGCTTATCCATAAAGAGTGTTGTAGTTCTGAGCGTTCGGAGGTATTCGAAGTAGAGGTATTTGGCACTACCAATTCAGTCCCAACATGGGATTAATAATATTGGTTCATCGCATGAGCTACTACATAAATCAAGACTCAGATGGTCTCGGCGATCTCCAAAAGCGTCTTGAGTCCACGGACCTGATACCAAGCCACCAACCGCTGCTTGAAGGAATTACTCACAATTTTGCGGCATTAGAGCGAGCCGGATGCAAGTCGATTCGAGAGCTTAGATCCAGACTAAAAAACGCTAAGACTATCGCATTGCTCGCCAATAATTCCGGTGTAGATCCCAACTACCTCAACCTACTTCGCCGGGTAGTGGAAGGCTTCTTTCCGAAACCCCAGCTAATGATAGCTTTCGACTGGTTGGATAAGAACACGCTTGCTAAGCTGGAAAAGGCTGGTATCAAAAACACTGAACAGCTTTATCTAGCT
>JBNKEI010000058.1:0-5316 GCA_050288705.1 Myxococcales bacterium
AGCTAGATAAAGCTGTTCAGTGTTTTTGATACCAGCCTTTTCCAGCTTAGCAAGCGTGTTCTTATCCAACCAGTCGAAAGCTATCATTAGCTGGGGTTTCGGAAAGAAGCCTTCCACTACCCGGCGAAGTAGGTTGAGGTAAGTTGGGATCTACACCGGAATTATTGGCGAGCAATGCGATAGTCTTCCCAACATGGGATTTATAATATTGGTTCATCGCATGAGCTACTACATAAATCAAGACTCAGATGGTCTCGGCGATCTCCAAAAGCGTCTTGAGTCCACGGACCTGATCCAAGCCACCAACCGCTGCTTGAAGGAATTACTCACAATTGAGAAACAGTGTGCCAACATCAAGAACCCGACGTTGCAGGACCTCTCGGTCGACAGGTAGGTGTAAGCTGATGTTCTTGAGATCTATTCCCATTTTTGCAACTACTCGACACCATACAATAAGCACACTCTGGCTGATGATCACTTGCAACCTCACTCTACCGTAGGATAAATATGCTGTACGAATACAGCTTAATGGGAGGAATAGACATAATGAATAATTCTACTATTCGAAAAATGTATAACCTTTTTTCCTCCATCCCTGGATTCTGGGAGCTTGATAGCTGGATAGGGCGAGCTACTGCTAATTCTCCCTATCGGGCTCAACTTATCGAGACGCTTGGTTTAGGTGTCTCCTCTCGAGTTCTCGACGTAGCCTGCGGAACCGGTCTCAATTTTGAGCTTCTTCAGAAGTCCCTTGACGCCAAAGGACTGCTTGCTGGTATCGATCAGTCAGGAAAATCGTTGGCTTTGGCTCAAAAAATGGTACGAAATCGAGGTTGGGAAAACGTTAAACTCGTTGAAGCAGACTGTGCAGCGTACAAGCCAGAAGAACCTTTTGACGCCGCACTATGCACTTTTGCCATTGATATAATACCTCCCTGGCGCGAAACGATCGACATGATGGTCAATGCCATTCGCCCAGAGGGAAAAATTGGTTTTATCGGGTTTAAAGAATCATCAAGAAACAAATACAAAATGTTTAATTCCCTTTGGCGAAAAACGGGTATCGTCTTCGGCGGGGTTGAATTGGGCCGACCGGTTCGAGAATATTTGAGCCAACAATGTAACGAGATTTTATATAAAGAAGTCCACGGAGGTTTCTACTATATCCTGGTCGGTTCAAAAAAATAGGCGACAATACTCTCATCACTTGTATGCGTAATTGTGGCGAGCTCTTCACTATTCTTTTCCAATTGCTCAGCGACCCACCGAGCCTCTGGTTCATCCCCAATAATGGCTGGCCCCTCTTGCGTGGTCTCTAGACCCGCTCGCTTTTTTCTTTTAGGGTCAAGCTGGCAATCTTTTTCGGTTATTGACAGCATGGCTACCACGTATGGTGGCGACCAGCTGCTTCATTCCCTCTATCCCCATACTTATCGGCTTACTCCAGAGATATAAAAAAGAAATCATCTAGCTCGCCAGCAAAGAATCCACCGGTCGGAAATGTTGTCTTGTCGCCGCTCAAGGACGTGTTCGCCCCCAAGGCAAAGGGTTCTTCATTGCCGGGGAATTCTGTATCGTCTTTATATTGCTTGCCCAGTCCGCCAGGGTAGGGGTTGCTCCATGACCCGACCAGCTTTTTGTCTTCGTCCCAAAGCATAAGCGTGAGTTGCGGTTGGCCAAAGATTACCGTCAAGCGATGCCATCTATCGGCGTGAAGGGGGGCCGCTAGGGTATTAATAAAGAATGATTCTTCTGTGTTTTGGATGCGGATGCGGATCTCGCCGTGTACTAGTGAGGCACTCAAATGTCCTCCGTCGTCGCAGTTCTGGGAGTCTTTGCTCAGGATACTTGCGCGACTGTCGAGGTGGCTAGTCTTGAACCAAATAGCTACTGCTCCAGAATTGACTTGGTATGCAGTTGATTCAAACTTCGTTGAATCAGGCAATTCGAGGTAACCGCCGTTTCCGTAGGTGCGGACTGCTTTGCCAGCTACATCAGCTGCATCAGGCACACCGCGTTCCACGTACTTTTTTTGAGTTCCATTCCATCCGTTAATTGTCTCCGCTACTTCCGAATCGGCTTCGGTATTGTCTAGCGGGGCATGTGCCAGAGCAGTTCCCACGTAGTATTGGTGCGACGTGATCGGTCCCATTTCTCCGGCGAGGGTGTCGGCCGCGGCCTGCAACTGCGTGGTCTTTTGTAACACCAGTGGCTGGTTATACACCTCGCGGGTGGGAGAATTTGCGGGGTCTGAGCCATCCAAAGTGTAGTAGATGTTGCTCGCTTCTGATGTTGCGGCGAGCGAGACAGTCACTTCGTTCACATAGACGAACGACTCTGGCGTCATTTTTACTCGCGGAAGAAGTGCATCTTCGGTCTCAAACTCGATCTCTGGGCTCGACTGGTCGTAGCCAACTATGGCATCGGTAGCGGCCTTAAAATCATCCCAGCTCACTGCTATTACTCCGGGGTTGTTCACATTTTTTTTGTAGCCCGGGCTCACGCTAAATTTTAGGGTGGCGTCTACAGTCCCGAGAGTACACTTTCCCATGCTGGTCCAGGTTTTCCCGTCCAGTTTTATCAATGCCGTCACCACCGATTCTTCTCTGGTCAGGCGAAATGGTACATAACCTGCTGGTTCTGTCTGTTTACTTAGTGGTCTCCATCGCTCGAAGTATTCGATGGTTGGGGAGTCAATATTTGTATGTCGAATTATGCAGGTGTGGTTATCATCGGTGGAAACAGCAATTTCGATTTTAGCTGGGCGAGAGAGATCGCCAGCTGGCCATTGTTCCAGGTTTTGGTTGAAATCAACCTGGAAATCTCCTCTAAGCAGCGGGTCTAGTGTCATTTCCGATGATATTGTGTCAATACCTTCGTTTGTTCGTATCCACAATGCGCCGCCCTGTTCACCCAATTGAGCGGTGTTGGTAATGTTCGGGATCCATAGAGTGTCATCAATAGACCCATCGTCAAACTGATCCGTAATGAGCTCGGTGTCCTCCGTGGCGAGCTCTGCCCGTTGCAGCGTTAGCGCACCGTTTACCATTTCCAGACCGCTAGGTATGTTCAGGATGCGCGCTGAGCGTCCGGCGGCCAACCATTCAGCTTGGCCGTTTGTTCCCTGGACTGTGATGCGGCCTAGCGTGGCCTTGGACCGACCATCTGACACCAGTCGCGCTCGCATCGCCAGATAGCGACCTTCTCGTGATCCAAGCTTTCGCATTTCCCCTATTGAACGCCATGGTCCCTCTGGTTGCAGGTCTGGTTTGTTTCCTACGGAGATTTGAAACTCAATCTTGGCATTTCCGGTTGTTCTGGTTTCGGCGGTAAATGTATCCATTTTCCAGCCGGGTTCGACAGGTCCCTCTCGTTTAACACAAACCTCTTTATCGCAATATGATTCTTCCGGGCAGTCGCTACTATTAGAACAACTATATGGAAGTTTCAGGCATCCCGGGAGAATGAAAGCACAACCAATTAGCAAAATCACGATAACGCCAATAGAAAAATATAGTAAACGCAATCCTAACACATAATCCCCCTGTTTTCACGGTATGGATTATCAACGTAACTTTCCTGTACTTTCTAGGTCAGGTATTCAGTAACGTCAACAAAATTAAATAAGTTCTTTAGGTTATCGAGTTTTATTTGTTTACTTAAAGCTTGTTGCCCAAGATCAATCAAACGAGCTCTGAGTTCGGCTTAGTCCAATTAGTCGTTTGATCATAGCCGCGCTACGGCTCAGGTGAATTTGTGCGTTTTTAAGCGGCTACGGCAAACGCTTATTAATTATCGGACCCTAGAATATTGGTCCCGGGATAGGTCCCCTTCATGTAGTTTTGCCAGACGGTATATTTCTTAGAGACGACAGCAGCAAAGTAATTTTTCAACCCATTGTTTCACCTAGAGAGGAAGATATTTACAAAATTGCTACTCGTATCGTCCGAAGAATTCGTTGTTTACTCGAAAAGCGAGAACTTCTTCGACCACAGAATAATACAAATGAAGATTTAAACACAATGGATATTCTAGCAAAACAACTGCCGTTTTCCGAAAGTGGATTTGTCGATAGGCCTCGCTACAAAGCACGTCTGTCTGCCTTTATTGAAGGGTTTTCGCTACAAGCAGGCATTCACGTTCATCAAAATGACAGACCTGGACTCGAACATTTATGCCGATATGGTTCTCGACCACCCATTGCTATTTCTCGATTGAAACGGCTGGATGATGGTAATTACGAATACTCTTTAAAATATCCGCTTCCTAATGGTTCGTATAAATTGGTTTTGTCTGGTCAGCAATTAATGGCTCGCTTAGTACTCCTGGTGCCTCGTCCTAAAATCCATCTTGTCAAATATTATGGTGTTTTTGCATCTAATTCGAGCTGGCGAAGTTCGATTGTTCCTTCTTCTTGCCCCGAGTCCAATACATCCGATCCTACAATTAGTGCGACTTCATCCTCGTCGCCTGATTTGTCCGCAACATTGGCTCACATAACCTCTTCTAGCTCTTTTGCCATTCTCTCGGAATTGAAACCCTACTCTTCTTTTACCTTTTCCGATGATCATTATTTTTCTCCTAGGATGGCTGATAATCCTCGTAAGCGCTATTTAGATTGGGCTTCGCTCCTAAAACGTGTTTTGGTAACGATGTGTTGGTTTGCCCGAATTGTGGTAATACCAGAACAATCACTGCATTTATTGAAGAGCCAACTATTGCTCGTAAAATTCTCGCTCATCTCGGATTGCCAACTACCGGACCTCCATGCGCGAAATCGCGTTGTTCGTTCCAGGCTGAGCTCTTTTCATAAGTCTTTAAACGAGCAGCATAAATGTAGCGCCCACATGAAAATGTCCGGTTTCGCCCAAGTAGATGTCCGCTATCTGCGTAATGAAACATCACCAGAGAGCATGGACAAATGACGACGGAACTGGTCACAATGAGCACAAAAGAGCTTAATCGGCTTGAAATTATACAGCGTGTTATCGAGCGCCGGATGACCCAGAAAAAGGCCGCGGAGATGCTCGATCTTTCTGAGCGACAAACCAGGCGCCTATGCACCGCATATGGGCAAGCAGGACCGACTGCCATAATTTCAAAGAAGCGTGGTCGCCCCAGTAACCGGCGGCTATCTGAGGAGCTTAGGACGCGAGCTATAGCAATTGTTCGTGAGCGTTATGCTGACTTTGGACCCAAGCTGGCCTTTGAAAAGCTTGTCGAATTACATGGCATCCACGTAGGACGGGAAACGCTCCGCAAATGGCTAGCCGAAGCCGGAATATGGATTACCAGAGATCTGCGACGCCGGATGGT
>JBNKEI010000059.1:0-24509 GCA_050288705.1 Myxococcales bacterium
GGGTTGTCCTCTAGCAGTTTAGTTATTTCCGACTCAATTAGTTTTCCCTCGCCCTGTTCTAGTCGCCGCGGGTTTTGCAATTGATATATCCTTTAAGTCGCCTTCTAAACCCAGGTACGGTTATGATGCCCTTGAGGATTGATTCTAAAAATCCACGAGAGAGCTATGGCCAGAAAACGTCTGGGAGAAATTCTGCTCGAGCGCGAAGCAATCACTCCCAACCAGCTCGAGCGAGGGCTTCTTCACCAGCGGCAAACTGGCGAACGGCTCGGCGCTGCTTTGATTTCTTTAGGATTCATTACCGAGCCCCAACTTTGTGATGCCATTGCTAAGGGCTTAGGAATCTCTTCTTTTACCATGCCTCCTAAGCGGATCGACGCGAATGCTCTACAATGCATATCCGCCGATTTTTGCGCGGCTCACGATCTTTTTCCTCTTGCAGTTACTACCCACAAAGGCAGAAAGACCCTTATGGTCGCTATGGCCGACCCATTGGATTTTCCAGCAATTGAGGAAATGTCTTTCCGTACGAGCCTCCACGTTATTCCACTTATCGCACCTGCTTCGGAAATCCGTACCGCTATTCAAACCCATTACCATAGCTGTAATATAGAGACCTTTTCCAACTCTAAAGATGACATGGTCATCGTACGCCCCGGCGGTACAGAACAAGTGGTTTCTAACCACAATCCGCTAAGTCAAACAGCTTCTGTGGCTCCCTCGACTGCCGCTTCTCCTGCAGCGCATAATGATACGCCTTACTATTCTTCACCTACGATTAGTTCTCCTGCCACAAGAAGAAGTTCAAACCACGAAAGTAATTTGGCAGCCCACTTGGCTAATCATAGCGCTGATAAATTGGAACAATTAGAATCAAAGCTCTGGGCGCTTTTGCGCATTCTTACCAAAAAAGGGCTGGTCACTCCGGAAGAATTTCTTCGCGAGTTGGAACAACAGGAAAAATAAAAATTAGCATTTACTCCGTTTCTTTGTGGAACAAGCTGTTTCGTAATGGAACATCCGTTTTGAAACAAATATAAACTATTTCACTCGAAAAATTTGTTTGGCATTTGGTTTGCTATTAGCCTTTTTTTGTCCTTTTGACCAAGAGAGTAAGGGGAAAAAATGCTGGCAACCGTGCGTTCAGGCGCATTAATGGGAGTAGACGCAGTAATTGTAGACGTAGAAGTTGACATGGCCATGGGAATGCCCTTTTTCGCAATTGTGGGTCTGCCGGACAATGCAGTAAAAGAAAGTAAGGTTCGGGTGCTTTCAGCCATAAAAAACTGTGACTACGAGCTTCCTTTAAAGAAAATAACTGTCAATCTAGCCCCGGCAGATATTCGCAAAGATGGAACTGCATTTGATTTACCAATGGGATTAGGAGTACTGGCTGCCGCTGGTTTACTTTCTCCAGAACTTCTTAAAAACCATCTATTTGCCGGTGAACTAGCTTTGGATGGAAGTATTAAACCTATTAGAGGCGCCCTATCATTAGCGATTGCCTGCCGACAGCATGGATTCAAAGGCCTGTTTGTTCCCCTGGAAAATGCCCGGGAAGCTTCTATCGTAAAAGAAATCAGCGTATTCCCAGTAACTCATTTTCGCGAATTGGTAGAATCGCTAATTAAAAACGAATTTCCTGCACCTTATTGCTTTACTCCAGACCAAGAGGTTCCCCCTTTGCAAGAAGGAGTCGACTTTACCGATGTGCGCGGTCAGGAAGGGGCCAAGCGAGCCATGATCATTGCTGCTGCCGGGGGCCATAATGCATTGCTGATTGGCCCTCCCGGCTCGGGCAAAACTATGCTCGCCAAAAGACTGCCCACTATTCTACCCGCCATGAGTTTTGAAGAAGCACTGGAAACTACTAAAGTTTATTCGGCGGTTGGTCTTGGCGATCGTTGCCTACTTAGTGAACGCCCTTTTCGCTCTCCCCACCATACTATCAGCGACGCCGGGTTAATTGGCGGTGGCCCAGTTCCTCGCCCCGGAGAGGTTTCGTTGGCCACCAATGGAGTACTTTTTCTCGATGAGCTCCCGGAATTCAAAAAAAACGTTTTGGAAGTTTTACGTCAGCCCCTAGAAGAAGGAAAAGTTACTATTGCTCGCGCCACGCAAACTCTTAGTTTTCCGTCGCGATTAATGCTGGTTGCAGCCATGAACCCTTGTCCTTGTGGGCACGCAGGCAACCCCATGCAAATTTGCCATTGCCACCCAAATGAAATACAGCGCTATCGAGCCAAAATTTCCGGCCCCCTACTCGATCGCATCGACATACACATTACGGTTCCTGCTGTTCGTTATCATGATCTTTCTCCTCAGAGAGAAGGCGAATCGTCTCTGTGCATCCGAGACCGAGTGCAAAAAGCTAGGTCTCGACAAACTGAGCGTTTTAAACGCATGCGTGGAGTTTTTTGCAATGCGCAAATGACCCCTCGCCATATTCGTCGTTTTTGCGAAATCGATAGCGAAGGTTCTCGTCTTTTACAGAATGTAATCGATAGGCTAGGAATGAGTGCCCGCGCCTACGATCGTATTCTCAAGGTTGCCCGCACAATTGCCGACCTCGATGATTCCTCCACGCTAGGCGCCGCTCATGTAAGTGAAGCCATTGGATATCGAACTCTCGATCGAAAATTGCCAACTTAACCCGCTATGGAGATTATTTGCTGCTAAGGACGCTGAAATCACTCCCCATTATGGTTTCTGCCATACTCGCACCCAGTCGACTTCCATCTTGGTCGTGCTATCCTCGAGGGACCCGAAGCCACCAGAAGGAACCGGTCCCGTCCAGTCCGACACCACGCTAGAAAAGCACAAATGCTCCTCATGCTTGGACAGTCCATTTGAGGTCATCCACTGCTTCACGCCATCCATATAGAATTCGTACCCTTTATCAGTCCAGAGCACCGCCCAGGTGTGCCAAACCCCATTGAAGCTCTCTGGCCTGATCACAGAAAACCCGTCCCATTTTTCGTTTTCGTTATCGCCATAAACATCCCACTGTACGCTTACATCGACCATTTTGTAGGCGTCACTACCATCTTTATCAACCGCTAGGTGTTGAGCGATTGCGATCGCGGCGCCATCGGTCGCTGGATCGCCAACCGGCTCGCCATTTTGGTATGACTGGAGCCAGAATGCCGCCGCAACGCCCGGACTCGACTGAAAACGAACCCGCGCCTCGATAAAACCAAATAGAACCGCGCCCGAGGACTCCACCAGTCCGGCGAAATGCTTCCCATCTTCAGTATAAGCAGTAATAGTCAGCAGGCCGTCAGCGACGCTTACTGCCGAGGCAGAGTTTGTGGCGTTCCCCCACTCTTCAGCATTGACAGTCCATTTCGACGTATCGAGCTCGGTCCCGTTGAATTCGTCGCTCCCCACAAGCTGGTAGCCAGGCAAATCAACCGAGGGACATTCACATGCCTCACTCTGCTGACCACATTGGTCGACCCAGGACTCGGAACTACAGTTTTGACGGCAATGCTCTTGTGTAGTCTCAGGGGTGCAGGTGTTCTTTTCCGGATCTCCGTAGTCAAGCAACAAGCTACAACTAAATAGAGAGCTTATTAGGAGAAGCCAACCAAGTCGTCTAATCCATTTCATTTTTTTCTCATGAGTAATATTAGTTACTAACGCTAAGGAAAATACCATTATATATGGTGATTCAAATTTACTTACTTGGGATATACACTATTGCAGCTCAATTCTCAATACTGTTTTTGCTTGCCCCGAAGAGCGTTTTCGCGATGCAATCACAGGGAATATTATTACGCTCATGACCCAACTCTGACAAGGCATAATACTATTCAGCACTACCACTTCGCGAGTAACCAAAAATTGAAAACCACGGTCTTTCCGAGCGCAATGCCGCAGGCATGAAGTCAAGGAAGCCTTGGGCCTCGACAAGCTCGGCCTGACCGGATTTCTTGCGGCTTTTCGTTATCAAGAAATAAGGGTGCTGAATAGTTACTTTTACAATGGCGAGGGTAAATCTAGTGATGCTTCTTATCTTGATGAACTACGGTTTGACAACGGAACGGAAAAGAAACTAACTAACCTAACCCAGGCTTGATCGCGTACTGCAATTACATGGTGCAACTAAACAAAAACAGCATTCGCCGATTGAAGGGCAACCAACCAACGCAGATAACACAGCTATAGCCAAAGCGACTTGCAAGAAACCTGAACTCATGATGCGGGCAAACTTTACGACCGCGAACCCCTTTTTGGTCCGAGTTATAGCCAGCATCAGCCTTCGACAAACCACTGTCTTGTGCCTCGCCATTCTATAAAAATTTATAGCGAGAGGTTTCATTCTCCCAATATCCAGCATAATAGTCTGCAAAGCTTCGTGGAGTCCTTGCTCCATCTCGAATTTTTCTTATTGCTTTGATTACATAGCTGGAAACTGAATCATGGGAATCAATTTCAAGTGAACGCATTGCTGCCTCTTCAGCATCATCAATGCGATTTTGAAGCAACAAAACCACCGCTAGATTAGCAATGGACTCCACATTACTTGGTTCAATATCACACGCCCTTCGGATTAATATTTCTGCTTTATCGTAATCATTAGCCTTTAATAGTGCAAATGAATACTCATGCAGAATCTCGCGTCTATTGGATTCAATTTCATAGGCTCCTCTGAATGCTTCCGTTTCGTTAGATAAATCTCCTAGTGCTCTGCATGCTATTCCAATCAACCATAACGATTGCCAGTCTCCTGAATTCAGCCGGCGATAACGTCTCAGCTCGTCAATACCATACAGAATTTTTTTTCGTTCCGCTTCATCTTCTATAGAATCCATGCTTGCACGAGCAATATATGGCTCAATGAGTTCGAAACCACGCTCAAAAATGTAAGCTCTACTGCACGCAAATTCGCGTAATTCACCAAGCCAGGAACGTTCATCGTCTGATAAACTATCTAGTGCGGCTACCTTATCAATCACGCATAAGGCAGAATGTTCAGCATCTTGCTCGAGTAATGTTTTAACAAGATACCAAACGGTTCCTTTCAACTCCACTTCTTCGCCTTCTAGCGCCATACGCAATTGAGATTCGGCAATTTCATACAACTTTTTGACCGCCATCGGATGCGACTCGCCAACCATTTCCGCACGAGCACGCTGGTAATAAGTAATAGCCAGCCGCGTACGAGCTGGCGCCCATAAAACCCAACTGTTGGCTACTCGCCGAAAATTCAATTCAGCTTCATTAAATCGACCTTCGTTTGCATGCCTAGCGCCTTCTTTCATTAAAAAAAACACTTCATCGCCAGTGAGAATTCTAGGAAAGGAGAGCTCATTGCACCTTTTGCACATCCATCCGTCCATTGCAAGCGGGTGCTCTTTCCATAAATCAATATTTGCCATAGGACCACCAGTAGTTAAAAATATTTTCTGCTTGTTTCCGCCGCAATCACATTTATCCATGTGCAATTTACCTAATGATGTCTTTACTGGAAGCTGAATAGGAAATTGAAACGCCCAATCTCGATCTTGAATAACAATAGTACGCGGCTTATTAAATAAAATCACCCGAAACAATTCACGAACCCGCATAACAGAATACTTCAGCAATTTATTATGCTTAAAAAAATCTTGCACAACCTTCGATCTACATACAAACAAAATGGCATTTATCGCCACTGCACTTATTACAACACTTCCAACAAAAATCACCCACCAGTCATGCAGGATCGCCGAAGTCACTTTCACTACCTCTACAAAATGCGAATTACCATTGACATCAACGGCAGGTTTCTTTTGCGGGCAGCAAAAACCGAGAACATCCGAAAGAATCCATGGCTTCGCCAAATCATTCGTCCGCCAACAGCTTAGCCTCAGACAGGCGACGTGCTTCCACCCGCTCTCTAAATGAGCAAAGGGCTTTCGTCATGAGACTGCCAGTGGTTGGTGCTACTTTTTCGGCAATCATATCTAAATGAAAACAATTAATATGCTCAATCTCTAGCCGGCCTTTTACTAATGGACGCCATCCATTCGATTCGTGGGGAGGATATCCAATACCAGCAATTGCCGGAATTGCCGCATCGCTTTTCAGTAAAACCACATCCACGTTAAGCTCGGTAGGAACATATTGCCTTTCGGCCTCCAGCGTAGCGACGCTTACAATATCGTGGCGGCGTTCATAATCTTTATTGCTGGTAGTAAGATTTTGCATTGCGCGTCGAGAATTACTATAAGCGCGTTTGGTAAATTCTTTAGCGCGAACCGAGAGATAATCCATACCCACTCGACGAAAATTGGTCATGTGCGCGGAAACCCTGGCTCCCCAAGACCAATGTAGTACTAGAGGGTTAGACGAATCTAGTAAGATTACCCCAGCCACTTCTTCTCCCACGTCTAAAAGAAGGCGCGCCATTTCGTACGCCGCCAACCCTCCAGCCGAATAACCGGCTAGGTAATAGGGGCCGCTAGACTGTACACGTCTTATGTCACTAATGAATTCTTTGGCCATGTCAGCAATAGACGTATGAGGAGGCAGTCTACCATCTACCCCTCGATGCTGTAGTCCGTAAAAGGGCTGATTTTCTCCTAATGTCGTGGTAAGCGTGCGCAAATTCAAAGGCGTGCCCCCTAATCCGGAGACACAAAATAATGGGGGTAGCGAACCTTTTGGTTGAATAGGCACTACGGTGTTCCATGTGCTTTTCGATATGCCCGAGTTGAGATCTCTCAGCTTTTTGGCCAGTAAACGCACGGTAGGTTGTTCAAAAAGCGCGGCCAAAGGCAAGCGAACACCAAATTCATTAAATATTTCATTAAAAATTCTCACTGCCAGCAAAGAATGACCGCCTAGATCAAAGAAATTCGAGGTTACACTTATATTGGGAATGTTCAGTACATTTTTCCATATATTGGCCAGCTTCTTTTCAGTGGGGTTTTTTGGCATTTCAATTTCGGAACCACCAGAAATACCCTCCACACCCTTAGGCGCAGGAAGCGCTTTACGGTCAATTTTTCCATTTGGTGTCAACGGCATTGCCTTTAATTCAATAAAATGCTGAGGCACCATGTATTCCGGCAATGATTTGCTCATGTACTCACGCAGGCTATGAATATCAATAGCAATACCGGTGCGCGATACAAGATAGGCAACCAGTCGCATATCACCAGGATTATCTTCGCGCACAATAGCCACTGCCTGTTTGATTGAAGGATTTCTCATCAGTACTGATTCGATTTCCCCAAGCTCAATTCTAAATCCGCGTACCTTTACCTGGTAATCAGCACGACCAAGAAATTCTATAGTGCCATCAATACGGAATCGGGCTGTATCGCCAGTGCGATAGAGAAGCGCATTTGATTGAAAATCGTGCTGGCTGAGTGCTGCTGGTGCGGGAACAAATTGCTGGGCGGTTAGCTCGGGACGGTTTAAATATCCTATTGCTAGACCCTGGCCACCAATATACAAATTCCCTATAACTCCAATGGGCACTGGTTGCATATGATTATCAAGCACAAATATTTGCGTATTAGCAATTGGCTTTCCAATAACAATAGGATGGGTTGAATCAACGGGAATTCTCCAGCAAGTAGACCAGATGGTAGTTTCAGTTGGACCATACATATTCCATGCACTACCCGACCGTTTCACTAATTCCTGCGCAAGGTCGGCGGGAAGAGCTTCGCCTCCCACCAGTATTTTAAATTTGGAGCTTCCTTGCCAACCGGCAGCAATAAGTAATCGCCAGGTCGAGGGAGTTGCTTGCATTACGGTTGCACCGCATTTGTTTAATAATTTACCAAGCAGATAACCATCGAGGGTTGCCTCACGACTTGCAATTTCAATGCGCGCACCCACAATTAGAGGAAGCCATAACTCCAGTCCGGCAATATCAAAGGAAAGCGTAGTGACTGCTAATAAGATATCGCGGCTAGAAATGCCTGGCTCGGTCTCCATGGAGAGAAGAAAGTTTGTAAGCGCACGATGGGGAATTTGAACCCCTTTTGGTTTGCCAGTAGACCCCGAGGTATAGATAACATAGGCTACTGACTCATCGGAAATAGCAACCTTTTCTATTGGTTCGGCGCTGCATTTGGCAATAAGCTCAGCATCGCCATCTATAGAAATTGTTCGCTGCGCGGCAGGTAGTTTTTGCCGGAGGGATTGTTGAGTTATTAGTGCAAATGCACCAGAGTCTTCGAGCATAAAAGCAATTCGCTCGGCGGGAAAAGCGGGGTCAAGCGGCACATAAGTGGCGCCAGCCTTGAGAACCGCATAAATAGCAATAACCATTTCCAATGATCTTTCCAAAGAAACGGCAATGCGCAGCCCGGGACCGGCGCCCAAGGAAACCAGATAATTTGCCAATCGTGCCGCCCGTTCGTCGAGCTCGGCATAGGTGAGAGAAATATTATTGTAACTAATAGCAATTGCCTCTGGCGAGCGGGCAACTTGTTCCGCAACGAGTTCATGCGCCAAACAAGAACGATCAAATTGCCTTGCGGTATTATTCCAAAAAACCAGCGCCTTTCGCTCTCTTTCCGAAAGGATAGGAAGTTTGTGAAGCGGCTGAGATAGGTCAGCAACAATGGCTTCTAGAATAATTGAAAACGAAATACTAAGCCGCTCGGCGGTTTCCCGTTCAAATAATGCCGAATCATAATTAATTACACCAGAAAAACCATCAGCTCCATTAAACATTAAAAGCGTCAAATCAGTTGTTGCATTTAGCAATTCTAGGTGGAAGTCCGTATACGCAAGGCCGCCTATGTTTAATTTGTTTAGACCTTGGTCCAAAAATGAAAACATTGCCTGATAAACCGGGGTCCGCGATCTGTCACGTGGTAGTTGAAGCTCTTGAACTATTTTTTGAAATGGAGCCTCTTGATGAGCAAAGCAATCAAGACAAACATTTTTTACTCGTTCCAACAAACTAGCAAATGAGATTTCGCCTGAAAAACGAGTACGCAAAGCCAAAGTGTCTACGAAGAAACCAATTAGGTTTTCGGTATCTGGATGTTCTCTACCTTGAATAGGAACACCAATAATAATGTCATTTTGTCCAGAATACCTATATATAAGGGCTTTAAATGCCGCAAGCAAAACCATGTATAGAGTAACATTTTCGCTTAGCGCCAGCGCGGTAAGAGCATCGGCCTGTGTACGCGAAATATGAAAGCGAATATCACCGCCCCGGCCATCTTGAACTGCAGGTCTTGGTTTATCTGTTGGCAGGTTGAGCACCGGCAGCTCTCCACTCAAATGCTCTCGCCAAAATGCTAAGTGTGCTTCCAGCGTATCGCCAGTCAGGCTAGTATGCTGCCAAGCAGTGAAGTCTGCATAAGTAATAGGCAATTCCGGAAGGTTAAGTTCTTTTCCTTCGGAGAAAGCACCATAGAGCTGGTCAATTTCTTTTAAAAATATGCTAAAGCTGGAACCGTCCCAAGAAATATGATGCGCACAAATTGCAAGTATATAATCATTGTTTCCTAAGTCAGCAAGCCAAGCGCGAAAAAGCATGCCGCTCTTAAGATCAAAAGGCTGATTGCATAGCTCAGATAAATGATGGCGCACAAACGAATCTGGTTTATCAAGCAAATTCAGCTTATTCAGTTTAAAGCGCGATAAAACATGAACGACCTGTACAGGCCCGTTACCGTTATCCACAAATGCTGTCCGCAATGCCTGATGGCGCTGAACAAAAGAATCCAAAGCACGTTCTAGCGCATCAATATTTAAATTGCCGCGTAACCGGTAAGCAGCAGGAAGATTATGAACCGACTTTCCTGGCTCAAGTTGCTCAAGAAACCAAATGCGCTGCTGCATCAACGAAAGTATAATGGGATCAGACTCCCTACGTGGTGGTATTTTTCGCGTTTGTAGCGGAGAACCAATCAAGCGGGATGCTTCTAATGATTCAGGAAGTAATTGGGCCAGTTGAGCAATAGTGGGAGCAATAAAAAGATTACGTATAGGTATTTGAATACCATAATCACGTTTTAACTTTGCCATTAATTTGGCGGCAAGAAGTGATTGGCCGCCCAGCTCGAAAAAGTTGTCATGGACGCCAACACGCGACAAATTCAGTATTTCTTGCCAAACAATTGCTAGTAATTTCTCTCTTTCGTTTTCAGGTTCCACATATTCTGTGAGCGCAGGAGTAATTTTGTCGGGAATGGGCAGAGCATTTCTGTCGACTTTTCCATTTGGAGTCAGCGGAAAGCTTTCCAAGCGAACAATATTTGGCGGCACCATGTAATCGGGCAACGAACGCTTAAGATGGGCTCGAAGCGCAATATCATCTGCTTGCTCACTATTATCGTCGAGATTGTTGTCTGCGGCATTTTTATTGAGAATGACATAGCCTATTAACCTAGCATCTCCAGAATTTTCGTGCGCGATTACCACAGCATGCTTAACCCTTGGGTGATGAGCAAGCACACTCTCAATCTCACCAAGCTCAATGCGAAAACCACGTATTTTTACCTGGTGGTCAGCTCGACCAAGATATTCAAGGTTACCATCTATACGAAATCGAGCCATGTCCCCTGTACGATATAAAGATTTATTGCCGGACAGGTTTTTTTGGTTAAGTGTAGTCGGTACAGGTACAAATTGCTTGGAAGTTAAGTCCGGCCTGTTTAGATATCCTAATGCTAGGCCCTGACCACCAATATATAGATTTCCTACCACACCAATAGGCACCTGCTGCAAATGATCATCAAGCACATAGGTTTGCGTATTGGCAATTGGCTTTCCAATAACAATAGGTTGGTTTGAATCAACTGGAATTCTCCAGCAAGTAGACCATACGGTGGTTTCGGTTGGACCGTACATATTCCAAGCGCTGCCCGAGCGTTTCATTAGCTCCTGCGCAAGGTCGGCAGGAAGGGCCTCGCCTCCAACCAATATTTTGAATTTAGGGCTTCCCTGCCACCCTGCAGAAATAAGTAATCTCCACGTAGAGGGAGTTGCCTGCATTACCGTGGCGCCACATTCCTTTAGCGTCTCGCAAAGAAGATCTCCGTCAAGTGTAGTCTCTCGACTCGCAATTGCGATGCGTGCGCCAACAATTAACGGAAGCCATAATTCCAATCCGGCAATGTCAAAGGAAAGCGTGGTAACCGCTAATAGGGTGTCTTGACTGGAAAGACCTGGCTCTGTTTGCATTGAAAGAAGGAAATTTGCAAGGGCGCGATGGGGAATTTGAACGCCCTTTGGTTTGCCAGTCGATCCCGACGTATAAATAACATATGCCACAGACTCACCCGAAAAGGTCAGCTTTTTCATTGGTTCCGAGCTACAGCTCGCAATTAGCCGGTCATCGTCATCTACACAAACTATTCGCGACGCAGCAGGCAATTTTTGCCGGAGCGATTGTTGAGTTATTAACGCAAATGCGCCGGAGTCTTCGAGCATAAAAGCTATTCGCTCGGAGGGAAAAGCGGGGTCAAGCGGCACATAGGCAGCGCCAGTCTTAAGAACTGCATAAATCGCTACTACCATTTCCAGCGATCTTTCTAAAGAAACGGCAATACGTAGCCCCGGCCCTGCGCCCAGCGAGATTAAATAATTTGCCAATCGCGCCGCACGCTCGTCGAGCTCAGCATAAGTTAGTGAAATGCCATTGAAACTAATAGCAATTGCCTCGGGTGAGCGCGCAACTTGTTCAGCAACAAGTTCATGCACTAAACAGTTACGATTAAAACTCTTTTCGGTATTGTTCCAGAAAGCGATGGATTTTTGCTCTGTTTCCGAGAGTATCGGGAGTTTATAAAGTGGCTGCGCCAAATCAGCAAGAATAGCTTCAAGAATAATTGAGAACGAAACACTAAGTCGTACAGCGGTTTCACGTTCAAATAGCGCCGAATCATAATTAATTACGCCAAATAGTCCGTCAACATTTTCAATTATTAACAGGGTCAAATCGGTGGTAGCGCTCAACAGGTCAATTGGGAAATCTGTGCGCACAAAATCGCCTATCCTCATGGCCTTTGAGCGCTGGTCTAAAAATGAAAATATTGCCTGATAAACAGGAGTGCGCGACACATCACGCGGCAGTTGAAGTTCTTCGACTATTTTTTGGAAAGGAGCCTCTTGATGAGCAAAGCAATCAAGACAAACATTCTTTACCCGTTTAAGCAGGGTAGCAAATGAAATATCGCTTGAAAAACGAGTACGCAATGCCAAGGTATCTACAAAAAATCCAATTAAATTTTCGGTATCCGGATGCTCTCTGCCTTGAACAGGAACGCCGACAACAATATCATTCTGTCCAGAATACCGATGTATAAGGACTTTAAAGGCAGCGAGAAGAACCATGTAGAGAGTAGCATTTTCGCGCAGAGCCAGCGCGGTAAGGGCATCGGCCTGCTTACGCGAAATATGAAAGCGAATATCACCGCCTCGGCCCTCTTGAACCGCAGGTCTTGGCTTATCGGTTGGCAGGTTGAGCACCGGCAGCTCTCCGCTCAAATGCTCTCGCCAAAATGCTAAATGCGCTTCCAAGGCATCATCAGTCAAGTTGGCATGTTGCCAAGCAGTAAAATCTGCATAAGTAATCGGTAATTCCGGCAGAGCAAAGTCTTTTCCTTTAGAAAAGGCGTCATAGAGTTGGTCAATCTCTTTTAGAAATATACTAAAGCTCGAGCCGTCCCAAGCAATATGATGCGCGCATATTGCAAGTATGTAATCATTATTACCTCGGTCAGCAAGCCATGCACGAAAAAGCATGCCACTATTGAGATCAAAGGGCTCGTTGCACAGCTCAGAAAGCTGCCGGCGTACAAATGAATCTGGCTTGTTAAGCAGAGTTAGTCTATTTAATTTGAACCGTGACAAAGCATGCACTACTTGCATTGGTCCACTGCCATTATCCACAAATGCAGTGCGCAATACATCGTGGCGAAGAACAAAAGAATCTAGAGCACGTTCTAAAGCGTCAACATTCAAATTACCGCATAACCGGTAAGCAGCAGGAAGATTGTGAATTGATTTTCCAGGTTCAAGTTGTTCAAGAAACCAAATACGCTGTTGCATTAGCGAAAGAACAATAGGATCAGACTTTTGGCGTAGTGGTATTTTCCGTGTTTGTGCCGGAGCAGCATTCAAGCAATGAGTGTTTATTGATTCAGGAAGAAATTGCCCTAGTTGAGCAATAGTGGGAGCAGCAAACAAATTACGTATAGGGATTTGAATATTATAGTCGCGTTTAAGCTTGGCCACTACTCTCGCAGCCAAAATTGATTGGCCACCTAATTCAAAAAAGTTGTCATGAGCGCCAACTCGCGACAAATTTAACACTTTTTGCCAGACAATTGCTAATAGTTTTTCTCTTTCATCTCGAGGTTCTACGTATTCGGTTAGAACTGGGGCATTCTCTGGCTCAGGTAAAGCATTTCTGTCGACTTTTCCATTCGGTGTTAAAGGAAAGCTCTCCAAACGCACAATATTTGTTGGAATCATATAATCGGGCAATGATCGCTTTAAATGCGCTCGAAGCGCGATTTCGTCTGCCCGGTTGGCATTCTTATTGTTGATGACGTTATCAGAAATATCCTCATTGGGCAGGACATAGGCTATCAGCCTGGTGTCTCCCAAATTATTATTGGAGACATTAGAGTTCGATTGATTAGCATCATTTCCGCGCGCTACCACTACCGCCTGCTTAATATCCGGATAGCTAGCAAGCACGCTTTCAATTTCACCAAGCTCAATGCGAAAACCACGTATTTTTACTTGAAAATCGGTACGCCCTAAACACTCAAGCCTTCCATCCACGCGCCAACGGCCTAAATCCCCTGTCTTATAAAGACGAGAACCATCTTTGGTTTCCATTTTGCTCAAAGCAGGGGGAATGGAAATAAACTTTTCAAGCGTAAGTTCCGGTCGATTTAAATAACCTAATGCAACTCCATCGCCACCAATAAATATTTCTCCAGGCACACCTATGGGACACAAACGTCGATCGGAATCTAGTATCCAAACCGAAGTATTGGCGATGGGCTTTCCAATGCTAATACCTTGCTCTAAATTTATTACTCGCTCAATAGTAGACCAAACGGTGGTTTCGGTTGGGCCATACATATTCCACAACTCATCCACCCGTTTCAATAATGCTGCCGCCAGTTCTGGAGAAAGCGCTTCACCGCCACATAACGCCTTGAAACCCGCGCTTCCTTTCCATCCACTTTCAACCAACAATCGCCAAGTAGCTGGAGTGGCTTGCATGTAGGTAATTTGGTATTTTTCAATTAAACGCCTTAATGCTTCGCCATCAATCACTTCATCTTGATTGGCCAATACTATTTGCGCACCAATAGTGAGGGGCAGCATTAGTTCTAATAAAGCAATGTCAAAAGACAGAGTAGTAACTGCGAGCAGACGATCGGTTACCTCCATTCCCGGCTGGCTGCGCATGCTACACAAGAAATTAACCGCTGCTCGGTGAGGAACACATACCCCTTTGGGCCTTCCCGTGGAGCCGGAGGTATAAATCACATACGCTGGGTCATTTGGTTGAGCCGAGTGTTCGTCGAGCGTAATCGGGTCTGTTGATTCTCTGGCTAGAGAGTCGACCTCGGTATCCAGATTGAAGGTGTTTTCGCTACAGCAACCGTGATTTTTAGCCAGCCAGGTTTTGGAGATTACTCGAGATAACCCAGAATCTTCCACCATAAAAGCCAATCTCTCTGCGGGGAATTTGGGATCAAGAGGAATATAGGCTGCACCGGTTTTAAGGACTCCTAGCACGGCAATCACCATGTCAATTGTCCGCTCTAGGCATAAACCCACCAATTCTCCTCGCTGCACATTAATGCGCCGTAGAGCATGAGCTAATTGATTAGAGCGTGCGTCAAGTTCTTGGTAGGAAATCGATTCATTACCCTGGGTAATAGCGGTGAAACGAGCACGCCGTTGCGCCTGTTCTTCAAATAATCTGGTTACAGGAATATCTTGGGGATAATCACGATTATTACAATTCAATTCCTTGCCTATTACTTTTAGCTCGCTTTCTGGCAAAAGACCTAATTGACTTATTGCCATTTGAGGAGAGTTACATCCGCTTTGCAATAAGTTATCAAGCTCGTGCAGACGCCATTGCAGCCAATCGCGGCTATACAAGTCGGCATTAATATGCGCACGGAATTCTAAGCCATCGTGAGATTCAATCATAACCAGGCTTAGCTCAAAAGTTTCGAAAGCGCGGAAATTAGAAGAATAAGAAAACTCACTACCTTCAAACACTACTTTACCAGGCGCATATTTGTGCACATGGGTAAAAGTAACAGCTATTAAAGGAACGCGCGCGGGGTCGCGAGGAACCCCCAGCTCGGTTACTATCTCTCCAAAACTAATTGCCGCGTGTTCGCGAGCATCGAGAATGGCCGAATTATTTTCGCGGCATATGGAAGCAAAACTATAGTCAGGTTGAATGCAACAACGTATAGGCAACATATTCACTAAGTGACCAACCGCAGTTTCCATTCCGACATCTGGCTGGCTTGCCACAGGAACGCCAATTACAAAATTTGTTTCTCCAGAAATGCGGTGAATAAGCGTCGCGAGCGCCGAGAACTGAACCGAAAAGAAACTAACCCCTAATTCCAATGCCAAGTTCTTGGCGGCGAGCATCTTTGGCGAATCAACAGTATAGAGAAGATGATGCGCATTATAGGAGCGCATTGCCGGCCGTCGCCCATCGTAGGGCAAAGAAAGATTGGGAGGCAAAGGATTTAGCTTTTGGCCCCAGAATGCCCGACTGTTTTCAATTTGCGACAAATAAGGCAATGATTGGCAAAGCCCCACGAAGTCACTAAATTGGTGCTCCGGAAGAGCCGGAGGCGAGCTTTTTCTAATAAATGCCGAATAAAGTTTAGCAAAGTCGGATAGCAAAACATCCAATGACCAGCCATCGCATACCGCATGATGAGCAGCCATTAGAACTGCAAAGTTCCCAGAACCTAGACAACTAATACTGGCGCGAAAAAGCGGCCCCTTTTCTAAAGAATAGGGGGTTTGCGAATCGCTTTCTTCAATTTGTTGCAAAGCCTTTTGTTGATCTTGGCAGGAAAGCGCAGAAAGATCGTGATAGGTAATGGGGAGAATAATCTGTGAATCAATAATAAAGTGCTCGCCGTCATTGCTAAAACGACCGCGCAGAGCTTCGTGATAATTCGGAAGCTCCTGCAATGCCCAGGCAAGGGCTTGCTCTTCGGCATTAGTTAGGTGAATAGTGAATGAACCGTTGTAAGCGCAATTGGCGCTGGTATCGGTTTGCGCAGATAGCCATAACTCCATTTGCGCAGGTGTTGATACTAGGGTGCGGCCTTCTTTCTTGGACGAGGGCAACGATTGGTTATCGGCCGGGCAGCTATGGGAATGGATATGAGGCAATTGAGCAAGTTCGATATCAGCATTCTTTGGAGCCTCGGAGGTTATGGCTGCTGCTCTCGCCAATTTTATTGCCTCGGCCAGTTGCGCTGGACTAGGATACTGTTCGGTCAATTTTCGAAAAGTAACCGGGAATTCCAGTCGGGTTTGCACCATTCTAGACAGTTGCATTAGCAACAGAGAATCTGCCCCTAATGCATCAAAACGGCGATTTTCATCGGCGCGTTTTAGATTAATTCCTAGGGTCTCTTCCAGCATTGAGGCGATGGCGCCCATTATTTCGTCACGATGGCCTTGTTTTTTTGCTTTCTTAACCGGGTGCGCATTTTCGTTTTCGTTATCTTCTATGTGTATAGCAGTGCATACGGACAAGGCTTCCTTGCTATAATTAGAAGAAATATCCACTGGTTCCAACCAGTATGATTTTTTTTCAAACGGATAAGTAGGCAGCGGAATTCGGTAACGCTTTTCATTATTATAAAATAAATTCCAATCGATACTCACTCCGTTTTTCCAAAGTTCACCTACTGCCCCTAAAAACCGTGCCCATTCTTCCTGGGGGTTACTACCCATTGAGGCAAATATTCGTGCTGAATGGTCGCTATTATTGTGAGCATGTTGGCGAGCAAGAGTAGAAAGCACATCACGCGGCCCGACTTCCAGGAAAATTTGTTCGGAATCATGCAACATTTTGGCTATGGACGCCGAAAAAAGCACCGGTTTACGCATATGCTGGCCCCAGTATTCAGCATCAAGCGTAGTATTTTCAGTAACCCAGTCGGCATTACAAGTTGACATAAATGGAATTGTTGGCTTCCCGCAACGAACTTTTCTAATTGCTTCAATAAATGGCGCCACGGCAGGAGCCATCATTGCCGAATGAAAAGCATGCGATGTATGCAACTGGGTAGTAACTATAGATTCGCTTTCTAATATTTGGCTTAAAGCGGCCACCGAATCAATGGGACCCGCAACCACGCAAAGTTTCGGTCCATTCGAGGCAGCAAGCTGCACATCAGCAGGTAGCCGGCCAACCAAATTTTCCGCCGCGCAACGAACCGACATCATTGAGCCCCGCGGAAGCTCACGAATTAGCCTACCTCGCAAGGCTACTAAGGATATGGCATCTTCTAAACTAAAAACACCCGCCAAACATGCACAAACGAATTCACCAACACTGTGCCCTATTAAACTTACTGGTTGAATACCCAGGCTCATCCAAAATTTGGCGAGCGCATATTCAATTGTGAAAAGCGCGGGCTGGGTATAATAAGTATCTTTCAGCGCTATGGTAGCAGTAACTTCGTCTTGAGAATCGGGAAACAATAATTCTCGCAAGTCGCGATCAAGATGGCCTTTAAGAATATCGCAACAAGCATCTACCCAGTGTCTAAACTCTGGCTCATCATTATAAAGGGCACGACCCATATTTACATATTGCGACCCCTGACCGGGAAACATGAAGACTACACCGCTATTTAATGTAGTTAATTGCTCTATTGCGTATTCTTCTTCGGTCTTAGCCAACTGTTGAATGGCCTCTTCACGATTATTGCAAACAATAAAATCACGAAATGGGTGATATTTACGCCCCACTTGCAGTGTATAAGCCATATCAGCCAAATTTATTGCTGGTTTTTTTGTTAAGAAATCGGCATAGTTTTGGCGGATTCTAGCCAGGGCGGCTTCGGTTTTGGCAGAAAAAGGCAATAATTGCATTGGTCGCGAAGGACCGCTTGGCTCTAGGAGTGGAGCTTCTTCCAGCACCGCATGTACATTAGTGCCTCCAAAACCAAACGAGCTTACTGACGCGCGGCGGACAGTTTCACTTCTTGGCCAGGGAGTAGTTTCATTTACCACTTTGAAAGGGCTATTTTCAAAATCAATTTTTGGATTAGGGCGCTCATAATGAAGAGTAGCCGGTATGGTTTCATGATGCAGCGCCAAACTTGCTTTGATAAAACCAGCGACCCCTGCAGCATTGGTTGGGTGACCAATGTTTCCTTTAATTGACCCCAAATAACAAAATTGCTTTTTATTGGTAGTTGCGCGAAATGCCCGTGTCAATGCCTCAACTTCAATAGGATCACCAACTGGGGTACCTGTACCGTGTGCCTCCACATAGGAAATAGTTTCCGCTAATACATTGGCTTGTGCCTGCGCCAAGGCAATTACCCGTGATTGGCCTTCGACACTAGGAGCCAAAAAACTTACTTTATTAGACCCGTCGTTGTTTTTTGCCGAACCAAGTAATACTGCATAAATATGGTCACCTGCCGCGATGGCATCTTCGAGACGGCGAAGCACTACTACCCCTGCCCCGTCGCAGAACATGGTTCCGGTAGCTTTTTCATCAAAAGGTCGGCAGTGTCCGTCTTTGGTAAATGTTCCACCTTCTTGATAGAGCTGCCCACTTTTTTGAGGCACACAAATATCTACACCGCCGGCCAATGCCATATCGCATTCAAAATCAACCAGGGCTTTGAATGCATTGTCTATGGCCAATAACGAGGTTGAACACGCAGAATTAGCGCTTACGCTAGGCCCAGTAAGATTCAATGCATAAGAAACCCGCATCGCGACATAATCTTTTTCATTTCCATATTCCACTACGAGATTTCCAACTGTTTTAGCAATATCAGGATGGCACAATACATTACGGTGATAATAGTGATTATCTCCAACTCCCGCATATACTCCAATTAGTCCATTAAAACGGCTACAATCATAACCAGCATTTTCCAACGCTGCCCAAGCAAGCTCTAAAAAAACCCGTTGCTGGGGGTCAATTACTTTGGCTTCTAGAGGCCCAATACCAAAAAAGGAAGCGTCAAACTTGTCAGCATCGTCAATAATACCGCGGGTAGGAATATAATTGGGATCATTTTTGGTTTCCTCATCAATCCCAGGCCCCAACTCTTCTAAAGAGAAACGACTAATTGACTCTTTTTTACTACAGAGGTTAGACCATAATTCCTCTATTGTCTGGGCGCCGGGAAAACGCCCCACAATTCCAATTACTGCCACGCCATCGGTTTCTTTATTGCCGGAAAGACGGCCAATACGAAACCGAGTTGCTCGTTCATAAGCACCATCAAATAAACTATTATCAGTGCTATTGCTTCCCGATAAATGAGCTGCCAACTTTTCTACCGTGGGATACTCAAAAATTCTTACTACTGGCATTTCCTGGGAAACAATTTTTCTAATACGAGTTGTCAGGCGCAGCGCCAAAAGAGAATTTCCACCCAAGTCGAAGAAATTATCGCGAATACCCACTTTATTCAAATTAAGCAATTCGCTCCAAATGTTACAAAGCTCTTTTTCTATTTTTGTTCGGGGCGCAATATAGGCCTCGCTAAGCTCTGGCCGGTCAGCAAGATTCTTGGGCAATGCTTGACGATCGATTTTTCCATTAGGAGTAAGCGGCATTTCTGGAATAAACACAAAGTAGGAAGGAACCATATATTCTGGTAATAATCGCTTTAAATATGTTCGCAAGGCTATATCGTTCACCTTCGAAGAATTATCATTAGCAACCAAATAAGCTACAAGTACGGTTTCACCAGTTTTGTTACTTGATTCACTTTGACGCGCAATAACTACTGCCTGCTTAACACCTGGATAATTAGCGATCGCATTTTCAATTTCACCAAGCTCAATGCGAAATCCACGAATTTTAATCTGAAAATCAGTGCGCCCCAGACATTCAAGATTGCCATCGGTACGCCAACGCCCTAAATCTCCAGTTCGGTATAAGCGAGCGCCTGTTTTTTCGCTAAATGGATCATTAATAAACCGCTCGGCAGTTAATTCTGGCCGGTTCAAATATTCTAAAGCCACACCTTCGCCCCCAATATATACTTCTCCCGGCACGCCAATAGGACAAGGATCTAATTGGGAGTCCAGTATCCATATAGACGTATTAGCAATTGGCTTTCCTATATGAATTTCTTCTGCGGCGCTGGTTATTTGCCCCGTGGAGGACCATACTGTAGTTTCGGTAGGCCCGTACATGTTCCACAGTTCACCTACCCGCTCTAAAAGCGCTGCCGCCAGATCTAGGGGTAATGCTTCTCCGCCACATAGTGCTTTGAATGTAGCATTGCCTTCCCATCCGCTTTCCAAAAGCATTCGCCAGGTAGCAGGGGTAGCCTGCATGAAAGTAATTTGATGCCTTTGAATCAGTCGCCTTAGTGCTTCTCCATCGATAACTTCTTCCTGAGATGCGAGAATAATTTGTGCGCCAATCGTCAGCGGCAGCATCAGTTCCAAAAAGGCAATATCGAAAGACAAGGTGGTAACTGCTAATAGACGATCAAAAGGTTTGATTCCTGGTTGGCTCTGCATGCTACTCAAAAAATTTACTGCCGCTCTATGGGGAATTAATACCCCTTTAGGCTTACCGGTAGAGCCCGATGTATATAGCAAATAAGCAGGAGCTTCCGATTGCGCGCTGAATTGTTCAATCTCTAGAGAAGCGCAATTTTCTTTTGCCAGAGCATCAAGTTGAACATCAATATTGTAAGTACAATTCGCCGCACATCTATGGTGCTGAGCTAATTTGGCTTCGGAAATTACCCACGCCAGTTTAGAATCCTCAACCATGAATGATAGGCGGTCTGCCGGAAATTTGGGATCAAGCGGAACGTAAGCGGCGCCAGTTTTTAGAATTCCCAGCATGGCCACAACCATTTCCACTTTACGTTCGAGGCAAATCCCCACCAATGAGCCGCGTTGCACATTAAGGCGCCGCAGAGCATGGGCCAATTGATTGGATCTCCGGTCTAAGACTTGGTAAGAAAGCGATTCATTGCCCTGCTGAATTGCAACTGATTGCGGGGTTCTTTGCGCTTGTTCTTCAAAAAGCTGCGACACGGTTCGGTTTTTTGGGTAATTAATATTAAATCGATTACACGTTTCCCAGATAAAGCGCTTTTCGATTTCCGGCAAAATATTTAAATCATCTACCGCAGTTTCTGGAGATTCGCACCCACCAAGCAACAAACATTCCAGTTCGCGAAGCCGCCAGATCAGCCATTCCCTTTTATATGAATTTCGATTTACCTGCGCCTCGAATTCCAAACCATTTTCAGTCTCAATAGCAATTAAATTAAGGTCAATGTCCTCAAAATCTGGCGAATTAAAATACTGCGTTTGGCTTTTAGCTGATTCGGAAGCCACTACTGAAGAGGCAGCATTTAGTTGGTCAGACACATTTTTATTCACTAGAGAAAAAACGATTGCGACCAATGGTTCTTCTGGATCTTGCGATATATTGAGTTCGGTCAATACTTCTTGCAAACTCGCGCCAACATGCCTTCGCGCATCGTGAACGGATTTGTCTATTGCGTGGCAAACAGCAGCAAAGGTGTTATCCGGCTCAATGTGGCAGCGTATTGGTAAAACACCAACTGAATTATTAGAATTCCGCTCAGCAATTAGGTTTGGATTACTTGCCGGTATGCCAACAATGAAGTCAGTGGCTTTAGAAATACGATGGCAGAGTATGGCAAATGCGGATAGCCCCACCGAATAAAAGTCTACCCCAAGGTTCATTGCCAGTTTTTTGGCGGTTCGCAACTTAGGCGCTTCAATAAGATGCAATACCTGATAGGTAATATTCGATCGCTTTACCGACCGCTTTCCATCATAAGGAAGGCGAAGAGGCGTTGGCAATGGAGTCAACTGTTTACTCCAAAATTCATTTGTAACTTTGGAAATCACTTTTTTATTAAGTTGTAGAGTGTTGTCCATATAGAGCTCGCCTGACGCATGATTGTTCACGGACAGATTTCACTTAGGTGCAGGACATCCCATTAGGTAAGTGTACGGCAAGTTAAGCACAGGGTTATGAAGTTGACCCATTTCCCAGCAATAGTCGTCAGACGATAATTGCTCGGTAAATTCTTTCAGCTCTTCGAAGGTATAGGACCTCAAGCACGATACAATATTATCCCAGCCAAGCATGACAGGTAACAGCGGAATAACAAAAGTGAAAAAGCGTTGAAGGACGGTAGGCTTTATCTGTTTAGTCATTTCAAAGAAATACTTTGGAGCATAGCCATAGCATATCATTGCCGACTTAGTCCGACTGGTGGTTTCGCCAATAAATATGTATTGCCTATTATCAAAAGCATTCTTTAATAAACTAAAAGCAATTTCCGGCTTCATGTGATGAAGCCCGGAAAACATTGTGCGAATCCCTTGCAAATCATTGGGAACATTTGCGGCACTAATTGATTCGGCGATGTATCTTATATTTTTACCTTGATTCATTTCGGCAACGGACTGCAAATTTGGTATAAGATCAGTTAGCGTTAGCTGAATATCTAAATTATAGTTTTCTTTAAGTATTCTCACCAAATCAAGTACCGGACCGCCGCCACCAGAACACAAATCCACAATTTTCTTTTGACCGCTCTTCTCAAGAAGTTCAATGACCTTGGGAGCCCAAACCGTACCGTCTCTAGTTTCCTGATGACAAACACGCAAAATACTGGTCATCCACGAAGTCATGAATTTGGGCAATCGCCGTTGGTCATTGAATTCAAACAAGTGAACTCTTCGGATCATTGTTACGACCTCCGCTTACGCCTCAATACATTAGCACTAACTCAGCATGAGCATGGCGTCAAGATCATGTTTTCATTAATTATTGACCGGCAGCCTCAGAAAGGTCTAGGTGCACCTGGCAAGCCTAAAAAAGCCTAGCTCGGATTAGCGGCTACCAGTTTTGGTCAAAATAATGCGACTAAGCTTTGCCTTCTCTTCAGCAGTACGATTTTCGGGAGTGTTGGTTGCCCCTAGAGAACCCGCTTTTGCACTTCTCACCTTTGGCCTAGTCAGCGGTTTGCTCTTGGAAATCCGCACATCCTTCTTTTGCGAAACCGATTTTGGAGGCAATAAATCAGTCTTTCTTTGCGGTTTACTGGCCAAGACTTCGTAAGCTTCCATAATTCGATCAGCCACCGTTCTTCCCCCTACAGGCACAGTGCCGATTAGAATTCCCACCGCAACTGCTATACTGGAATAAAAAACAAATTTGATAATTCCAAACATCTATCGACTCCTCCACACAGAGATAGTTATCCTACTATATGCTCTAAAAGAACTCAAAAATTTTGACTTTATTGGAAGACGCTTATCTTTTTTTAGACCTTTTTTTCTGGTATTTGACCGTGCAGGCTATTCTCCCGACTTTTTTAAGAAATGCGTGAAGAAAATATCGCCGTTATTACCTACCCTAAATTTCCTGGTGACCTAATCCTTAAGGCTAAGCGCAAGTACTTCGAAACACGTAATTAAAGACCTTCCGGAAGAGGACCAATTTAGTCAGGGCAATCGAGTTCTAATTTATTAGAGATAAATATCTATGTTTCCCAATTCCGTTTGTCCTGAGAGTAGGGTCGGCTACGACCCGAAGTCGAAGGACATATTAGCAACAAGAAGCCTTCGACTTCGCTATCGCTACGCTCAGGCTGACCGGAAGCATATTCGTTTGAAGATATCAATAACATTTAGAACTCGATTGCCCTGTCTGCCAGGTACAGAGGTGTTGCCAGAACACGAAATGCGCATCACTTTCCTTGGTAGCTCACCGTGGTCACCGAACCCACTCCAAAAGGAAACATCGATGCTGGTCGAATTAGGAAACGGAACCATGCAGCCCCGTCGGTTTTTCTTTGACTTGGGGAATGGCAGCGTAGGCCATGCGATTGCTCTTCAATTTAGTCGAGAAAGGCGGTAATCCTGGATGGTGCTGCTGCGCCGGCATCAATGGACCCTCGATGGTTCGTCCCGTCAGGTCAAGGACTCCGTTCCGTTAGACCTACCCAAATCTACACATAGGTAGTTATGGAGCTAACTTCCTGCTTCATCGAGGCTAGTTTCGTTCTAGACTTACATCTAGAGCCAGAGCCTTCCTCTCCACACGCTGACGCGGTGGAACTCACCGCCAAAATCTTCAAATTTATGGCCGCATTTAAATCTCGATCGTGGCAAGCATTACAAACTGGGCAAATCCATTCTCGTATTGAGAGGGGCAAGGCTTCAAGCTTATGTCCGCAGCAAGAACAAATTTTGCTGCTAGCAAAAAAACGATCGGCTGTAACAAGCTTGCAACCATGCATATC
>JBNKEI010000060.1:0-29226 GCA_050288705.1 Myxococcales bacterium
CCATGAAAACTGTTCATCTCGAATTGAGACCAGTTTTTGTTAAAAAGGAAGTCAGCACGAAAGGTCACGTTTTCGCGGTTATGCTCGCTCTTCTATTGCAACGTGAGTTAGAGCAATGTTGGAGAGAGCTAGATATTACCGCGGAAGAAGGTATCGACGAATTAGGCACCATATGCGCAAATGAATTCCGCGTGGGCAAGGTCACTATTAATGATATTCCGAAACCGCGTAAGCGGGTAGCCGAACTTCTTAAAAATGCATCGGTCGTCCTATCTTCGAGACTTCCAGCGCACACTCCCATTGTGCACACTAAAAACAAACTGGCTTCCAAGCGAATTTACTAGAATAATCAATAGCTTACCTGGCGTCAGTGCGCCCTTTTTTTAGGGGAAGATCCGTTGCAGAGGCGATTGATCGCCTACGCCATGGCAAGATATGGCGAGAAGCGGGTTTTGATGGCGAATATGGGGTAATACGAGTATTTGACCCGGGGTCGCGATAAGGAATCAATGGGCTCACCGAACACCCCAACAATTTAGGCGGTTACAATTAATTGTAGTTTCGACGAATTTGGGTAATTTTACGCTTAATCTTACGCGAAAAAGCGCCCGGGTCTCTTAAGCATAAGGAAGAATATTTACGCAGTAATGCCAACTTAGATGGATGAGAATTATGCGGGCACCAGGGCTCGCATTTTGAAAAGTCACCGCCATCTACTCGGCGCCGAAAACGAGCAGCCTGTGGTCCGCTCCAAATCTCTTCGAGAGATAATTCATGTAGGTTACCTAATGGCTCCCAAGTCGCTACACAAGCACGAACATTGCCGTTTGCATCTACTACCCCGTTTTCAAAAGGTATTCGGCACTGGCGCTTGGGAGTCGAAAGCACCTCGGTAACAGGCAATCCCACCCTTTTGCGCAAGTTATCTAGACCGGTTATGTTTAGACTAGTTCCTTGGCGAGCCTGTTCAACACGCTTTAGTTCGGCAACAATCTCTAGAGAAGACGGCAACCCTACGAAAGACAAAACAGGGTCTACCGCGAATTGTACTGAATCAACTCCTAATTCATGAGCAAGTGCTACAAACTGATGAAGTTCGCTAAAATTATCTTTCAAAACAACCATGGTAATCCCTAACCTAGGAAAATCACCTCGACGCTTGCTTGCCAGTGTGCGTACATTGCTTAATACTCGATTAAAATTTCCACGTAAAACTATTTTGCGATAGCTTTTTTCAGTGGCGGCATTTAGTGAAATATCAACTTGTTCCCCTTTCTCAAGTAACACATTTTGCCAAAATCCATCTAGCCGTATTCCATTAGTATTCATGGAAATTCTTACTTTGGGATGCATTCTCAGCATAATCGCAACCTCCCGACAATTCTGCATAACCGTAGGCTCTCCCCCTTGCAACTTGACACATCGCAGTCGTGAATAGAAAGAAGCCAATCGCTCGAAATAGAGCATGGAAGGCATATCTTCCTGAACTGAACGATGAGTTTGATAACACATAATGCAATCAGCATTGCATTGTAGGCCCATAACCATGTGCAGCTTTTCTAGCACTGCGCCATCTATGCTGCGTATTGGACTAGGTATTTGCTCTATATGCTCGGGAGAGCCGGGAGAGGCAGGATTTGCAATTTGAATACTTTCCGATTTGGCAAGGTTCCCCATAATAGTCCCTTCCTTGGTAGTTAACAAAGTTAGCGCATGCCAACTCGTTTGCTTTAGTTATTAAGCGGTGGTGCGCAAAGCAAGGATGGGAACGGGGGTAGGCCCCCCACGGATACGGGCATAGCCAAGATGGGCTCAAACGCGTAATCGCAGCTGTTTGCCATGAACCGCAACTCCTTTTAAGTGCTGGATTGGTAAAGGGACGTACCTTAACCGCTTGGTCTGGTGCAAGCAGCCTAATTCTTGGATTGCACGGGGTATGAGTACCGTTGCATTGTCTAGTTTATGCACTACAATGAGTGCATGAAAACAGCGGTTTATAAACGTAATAGTAAATGCCAAAACCTTCTTCTGCGGCCTGCTGATTTGCCAGATATTGCGGAACTAACTAATCTTTTGATAATGCTTTTTTCGCAAGAGGCAGAATTCAAGCCCAATACCCGTAGACAACAACGCGGTCTGCGCATGATTCTCCGTAACCCCTCGATCGGCCAAATTTTTGTAGCAGAAAAAGCGGGGAGGGTTATTGGCATGGCAAGTTTACTCTTTACCATTAGCACTGCACTTGGCGGCAAAGTTGGGATACTCGAAGACGTGGTAGTGATTCCGGAATTTCGCGGGCAAGGCATCGGCAAACAACTTATCCATCATATTCTTAAGTATTCTCGGCGAATGAAGCTTAAGCGCCTGACTTTACTGACCGATGGCGACAACCATATTGCCCAGGACCTGTATAAGCACTTTGGCTTTCGCTGCTCAAAAATGCTTCCCATGCGTCTATCGCTTAGCGAGTAGAGTTATTTAGTGGCCAACTTTCAAGCCTCTTCGTATGTCCGAGAATGGCATAATCCTGGCTCTCTGCTAAAGCTACATGTTAAGCTTTATTTGAACACATAAATGAAGGATAAGGCCCAAAAAATGTAACAGAAAATAAAGACGGCATTACGTTTTAGTATATTAAATTTTGATAACTTTTTTGTTTTTACTTCATTTAAATCGAACATCCGCGCCTTAGCAGTGTCTTCCGTCCTCAATTTGATGTTTATATTTTTTTCAATTTGATTTACGAGTTTCACAAAGGAGTCTTTCCCTTTATTCTTTTGAGATATTCGATGCCCAAATAAACCTGCTGTTAGCAATAGTGCGAAAATCTTTAATCCATTCACATCAACACTCCAACATCCCAATGTTGATATAAACAACCAGACACCTTCCCCGTTAAGTGACAACCAAAAACTATCTATACCATTGTTTAAATTCTCTATTTCAAATTTTAATTTTTGGTTTTCTGATTCTTCATCAATATTCATTTTTAACTCCATTCTTTATGCCCAACGCCAGCTTCATCATCGGAGCATTTGAGACTGTTGAAACAATTAAGACATAATGCTTTTCTAATCAGTACAGATTCGAAATAATTCCAGGCCCACTTGCATGCATACAGCACAAGTTCGCTCACCTCTTTTTCAGATATTTCTTTAAATCTCTGTAATAGTTTTGATGAGGACCAATCATTATCAATTCGAGTTGTTCTTCATTGAAACGGTAGGCTAAAAGAAATTGAATAGTCTTAATCTTAAATTTATGCACATATACTTCATTCAAGTCGCCCTTTTTTTCGTCACCGATACTTGGATTTTCGAGTATTAATTTTATCTGCTCATCAAGAATTATTTTCTGAGCTTTATTGAATTTTTTAACCAGTTGTTCAAAAGATCGAGACTGAATAATTTTCATCCGCCATTACCCAAATTTGTATTCAGAGTATTCACCCTGCTCTAATTCGGTAAGGCCTATAAATATTTCCTTAATTAAGCTGTATGTGAGGTCGGGATTTTCCTCGGCGCATTTTCCAATCATAGCCCAATACTCAATTTGGCCAGTAACTGATCTTTTATCAATTTTGCTATAAATTTTTGCCTGCTTGACCAAATCCTCAGACACCCTGACTGCTGTTGTCATATTCGCACCTCCAATTACCTGTGGCAAACATAAAACATATAGTCGCAAAATGCAACATTGCACGATGCTTCCCATGCGTCTATCGCTTAGCGAGTAGAACGGCGTTAGTAGTGAGCTCCTCGGGCAAAACCTTGGGCTCACTTTCTGCAGTTAGAATTTCCAGAATAAGCTGGGTGTCAGTTAGCAAATCGTTGCGATCAGCCTCGCTTAGCAATTCACCACTACGCAGTCGTTGACGCAATTCCTCGCGACGAGTCTCTGACAGTCGCTGGAGCAAACTACTACCTAACACGCTCATGGCGTGCTGAGCCCAAGCATAGCGGGCGTCATCATTGCGAACATTCTCATTCTGCACTGTGCCGGGTTGTTCGTCATACACGACTAGCTCATTGCTGGTCGAATCGTCTTCCGGAATCCAGAATAAGCGGAAAAAATCACCAATCCGGCCCACCCAGGCAGAAGAAGTAATAATAGAAAGCAGCGGTGAAATAGCTAAAGGAATAATTAATGGTAACAACCAAAGCAATGTCTGCGAAGATATAAACCAACCTACTATTCCCAATCCCCCTGCCGCCAGCATATGGGGAGCATGTTTTACTAACGCTTCTGTAATCCCCACGCGGCGCTCTTCTCTTTTTTGTGCGTTCCAGGCAATACGCTCACCGGTGAATGCCGACAAAATAAAAGTAGTCTGAAAAAATACCAGAGCAGGAGTAAGCAATGCCCCCATAATCCACTCTCCAACTACACTAACCAAAAAATGTGGAATACGGCGTAAAGGCAATTCGCGCCGAGACACCATTTCTACCAGAGAAAATACTGCCCCTATTGCCCTTGGAACCATAAGAATAGCCATAGTCATTATAAAAAGCTCGCGGGCAGCATGAAAATGATAAACTGGCCAAAGAGGAAAAAGGGTTCGTTGAGCCTCGCGAAAATAGGTTGGCTGAAATGAAATGTCATCCGCAGCTACTAACAGCATTACCGTAACCAATAGAAGCCAGAGAGGCGGAATAATATACGCCATTGCTCCCCGTATGAAATGAACACGGCTCCATGCCACCAAACCAGGAAGTGCCGCAATACGCAAATGCTGAAGATTACCTCGACACCAGCGTTTGTCTCTAATGGCGTAATCAATAAGAGTAGTCGGGCACTGTTCATAACTACCACCAAGATCGAACGCAATCCAAACTTCGTATCCAGCCCTCCTTATTAATGCGGCTTCGACAAAATCGTGGCTAGATATAGGACCAGAAAACGGCCCATTCCCTGGAGGCAAGTCTCCCAACCCTGCGTGCTCGGTAAATGCATCGCGGCGAATAATTGCGTTGTGACCGTAATAGTTTCCGTCAGGACCGCAAATAAAAGACTCACCTCTTGCCCAAATAGGCCCATACACTCGTGCTGCAAATTGCTGCCAGCGTGCAAAGAGCGTTTTGCGTCTTACTGGCAAAGGAGGCACTTGAATTATTCCTATTCGAGGGTTACTTTCCATGCGCAATAAAAGCTCAATCATGGTTTCACCACTGACTACACTATCAGCGTCAAGAACCAGCAAATAACGATAACTTCCTCCATATCGCGTACAAAAATCTCGAATATTTCCTGCCTTTTTTCCTTCATTATTGGCTCTACGTCGGTAAAAAATTCGACCGAACGCCGAAAGTCGAGAACAACATTTGCGCCAGGCAGCCTGCTCTGCTAGCCAAATGTTTGACTGAGTAGAATCGCTAAGAATAAAGAAATCGAATTGCTTTCCCGCGATTTGTTTTTGAAGAGCCCGAAACATTACTTCAACACGAGCCATTACAGGCTCTGGTTGCTCATTATAGATGGGAATTAAAATTGCTGTTCGCGCTTGTTCAGAAACTAAATTTTTAGTAATTAATTTTGGCCAATAACTATTACGCTCAAAAATGGACAATACCCCGACTACTGCAATAAACGCTCCCAATGCGCCCCATGCAAAACAAGGCACAAATAAAACTGTTGCCAAAACTTCCAGATTAGTAAGTCCATTACCGGAAACTACGTGCAAAAATTCTGCCGATGCAATTACAGTAAGAATTGCAGTAAATCCGAAAACGAAAACTCTCAGATGATATTGCGACATTCGCAATTAACGAAAACTGTCAGTGACCGTGGACACCACTACGGTTCTAAATCGACGCCACCAAAGCCCGAGCAAACCGGGAGTCATACTCTGCTTGGGCATAAAACATGGTAGCCCGAAAGCACGCCCGGTAAGCGACCATAACGACCTATTTATAGAATCAGGCCATTCACCCATGGGCGAAGATGCTAAATTTCTATGAAATACCTTTGCCGCCGCTAGAAACACCGCTTTCTCATCAGGTGTAAGGATCTCATTAATTGAAAGAAATGACTGCTCTTTTGTACTAAAGTTTATTACTGGTGTTTTCATTGTCTAATTTGACCCCGATAAGATTAACTATTCTTTTTTCATTTTATCATAATTTTTTTCTACGAGCCCATCTTGAAAACTTGCTTTTCCGGTACAGGTGAAAACCTATAACTCCAAGTCTCGCTCAAAGCAGCCCCTTCTCTTCGCAAAAAACATCTCAATTCAATTGGTTTGGCTCCCTGGGGTACAAAATCGAAAACCGCCCGGTAACCTTTAAGGAAAAGATTTGGTTGTACACGCACATTAGTCACTGTTCCGTTTGCTGCAGTCACTACTGCTTCAACGTTTTCCTCGGGCTCGAATGACGATTGTACACCCGGCCAGGCGAAATCGATAACGAATTTCCGAGCACTGTGCGGCAGCGGCTGTTTGTCGTCGGGAACCCCAATACGACGCGCACTACCAATGCGTGTAGAAGCGACAGTTGCTACTGAGTAAGGTACCGGGAAGTTTCCCCAAGATATTTTGTAGGAAAACGTTAAAGGAACACCCGGCTCAACTTTTTTATCCGGTGTAAAAAACGCCACCACATTGTCGTTGATTTCTTCGCGAGAGGGAATCTCGATCAGATACACTGCGCCCGAACCAAAATTTTCCGGCTCAATCCACACGCTGGGTCGAACATTGTAGTTTGACTCTAAATCTTCGTAGCTAAACGGTTTGCGGTCACGCTGCATCAGACCAAAACCTTTTAAAGATTGGGAACGCAAGATACTTAACTCTAAGCGACCGGGGTTCTGCAGCGGACGCCAAAGCTGCTCTCCATTACCAAATCTGACAAGTAGACCATCAGAGTCATGCACTTCCGGACGGAAATCATCAAACCCCGCGTGGCAGTTTTCGCCATACAAAAACATGCTCGTTAGAGGAGCCAGGCCCAGTCTTTCGACGGTCTCCCGCGGGTAGATGGTGGCATCCACGCGAATTTCGGTATTTTCACCCGGACGAATGTCAAAACGGTACGCGCCGGAAACTTTTTGGCTATCTAGCAAGGCGTGAACGACAATATTGCTGGCATTCTTTTTTGGTTTCTCAATGTAAAATTCACGAAAAATCGGAAAAACCTCTCCACTGGCCACGGCGGTATCAATAGCCAATCCACGTGCGCTTAGACCGTATTGATTCCCCCGACCAAGAGAGCGAAAATAACTAGCCCCGAGAAACGCGATGACTTCGTCAAAGTAGTCGGGACGATTGAGTGGATGGTGTACTCGAAAACCAGCAAATGCACTTGGTAGGGGCAAGGTAACTTTAGTTTTTCCATAGTCGAAAAGATCTGAAGAGTACCTAATAGGCGAAAAGCGCCGGTTCTCGACAGAAAACAAAGAAACTGGTTCGGTAAAAAGGCCACCCAAATGGAATAGCTGTACTTGAAACGGAAGCTTAGCTTTACGCCATAAACTTGCGTCGGGTCGAAAGCGAATGTCACGGTACTGGTCATAAGTGAGGTTCGCCAAACTAGGTGGCACTTTTCCCGAAAGTGGCACATACGCAGATTGCGCCAGTTTCTTTGCCCGGTTGCGAAGCCATTCACCTTTGAACGGCCGCGAGTCGGGAACTACCGCCATTGAGGAAGATGCTACAAGGTAAAGAGAGGCAACCACAGTTGGAAATATCAAGTTTCTTCCTCCAGTACAGCTTCAAAACAGCTTTACAAAAATGCGCGTCATTAATGCAACACAGATAATAATCATGACAACAAGGCAAACATTCCCTTGTCTTCTTGACTTTGCACATTTCTACCATAAATGGCCGCTCAAAAAAGTCGTGCAAGATGGAGAAAGAACCCCCACCAAGCTGGAGTACTAGCAGGAATTCTTACCAAAGCGCCATGTCTTGCCTAAGGCAAATGGTACAATTTAAAATTTTGGGAGTTTTCTGGCCGCACTTTTTTGGGGTTGATTGTCGCAGCTTGTGGTTACCATGCGACAACACACCACGCCTCTATTAATAATGCGTTCTTTTGCTCACCGAAGGGGCTTCAAAGCCATGGTAAATGGCTCTTATGCTCTCGGCTACTTCAGCCACTTGCCCCGCGGCATCGGCAATTTCGGTGGTTACCCCATTTTTCGCTAAAGTTTCCTGCAGCCAAGCAATCGCTTCTAAAAAGAATTCTCGAGCCTTTCTCAAAATTACACTTGGGTCTCGACCTAGCCTACCTTCATCCACTGCTTTCGAGAAAGAGTGAACAACCTCTGCAAGATCACTTTTTAATTGAAACTGAACAATTAACCGGTCAGAAGGGGACCCTTTCTCTATTGTAGTTCGAACTACTCTTATCAGAATCCCCAAAAACTGCTGCAATGCACCTGTTGCAGTAGCAATTTCCGATTCCAACATAACGAGGAGCTCTTCTGCCTTATTTATCAGATTGGGAGGGTAGGCAAATCTATCGAACTCCTTGGTTCCCGCCATGACTCTCGCTCCTTGATGAACTTCTGGTTTGCTTCTACACCAAACTAAGCTTTCTTGCGTGCTACTTGGTTCTGTTTTTATTATCGGTTTACTAGACCATTTGTTTCTAACAGGTAAAAAGAAACTTTGGCGGGAACCAGCTTTGGCGTCGGCGGGGAGCAATCAGTGAACTATTGTTCAACGATATCGTTTTTCAAAAGACCCCACCGTTTCTTCATTTAATAAGGGAGCAATGCTGCTCGCCCTACTTTATGTCGCCAATCCCTTTGATCTGATATCGGAAGTCTCAGAATAGTTGGCTCAAGGTGGTGAATGAGGCGTTGGATCTGCTTTCAACTCTTCGGTTACGGTCGGAGTAGGTTCCGGCTTACCCTGAAACGCAGGTACAACAGAAGAATCGCTGGCCGATGATGAAGGAGCTGCCGAGGTAGGCGCTACAGGAGGAAGGGATTTTTCTGCCTCCATTTTTGTATTGGTGCTTTGCTTGGGGGTCCGATAAGGAGTGTAACCTAATTCACTACTCGTCAACGGCAAGCGCAGGCTTCGCGAAAGTCGCTCCGATAGCTCTTTCACTCTCTCCACTATTTCGCTAGCCTCCCGAGAGTATTTGCTATGAGCACCGGCCGCCAGCTTAAGGCGCTCTACCCCGTTACGCAGCGCTTCTTCAGCCTCTCGCAATAGCAACCAGCCTTCGAAATAGGAAACCCTAGCTTGAATGTCCTTTAGTTCCTGTCGCTGCTGGGAGTCAATTCCAGATAAGAGTTCGGCACGCTTAACCAAATGCAGGGTTTCTTTCAACTTTTCCGGGTCGTCGCTTTCCAGGCGGGCTTCCATCCACCCCTTCAGTACTTTAAAAATAGCTCGATCTAGCTCATTTCGGTCTTCAAAAGTAGTATTCAGAAGATCACCCAATGGCTCCCCCGACCAGGGAATGGGCGCGTAGGCATCTGCAAGTAACCGATCGGTAGGCTGATAAACATAGAATCCAAAAGGCATTTCCCTTCCGCGCACAATCCACAAACTATCTTCTTTTTTTTCTACCCCCCACATGCGACCGTGCCTCTCGGAAAGAAGCCAAAAAACTACCCCACACAACCCCACCACTACTACAAAAATCAGGAAACGCTTAACCACTTGCACCAAATTTGAAGCCATTGTTCACCCCACCCCTATAGTGCCAAGGCACCAATAAATGGTAGATTTCGATATCTTTCGTCGTAGTCCAACCCATAGCCCACTACATATGCATCGGGTATTTCGAATCCTCGGTAGGTAATTGCTACCTTACGGATTGCTTGGCTGGGTTTTTCTAGTAGGGTGCATACACTCAGACCTGCCGGCCTTCTGGTTTTAAGGTTTTCCACCAGAAAATCTACTGTTAAACCGGTATCCACAATGTCTTCCACCACCAAAACCTGTCTTCCTTCAATAGGCTTTGCCAAATCCGAAGTTATGCGCACCACCCCTGTACTTTCGGAATTGCCTTCGTAACTAGAAAGACCCAAGAAATCGACTCTTACTGGCAGGGCGATAGCGCGTACTAAGTCAGCACAAAAGACGAATGAACCTTTTAGGATGCACACTACCGTAAGCTCGGTACCTTGATAGTCGGTAGTGATAAGGTCGCCTAACTCTTGAACCCGCTGCGCTATCTGCTCCGCCGAGATCATCACTCGGATATCTTGATGCAAATTCATAGGAAAACATGCTACCAGAAAATTGCGGGAAAACCTTCCCTTCATTTTTTTTAAGCAATTCGCTAACGACCAACACAGGCGAGAAAGACCATTGTTATCTTAAAACACATGTACCACTAAACCGCTACGCAATTTTGGCTCAAACCAAGTAGATTTAGGAGGCATTATCTGGTTGGCATCAGCTATTGCCATTAGTTCATCAATGCGGGTGGGAAAAAGTGAAAACGCTACTGCGCTTTCTCCTGAATCGACCCTCTTCTCCAATTCTTCGGGTCCCCGAATACCACCTACGAAATCAATACGCGTATCGGTACGTGGGTTCTCAATCCCTAAGACAGGTTTCAAAATATTCTGCATTAGAATAGATACGTCTAATGAACTCACCGGATCTGCAGAATTATAAATGCCTTCTTTTGCGGTAAGCGTATACCATTGTCCACCTAGGTACATACCAAAACTGCGCGATTGAACAGGCTGCTTTTCCGAAGAAACCTGAACAATGAATTTTTCTCTCACTTTTTCCAGAAACTCTTTTTCTTCCATTCCACGCAAATCTTTAATCACGCGGTTATAACCCATGATTTTCATTTGGCAATCTGGAAACAACACAGCCAAAAAATAGTTACTTTCATCATTAGGTCCAAATTCAACCCCCATTCTTTTTCGTCTTTCATTACGCACGCGCAGCGCAGCCGCAGATCGATGATGTCCATCGGCGATATATAGTACTGACAGGTCTGCAAACGCCTGAGCAATATCAACAATATCGGATTCTTGATCTATCACCCAAAAAGTATGCCCTATTCCATCTTCGGTTTGAAAATCGTATACTGATTCTCTTTGGGTTATAGCAGAAATCAACGAATCAATAATTCTGCTCGCACGATAGGTTAGAAAAACTGGCTCATCATTGGCCTGTAAAGTGTCAATATGCTTGGTACGGTCATCTTCTTTATCAGCTCGGGTCAGCTCGTGCTTTTTCATTAGTCCTCTTTCATATTCGTAAACGCGGGCACACGCCACTAACCCGACTTGAATATGGTTGCCCATTCTTTGTCGATATAAATAAAAACTAGGCCTTGGATCAGTCAATAGAATGTTGTCCTGGCGAAATCGATTTAAATTATTGAGCCCTTGGACATAGACTTCTTCGGAATGCTCATTAATATTCGGCGCCAAATCAATTTCTGGGCGAGAAACATGAAAAAACGAGAAAGGATTTCCGGCTGCGTAAGCTCGAGCTTCCCGACTATTCACAACATCGTACGGAGGCGAAACCACTTGCAGTACTTTAGCAGGAGAAGGGCGTAAACCAGCAAAGGGCCTTATTAGGGACATAGCTTTTTTGTAAACCTCGAAAAAATTTTTATTAAGAAACCAGCTCGAAATCACGCAATACCTGTAGAAGCTTGGCACGCGGTGCTTCGGCCATGGGTGTAAGCGGAAGACGGATTTCCGGTCCATACTGGCCCATCAGGTGCAAAGCTGCTTTCAGCGGAATGGGATTCGCTTCCAGAAAAAGCGCCCTATGCAGCGGCTGCAGTTTTACCTGCAGAGAAGAAGCAACCGCAAAATTTCCTTCTAAAGCGGCACGTACCAAATCGCTCATCATTTTGGGAACCACATTGGCAGAAGCGCTTATTACTCCCTTGCCACCCATGGCAATACAAGAGGTTACTGTGAAATCATCTCCCGACAAAAGGGTAAGCCGGTCTCCACAAAGCTCTCTTATCTCCGTTACCCTAACCATAGAACCACTGGCTTCTTTAATAGCCACCACTTCGGGAAACTCGCATAGCCTTTGGCAAGTTTCTGGCAACAAATCTACTGCTGTACGGCCAGGAACGTTATACAGCACTAATGAAAAACCAGGGTGTGCGCGTACAATTGCTCGATAATGCGCATATAGTCCCTCTTGAGATGGCTTGTTGTAGTAAGGAGTAACAATCAGCGCGGCATCCGCTCCCGCTTCTCGAACTCGCGCTACTCCTTCAATAGTTGCGGCCGTAGAAAAAGTTCCCGCTCCGGCTATAACCGGATACTTACCTTGCGCAGTTTGCACTGCGGTACTTACCGCTAAAGACTGCTCTTCCCTGGATAATGTAGCTGCCTCGCCAGTAGTCCCTACCGGAACAAGACCATCAATGCCGTTGGCCAAAAGGTGTTCGATAAGGGAGCGATAGGAATCAACGTCGAACTTACCGTCCTTTATGGGACAAGGAAGTGCGGCAAATGAACCAGTAAAAGACTTCATGAACGCTCCTTAAGCTTTGGTTTAAATGTTCGACTTTCTCAACTAGAGTGAAGCCACTGTTTCGCAACATGCACAATTCTGTTGGTTTTCGCCATGTTTTTCTAGCGCTTTGCCCAGAGCATTTTCCAGGATCTGCCCCTGACTAAACGAATGGAGCTGCAAATAACCCGAGAGAGCATCTATTAAGGCAGGCAAGGGAACTAGCCCTACTATTTCGCTCTCGGCAATCCCTACCCCATAACGCGCCGCCTCTCTCTTTACCATCTCAAATACCTGAAACAGGCCGGTACTCTGGTAGCGAGTAAGATTCATGGACACTTGAGTACATTTTTTTTCGGGAATGGAAAAGCCCAATGCTTTGCAATAACGCAATCCGCCATCTCTTCCGCGCAGCGACTTTGCAATCTTCTTAGCGACCTCTACATTCTCGGTAGTTAGATTAATGTTATAAGCGATTAACGGCTGGCGGACACCTATGGCAATCGCCCCAGCAGTAGGATGAAGTTTGCAAGGTCCATAATCGGGAACCCATCCTGAATCGGTTTCAATTTTCTCGCGCAGCTTTTCAAACCCTCCTCGACGTACCTCAGCCAAATCCTCGCGCTCTGGCCTGTTTGCTGCTAGCTCGTACAGATACACCGGAATCTGTAATTCTTTGGCCACTCTCTGCGCCAATCTTTGCGCCAAAATTACGCAATCTTGCTCGGTTACTCCGTTTAGAGGTACAAAAGGGCAAACATCGGTGGCCCCCATTCGCGGATGCTCACCCTGGTGCTGATTCAAATCAATTAGCTCTGCGGCCTTCCTCACTGCGCGAAAAGCAGCTTCGAGGCAAGATTCTCGATTTCCCGCAAAAGTTACCACCGCACGATTATGCGCAGCGTCCATATGTTGATCAAGAATGGCTACTGAAGCACTACGAATAGCGGCGACTATTTGCTCTATTATTTCCGGCCGTCGTCCTTCGCTAAAATTGGGAATACACTCTACCTCGTAACCATTTAATCCCTGCTTTGTCTGAATAGGCGACCTTTCTACTGGCCTTAGCTCTGGCATTAGTCCCCTCGATAAGTTACCGAATACTCAGGGGTTTCAAAGAGCTTAAGCTTTACTAACCCCGGAATTTTCCCTTGAAGTTTGGACCAAAAAAACACTACCAAGTTTTCTGCAGTTGGATTAGGCACCAAGTCATTTAAACTTTGGTGGTCAACCAGGTTAATCGCGTGCTCCAGCACATTATTCCGTAGCTCTTCAAAATCCACAATCATTCCGCTTTGAGGATGGGGTTTACCCGAGACAGTAACCGCCAACTTGTAATTATGGCCATGCAGTCGACGGCAATTTCCTTCATAATTAGGAAGGTGATGTGCGCAGCAAAAGCTCAGCTCAACAGTTATATTCATTATTCGTATCCTCAGTTGTGCCAGCGCATTAAATACGCCAACGCTGCTTACACCACAAGTGATGGATCCCCAAAGACCAAACCAAGACTTTGATGTCTACTATTTTTCTAGATACTCTTCGATGGCTTGGCGATCTTCTTCCGGCAACGCAAAGGCTACCCCCATGCCCGCGCTTTGATGAGGATCGGGAAAACGCCGCACCCACACTACATTTGCTTCTGAGCGGATCAATCGCGTCGCAAGATCCAGCTCTAAGTGTAATTTTTCGCCCTGCTCGAAAAGTACGTCCGATTTTAGAAAAGCCCCTCCTGCAGAAAGATCAACCAAATCAAAAACTAACTGCCCCGAACCGGTCTCATCCCGGCATCGAATTTCTACGCTTACCGCCTTCCGTTTATGGCGACGCATGTCGAACATGCCTCACATTCCCAGAGCAAGAGCCACCTGTCAACCTACCGCTCTGTTACCTCTCTTTTATCTTACAGATTTTCCCTAGGTTTTTTCTAAGTCTATCTTGGGGTGAGGAAACTGGAGAAAGAGTTCATGTTTCCACCCGTAAACATGGGGCGGCACCGGGAATTCAGCGAGCGGTTGGGAAATAGCTTCAGAGACGCATTTTGCTAAAGGACTTCCAAACAGATCACCGCTTATATCTATGGTTATTCTTGGAGAAATGCCCGCTTCTTGAGAATTAGTTGTATCGGGAACATTTATGGAAAGCATTAATAACCCTGTTGACGGATATTGCTTTTCACAACTAGCAATAATTGAAGCAAAACCGGCTTCGCCAGCCAATTGCTGTGATAGCGTTAAACCTGATACGCCATTTTGTTCTTCAATTGGGCGTACTCGCAAAATTGCCGGAAAATCTTGCTCGTCCACCCTGGTCGGTCCAGAAATTAATTCATATTTTCCTTCAACATTACGTACTTTTTTCTCCAAATCAGAAAACCAATCTCCTTTGTAGTCTTTCGAGAATGAACAGATGCTTTCCGAAAAAAGCGGCTGGAATGTACATACCCAAACTACATCATCGTCGTCCCTTTCTTCCAAGGGGTACAGTGCACATAGCGAACCTCGACAATCTACGCGCAAAGAAGGCTCATTTTCCGCATTGAAAGAAGCCAAAGTTTCGGCGACCTCCTGATTCAACTCTGGGTTAGGGGTTGCACTCTTATGTACCAAACGAGGATCGGCATTTTTTTGAATCTGTTCTACTAAGTTCTTTAGATTTTGTTGAGCTTTAGCTATCCACTCTCTACACTCGGGACTATATTCTTCTGGTATTGGACCGCGTTCACGATCCCATCCAGGCTTTAGCGCCCCTAGGTTTTGTTCCGAACTAGCGGGAGATCCGTCTTCGTTAGCCAGCCGAAAATAAAGTACTTGATTGGAAAAATATTGCCTAGCAAAAGGATCGAATGCTGTGCCTTCAAAAACGGTATAATGAGTGAATCCATTTTTGGACAAATATTTTTTGAATTCAAAAGCTGCCTGGGGCTCAAAACAGCCTAAGGTACCCTCGCCCCAACGATTTCTGTACCCAGAGGTAACCGCAACCCGGCACACTGGCCCCCTACAAGAAAACGAATTAAGACCACATACCTCATGACGTCCCTTTAAATTGTAAATCATTGCCTCTACTTTACTGCGCAGCTTATTCTCGGCTTCAGAATTAGGCAAAGAACGATCATATATAGTTTTGGGGTTTATTAAGTATTGTGCTGCTTGTTCGAGCTGTCTAGCTTCTTTTTCTAATTCTTGAGCTGGAGCACAATCTTCAGACATATTCCCAGCATAAATTTCTGACGACTCGAAAGGAGCAATGGAATTACTATTTGCATGTCTAGAAAAAGAATTTGAAACACTTTCCTTTTCTTGTTCATTGAGTAGATAATATCCAAAATAGCCAGCAACCAAGGCCAGACAAACCGCCACAACCCACCGCCACAGCCCCTTACCAAGAGAAGCTGTTCCCTGGTAAACCATGGGCATAAGCAATGCACACCAATTCTTACGATTGCCCCCATTTTCCTTATCTAACCTAGCTCGCAACTCGTCGAGTCCCCGTTTTATTCTCCAGCGAACCGTGCTCCCGGGAATGTTGAGTTTTTTCCCGATTTCCACTGGTTCCAAGCCATCGAAGTAGCGCAGCATCAGCACTGTACGAGTTGATTCGTCCAAGGAAGAAATGTGCGCTACCAATTGCTGAAAAAGCTCCATGCGCTGAACATGTTCTTCGGGGGTAGTATTTTCGCCGACCGGTGCAATTGTAGCTTGTTCCCTAATTTCCCGTCGACGGCGGGCTCGCTGGGCATCCAATAATCGATTTTTGAATACCTTACGTAACCATCCGCGTGCTGCTTCCGCGGTCTTTGGTCGAGAATGCAAAGCAGCTATCCAAGTCTCTTGTTGCAGGTCCTCAGCAGAAAAAGAATCCTGCACCAGAGCGGTAGCCATTCTTCTCAACCATTCCCCATGGGTTAGAAGCGTATCCATCCCTAACACTGTGTCCCCGGTAGTAGTATTCATGCCTGCTATGACGCCGTTGCAAGCTACAGCGTTGGTCCAATGCTGCAAACATGATATACGCGCCAACAAGGTAAGCAAAGCGTCGTCGCTTTACTCGGAACTCTCGCCCCGAAACTCTGCACACTGCTCCCCTGCAAGAAAACGAATACAAGCCGCATTCCCGCCAATCATAAACCATTGCTTCCACTTTACTGCGCAGCTTGTTCTCAGCTTTTGGATTAGGCAAAGAACGCTCATATATAACTTTGGGATTTATTAAGTGCGACAGCCAATCTTCTCAACCATTCCCCATGGGTGAGAGGCGTATCCATCTCTAAAACTGTGTCCCTGGTAGTATTCATGCCTGCTATGACGCCATTGTGAGCTAAAGCGTTGGCCCAATGCCCCAAACATGATATACGCGCCGGCAACTGTTGTATCGCCTTCCGCTGGCCGAAAAACGAAGGTTTAAGCAACGGCACAAACACTCTGCTGATTCTAAAAAGGAGGTAGTCGTTGAAACAAACTAAACCCCAGCCAAGAGTCTGCTCCCTGCCATCTGAGCAATACCAAGAGCTAGATCGGTATATCGACTCCTTGCCTGTAAGCAAGAGCAACGAGCGACGCAAAGAGTTTCTTATTCAAGTGCTTCATAAGGCTCAGCATATTTTCGGATATTTGCCTACCGAAGTACAAACGCATATCTCTGATCGGTTTTTTATTTCGCATGCAGAGGTATCAGGAGTAATTAGTTTTTATAATTACTTCACCACTAAGCCAAAAGGTAAAAATCAAATCAATGTTTGTACTGGCACCGCCTGCTATATGAGAGGAGCCGACAAAGTCTTGGCCGAGTTCGAGCGTATTTTAGGTATTAGTTCCGGCGAAGTGACTGAAGACGGCAATTTCTCTATTGAAGGCCTGCGTTGCGTGGGAGCCTGCGGATTAGCCCCGGTGGTTACTATTAACGGAAAAGTTTACGGCAAGGTAACCCCTGCACAGGTGGCAGAAATCGTGGAATCTTACTTGGAACGCCAAGGGGAGGAAAAGTAAATGCAACCGATCAAATCGGCTCGAGAGTTAATCGACCTTTACGAAAAGGTGAAGCCTCTACTATGGGGCCGCCTGGAAGATCAGAAAGCTCCTCAGGCAAAAACTACTATTTTGGTTTGCGGCGGAACCGGATGCCAAGCATCAGCCAGCCAAAAGATTGTAGAAAATTTTCAAAAAAGCTTGGCGACTCAGCAGTTTGATTCCTCCGTAAACGTTTCTATCACTGGTTGTTTTGGTTTTTGCGAAAAAGGCCCAATTGTCAAAGTATTTCCCGACAATGTTTTTTACGTTCAGGTCAAACCGGAAGACGTGGAAGAGATTGTAGAAACTCACCTGGTTCATAAGCGGCGAGTCACTCGTCTGCTTTATGAGGAGCCTGCTCTTCAACAGAAGGTAGAAACTCAACCAGAAATGTCGTTTTATAAAAAACAAAAACGAATTGCCTTACGCAATTGTGGAGTCATTAATCCCGAAATAATTGACGAATACATTGCCAATCGCGGTTATCAAGCATTGGCCAAAGTTCTTACCGAAATGAAACCGCAAGAGGTAATCGATTGTATTTCTAAATCTGGTTTACGTGGTCGGGGCGGCGGTGGATTCCCTACCGGTAAGAAATGGCAAATTACTCGCAACGCCAAGGGGGACGAGAAATTCATCATTTGTAATGCTGATGAAGGCGACCCAGGCGCGTTTATGGACCGCTCCATCTTGGAAGGCGATTCCCATAGTGTGATTGAAGCCATGATTACCGCCGGTTATGCCATTGGCGCTAGTACTGGCTACATTTATATTCGTGCCGAATACCCACTGGCAATCAGTCGCCTGCAAATTGCTCTCGATCAAGCCAGGGCCTACGGATTTCTGGGAAAAGACATTTTAGGCAGTGGTTTTGATTTTGATATTCACGTCAAATTGGGGGCCGGCGCCTTTGTCTGTGGAGAAGAAACTGCACTTATCGCTTCTATTGAAGGCAAAAGAGGCGAGCCAGTTACCAAGCCACCCTTTCCTTCCGATGCTGGACTATGGGAAAAACCCACCAATGTTAATAACGTAGAAACATTGGCCAATATACCCGCCATTTTGCTAAATGGAGCCGAATGGTATTCTCGCATTGGAACTGATACTTCCAAAGGCACCAAAGTATTTGCGCTAACCGGGCAGGTAAATAATGTTGGCTTAGTGGAAGTTCCCATGGGAACCACCTTGCGCGAAATCGTTTACGAAATCGGCGGCGGAGTCCGTGGCGGTGCGCAATTCAAAGCAGTACAAACCGGTGGTCCCTCCGGCGGATGTATTCCGAAAGAAGCACTGGATACTCCTATCGATTATGAGTCTCTTAGTTCTATAGGCTCAATGATGGGCTCAGGAGGAATGATTGTCATTAACGACAAGGACTGCATGGTAAACCTGGCTCGTTATTACTTGGAGTTTACGGTCGACGAATCCTGCGGTAAATGTACTCCTTGCCGCATTGGCACTCGTCGTTTGTACGAGATTTTGGTGAGAATTACTGAAGGGCGAGGTCAACCAGAAGATCTGACCGAGCTGCAAGAACTTTCGCAGATAATTAAAGACACTTCTCTATGCGGTCTAGGCCAAACCGCCCCCAACCCGGTGCTCAGTACCATGAAGTTCTTTATGGATGAATACCGAGCTCACATAATAGATAAAAAATGCCCCGCCCGGGTTTGCCAAAAGCTGCTCCAATACTCCATCGTAGAAGATAAATGTATTGGTTGTACTGCTTGTGCACGCGTATGTCCGGTGAATTGCATTTCCGGAAGTCCCAAAAAGGTTCACCATATTAATTCGGAAAAATGCATTAAATGCGGTGCCTGCATGACCAAATGTAAATTTAATGCCATCGTAAAGAGTTAAGGGTTCGCATTGAACGATAAAGGACAATAATCATGGTAAATGTTGAAATTGACGACCAGGCCATTGCGGTTGAGGCGGGTTCGACGATTCTCCAAGCCGCCAAAAAAGTGCAGATCCGCATTCCCACTTTGTGTCATTTAGATTGGGGCGCGCTCAAGGTAGTAAACAAAACTGCTTCCTGCCGAGTTTGTATGGTGGAGGTGGCAGGACGTCGCAACTTGGCGCCTGCCTGTGCCACTCCCGTTGCTGAGGGAATGAAAATAACTACCAACTCTCGCCGGGTATTGAGAGCCCGACGGAAAGTTTTAGAGTTGCTGTTATCTGACCATCCTTTCAATTGCTTGACTTGCCCGAAGTCGACTAATTGCGAATTACAAACTTTGGCTTACGAATATGGAATTAGTTCTCGGCCTTATACCGGAGCCAAGTCCACTTTTCCCGTCGACGAAACTAGCCAAGCTCTGAAGCGCGAACCAGACAAATGCATTAAGTGCCGCCGCTGTGAAACCATGTGCAACGAAGTGCAGACTGTTGGCGTTTTAACTGGGTTCGGACGAGGCTTTAATTCGACAGTTGGTCCGGCGGAATTAGCACCTTTGCAACAATCAATCTGCACCTATTGCGGTCAGTGTGTAAACGTGTGCCCGACCGGAGCATTAACCGGCGTCAAATTCATTCAACAAGCTTGGCGTGCAGTGTTTGATGCCAAAGTAGCCGTGGTGCAGGTAGCACCGGCAGTGCGAGCGGCTATTGGCGAAGAATTTGGTCTGCCGCCAGGCGCCCCGGTTACTGGCAAGCTCGCTACCGCATTACGCAAACTTCGTTTTGATGCGGTGTTTGACACTACCTTTGGCGCTGATTTGACCATTATGGAGGAAGCCAAGGAAATTCTCGATCGTATTCAAAAGAACGAGAACTTACCTATTTTGACTTCCTGCTGCCCGGCATGGATTAATTTCTTCGAATACCAATTCCCTGACCTTAGACATATTCCTTCTTCCTGCAAATCTCCGCAGCAAATGCTGGGAACCATGGCTAAAACCTATTACGCGCAAAAAATCGGGGTAAAACCTGAGGACATGAAGGTTGTTTCCGTCATGCCTTGTATTGCCAAAAAATATGAAGCCGCTCGTCCCGAGCATTGCTCCAGTGGAACTCGCGATGTGGACTGCGTGATTACTACTCGCGAATTGGTAAAAATGATTAAAGAGGCGGGAATTGATTTAGCGCGACTGGAAGATAGTGCTTTTGATTCTCCCCTGGGAGCCTACACCGGAGCAGGAATAATTTTCGGAGCCTCGGGTGGAGTACTAGAAGCCGCTTTGCGAACCGCCTACGAAATGGCTACTGGCAAGGTGTTGCACAATGTTGATTTCACCCAAGTACGTGGCCTTCAAGGGATGAAAGAAGCCACTATCGATTTAGATGGCAAAGAAATTCGGGTGGCAGTGGTTTCCGGACTGGGCAATGCGCGCACTCTTCTCGAAAAAATTCGCAGCGGGGAGTCCACTTATCATGTAATTGAGATTATGGCCTGCCCGGGAGGATGCATAAATGGCGGCGGCCAGCCATTCAACGATGAGCACCGGGAAGAATTGCTAGAACCCCGCTTAAACGCCCTCTATCTTGAGGACCAAAAAAGTGAGCTGCGCAAATCGCATGAAAATCCTTGGATTAAAACTCTGTATAAAGAGTTTTTAGGCGAACCCGGTAGTCATAAGGCGCACGAGTTGTTGCATACCAAGTATTTTCCGCAAAGCTAATTGCTGTTTAGGCGACTGTTTGGGCGAAAGGAGAAGGCAACCCTTTCGTCCGGAATCGAATAAGCGTTTTCTTGAGACTGAAACTTTTATAGCGTTAAATTATGACCAAAGCAGCATCGGCATCAAGTACCATAATCATCCCCCGCAGACTGAGCTTACTCTTCAGGTAATTGCTTAAATCGATTCAGCTGTTCGACCAGCTTGAATACAGTAGTACCAGGGTTGGCGCGCGAAAAGGGAATCCTTCGTTTCAGCGTGTCATCGTGGAGTCGGCGCGCCCACTCGATCGCCTGGTTTTGTTTCGCCGGATCGCATGTTTTTCGATACATTCTCTCATCGTTCTTTTTGTATTCTTCGCCGAATCGATGTGTCAATATTTGCTGGTATTCTTGGCGAGAAATTGCCGAATTTCGGTATTCAAAATGCAGCAAATACCAAAACTCAAACGCCTCGTTCGACCAGGCGCACTGAATGTCATTCGCTTCCGCTTTGGAGATTGCATTGTCAAAGTCATCCGCTGGAAAGCTGTCCCTATCGAAAACGACCCAAACTTGATCAAATGAGGAACCGCTGCGAAGACCCCTGTCACGGAGCTCTTGCGCCTTTTCAACTAGGCTGAGGGTGTTTCTTCCCTCACCGTGAATCTCTAGCTCAATCACGCGCCGTGGCAACACAGCCTTAAAAGCCTTAAAGTAATTGGGCTCCGTCTTTTCACCTTCACAAACGATTAGAAATCGCTGCAATTCCTCTCGTATGCCGATACGGCGGTCTCTGCAGCTGTGACGTTTGAACCATTCCTTTTTCTGGTCACTCAACTTTACGGGACGGCCCAAGTTCGTTCTCCTTTAGAAGTGCCTCGAAATCCCCGATAAAAGGAATGGCTCCATATCTGCCCTGTATGTAATTTTTTTCGAGCGCAGCATCATTCCGAACTTTTACACCCTTAGGCAACTTAAATTCGGCCAACGAATAAAGCGACGTAGCAGACTGTTCTGTCTTTTCGGTAAACCAAATCTGATCTCGCCGCAAATCTCCGTGCTGAAGCAAATTCGTGTCATGAGTGGCGAAAATTAGCTGGGCATTCTTTGGATTCGACGCATTAGAATTAAACAAATGGACTATCGCTTTTGTCAACAAAGGATGGAGCTTGGAATCAAGCTCGTCCACCACAAGTACATAACCGTTTTTGAGACAATCGAGGATTGGACCCGCAATTCTGAAAAGCTTCTTTGTTCCTTCAGACTCATCTGAAAAATCGAATCTCGTTGAACCTTGGGGATTCCCATCATGAAATGTCGCATGAACCGTCAAAATTCGATAAGACTTTTTGCCTTTAATGAGCCTTTGCAATGCATTAGGAAACTCCTTCAACTCCTCGTCTTCTAGAGGAATCTCGCTGAAATCAGAGATTCCAACATCCGCCCCACGAACAAACTCTACAAGTAAAGGGCGCATCGTTTCGCTCTTAAGCATTTCAGTCGAATAACCTTCATATCGCCGGTCTTGCGAACCTTGCAAATACTTGAGAGCCTTGAACCATCGCAGGATCTTGCCTGCTATTTCTCCGTTAAACTGGGCAACGACAGAGAGAAACAAGGCGTTGTTCCGCGTTTTCCCCTCGATTCCTTTGCCTTCTGGAAATTCATCCGAGATTTCAATATCCTCTCCATCTCGCAAAAAGAGCGGCTCTTCTCTCTTCCGTTCCGCTTGAAACAGCCACTCCTTTTTAACGGCGTTTCTATCGACCTCAAAGCCATATCGATACCGTTTGCCCTGCTGAATAAAACAGATTTCGAAGTGGCTGGGCTCGTTCTCGCTCGACGCATCGAGCCTGAAGGGCATTACTGGGATCTCCTCCTCAATCTGCGTCTCTTTGAATGAGTTGAAGACGAACCCTTTCATGAAATCCATCGCAGCCAACAAATTAGACTTTCCACTGGCATTGGCTCCGTAAATCACCGCGCTCTTCAACAGCGTGTGTCGCTCTCCCGCCTTGAAGGTGTTTTTATCTTGGAATTCTTTGATTGGCTTTGCCGAGAGCATGCTCAGGCGTACCGGCGTCTTCACCGAGCGATAATTCCCTACCTCAAATTCGATAAGCATCAAGAGCCTCGTTTTCGTGCTGCAACTTCAAATTATGGCACAAAGATAGGCAGCACACCTTAAATAGCAACGCATTTTTGTGATTTTTCCTCAAAACTCCTTCGACTACCTCTGATACGGCAGTGGCAAGCAATCTCCCCTCCTTTGTAGCCGGCAACGAAGCCGGAGTTGTTGCATACCAAGCATTTCCCGCAAAGCTAATTGTCTGGGGAAGGTTTGGGCGAAAGGAGAAGACAATCCTTTCGTCCGGAATCGTTCGTCACCTTCGCCTCGTCCTCCTATAGGGCCAATACGCCCCATAAACCCGACAATAATAAAGCAGCACCCATTCATCGCAGCAGTTATAGCTTCTATATAATTGCTCGGATATCGAAACTTAATAGAACGCACCGGAATTAGAGAGCACATACGAAGGAACCTGGAAAAATGGCCTGCCAGACGGCTATGGTGTTCAAGTTTTTGAGCCAAGCATGTCACTGCTTGGTGGCGGATACGCCGTTAGCTACAAGGGTGAATGGAAAGGAGGGCAGTATCATGGTCGGGGTATCCTACGAGATATAGGCCTTTATTACGAAGGACAATTTAGAAACGAATTCCGTTCCATGTCGCTATAAAGAGGGTAAACGCCTTAGTAAAAAATGATATCGAGAGGCAAGCTTCCGGCTAAAACTTCGCGATGTTGCTTGGCGAAGTATAGTCGGATGCACGGCGCCTTTATCAAGGACAAGGCAGAAGTTCAAGTTATTGGCGAAAAAATCCCAGTAACTGCGCACTGTTTACGAAATGGCTACGGTTTGGGCGAAAGGAAAAGGCAACCATTTCGTCCAGAATCGCTAGAGCATTTTTCTTGAAACTAGAAGAGTTGCTTTATAGTATTTGCATTGATATCATTTTAGAATGTTTATTTCCATTTTATTTGCATATTCATTCATTTTTTTATCTTTTGACAAGATTGAGGCATTGCTTCTTCTGGCTAGAACTAAATAATAAAAATCATATGCGGGATGCTTCTTTTTTATTGATTCGGACAACACTTCACAACAAAGGTTTTTAGTGTCGACAAAATCATCAACTAATTCGATGCAATAATTTATTCCTTTTTCGCATTCTTCTTGAGAAAGACTAGAAAAAACATGATATTTCCAGAATGTGTTGGTTATTTCAGACGGATAAATATCTGGCGCCAATATTACATCCGAATGCACTAAACACTCTCTAAATTTATTTCCATCGTTTCTGTTTAGAGCTATTTCCAGAGCAGCACTGGCATCGAGCACTACAATCATCTTTCTCGATCCTCTCTTATCAGATTAACCGGATCGGGAAGATCTTTCCCCTCAATGCCTGTTCCTTTATTGTCTTCCAGTAGTTTTTTTCTACGTTCTTTGTTGCCAAGTCTTGCGACTATCCCTTCCTTCAAAATAACGATCGTTTCTTGAGAAAGACTTCTACGATCCTTCAAAGCCAAGTAATTCAGCTGCGCATAGAGATCTTCTGGCAAATCACGTACTTGCAAAGTAGGCATAAGCAATCTCCTCTTGCATGCAATATACACACTAAATGCATGCAAGACAACCTTCGTTGAAAATGACTCGCTTAGCGCCAAATACTTGCGCAGTAATACGCTCGTATCGAAGCGCCCCCTAACTTAATTCTTTTTAGCGGCAAGCTGATGGGAAAGAACCGCCAGATTCTGCGCCAGGTCAATTTCCTCTACAATCACCCCTTCTGGCAGATGTAATCGCACAGAAGTAAAATTCAAAACCGCCTGTATGCCGCAATCGACCATCATATTGGCGGCTTCCACTGCGGCAGCTTGGGGAACCGCCAGAATTCCTAGACGTATTTTCTGGCGACGAGCCATTGCCGGAAGCTTAGACAGAGGAAAAATCTTTTTTCCGCAATATTCACCAGTTTTTTCTGGATTGGAGTCAAAGGCAGCAACAATCTCCAACCCGTAGGCTTGAAACCCGCCGTAGCCCAACAGCGCTAATCCGAGATTTCCTGCGCCCACTAGCACTGCCCGGTTGGTGCTGTTCCATCCTAGAAAAAGTTCAATGGCTTCCGCCAGCTCTACCAGGTCATAACCTACCTTGGGCTTACCTACAATTCCGGTGATGGCCAAATCTTTGCGCACCTGAGTGGGGTCTTGTCCCAATTCTTCAGCAAGGCTGGTGCACGATACCGTTGTGCGACCTTGCTGTACCCAAGTACGCAAAAGACGCAAATAAAGGGGTAGGCGTCGCAAACTAGGAGTGGGCGCGGAGTGCGAAGCGTTACTCATGAATTCATTTCTCTGGCTACCATGACTTAGCGGTTTGACTAGTTAGTATCTGTCATGGCGGGGAAAATCGACCCAAAAAAATAAAAAGGCAGAACTTTTCCAGTCCTGCCTCACCCCACCCCACTTAGAACACAGGTAGCTAACTTGCTACCCTCACTACTTTATTCGAAGGCAGCACGGTAAATAGCTTTGATCTCATCGATTAGGGGATAACGGGGGTTAGCTCCTAAGCACTGGTCATCAAAGGCGTTTTCCGCCAACTGGTCCAGACAGCGCTCAAAATCGAGTTTATTGACCCCCGCTTCCTTGATAGTAGCGGGAAGCCCCAACTCCTTACGCAGGGTCTCCAATGCTTGTATGAGAGCTTCCACTTTGTCGTCGACTGTCTTGCCTTTCAATCCCAGGCAGTCGGCAACCCGAGCATATCTCTGTTTAGCCTCTGGCTTGCCATATTGCGAAAAAGCTGGAAGTTTATTGGGGGCGTCATCGGCATTAAAACGCACTACGTGGGGAATTAGAATTCCATTGGCTACGCCGTGAGGAATATGGAAGGTTGATCCTAGCTTGTGCGCCATGGCATGGCACACCCCCAGAAAAGCGTTAGCAAAAGCCATCCCTGCCATGGTTGCAGCATGATGTACTTTTTCTCGCGCTTCCCGATTATTTGCGCCACCACGATAAGATTGGGGAAGCCAATTAAATAGCTGTACCAGCGATTCCAAAGCGTGACCATTAGTGAACTCGGTAGCGGTAATGGCAACCATGGCTTCTAATGCGTGAGTTACCGCGTCCATTCCGCTAGCCGCCGTAAGCCCCGACGGCATATCCATCACCAAATCGGAGTCCACTATCGCCATGAAGGGGGTCAATTCGTAATCAGCAATGGGATACTTTACCCCATCGCGACCGGTAACTACCGCAAAAGGGGTAACTTCACTGCCCGTTCCCGAAGTGGTGGGAATGGCCACCAATTCCGCCTTGTGTCCTAGCTCCCCAGAACCGGAAATTCGTTTGCGAATATCCATAAATCGCATGGCCAAGTCTTCGAATTTGGTTTGCGGGTGCTCATAAAGAAGCCACATTATTTTGGCGGCGTCTATGGGACTTCCTCCTCCTAATGCAATAATAAGATCGGGGTTAAACCGTTTCATGGCTTCTACTCCCGCCTCAATTTCATCCAAGGCGGGGTCAGGCTTTACTTCTTGGAAAACTTCGCTGGTAATGCCCAAATTAGTCAGTATTTTAGTGACTCGATCTACCATTCCTAATTTGGCGATCATGCGATCAGTAACCACAAACGCTCGCTTGCGGCCAACCAGGTCGCGCAGAGCAAATTCCAAACAACCAGCTTTGAAATAAACACGCGAAGGCACCCGGAACCAAAGCATATTATCGCGACGCTCAGCTTGGGTTTTAATATTCAATAAATGCTCCACCCCGACATTTTCGCTCACTGAATTACCTCCCCAAGTGCCGCATCCCAGAGTAAGTGAAGGAGCCATTTCGAAATTAAAAAGATCGCCAATAGCGCCATGACTAGAAGGAGAATTAACTAGAATTCTTCCCGCTTTCATGCCATGGGCAAAAGACTCGATGCGTTCGCGATTTCCAGGGTTACTATACAGTACCGCGGTATGCCCTAACCCCCCGTTATGTAACAGGTCAATGCAAATACGTATTCCCGCAGAGAAGTTAGCAGCACGATATAAAGCTAAAATAGGAGACAATTTTTCCAAACTAAACGGTTCCTCTGGCCCCACCCTTTCCACTTCGGCAATTAATAATTTGGTGTTAGCAGGAACTTGCAGATTAGCCGACTGGGCAATAGTCAAGGCACTTTGGCCGACAATTGCCGAGCTTATTTTCCCATTTTTCACCATTACGCCAGCTATTTTTGATTTTTCTGACTCATTTAAAATATAAGCCCCGCGCTTTTGCAGCTCGGCGCGAAATGCTTTGTAAATCGAGTCCACCACTACCACCGCTTGTTCGGAGGCGCAAATTACCCCATTGTCAAATGTTTTAGAGAGTAAAATTGAATTGACCGCCACCGGAATATCGGCAGTTTCATCGACGAGCACCGGGGTGTTTCCCGCCCCCACCCCCAAAGCGGGTTTTCCAGAAGCATATGCTGATTTAACCATTCCTGGCCCGCCAGTAGCCAGAATAAGATCTATTTTGGGATGCTGCATAAGCTGTTGGGTATCTTCCACCGAGGGGGATTCTAGCCACCCAATTATTCCTTCGGGCGCTCCTGCCGCCACTGCTGCTTCTAGGGCAATACGCGCGGTTTTCACCGTGCACGCCTTAGCCCGAGGATGCGGACTAATAATAATTCCGTTGCGAGTTTTTAGAGCCAGCAGAATTTTGAAAGCAGCAGTAGAAGTAGGGTTAGTGGTAGGAATTACTGCGGCAATAACTCCCACTGGATCAGCAATTTCTCGGATACCGGTTGCTGGATCGTGGCGAATCACCCCAACGCTCTTAAAATTTTTGTATTTGTTGTATATGTATTCCGCAGCATAATGATTTTTTATTACTTTGTCTTCCACAATTCCCATGCGAGTTTCCGCCACCGCCTCTTTACTAAGAGCAATACGGGCATGGTTTATAGCTCGGGCTACCGCGGCAAAAATAGTATCTACCTGCTCTTGGGTATAGGAGGCGTATTGCTGCTGAGCTCGATAGACCTTCTCCACTATCAAATTGGTTTGCTGATTTATGGACACCACCGTGGCCTGATTTTTTTCAGATGTCATGGACCCTCGCCTCATGTATCGAGAATTTTTTCTCCGTAAAAATTTCTTTATATCAAGCCAGGCGAGCGGTCAATAGTCTTTTTGGTTCCTGTCTTTTTGGTTCCCTCCCCGTTTGGATCTGCAAGCTCAGAACCTAAAAGACTTCCTGCACTACGTCTTGATAAACCCGATAGTCGCGACCGCCGAAACGCACAAAAAGGACCTTCTCAATTCCTTCGTGCTCTTCAAGAAATGCCTTCACTGCATTGGCCGCAATGCGAGATGCGCGTTCGATGGGAAATCTATAAACGCCAGTGCTGATTGAGGGAAAAGCAATAGTATAAAGACAGTGCTCAATTGCCAATTGCAAGGAATTTCGGTAACAGCTTTCTAATAGTTGATCTTCGTTATTGTCTCCGCCGCGCCAAACCGGCCCCACCGGTTGAATTACCTGTTTTGCTGGTAAATTATAGCCTTTGGTAATTCTCGCTTGCCCGGTTGGACAACCGCCTAATGTTCGACATTCTGCCAGTAGTTGCGACCAGCAGCCCGATGAATTGCCCCATCCACCCCACCACCGCCAAGCAGAAAACTATTCGCGGCATTGGCAATAGCATCGACAGCTTGCGTGGTAATATCGTCTTCTAATTCCACCTGTTGAAATGCGCGAAAATTTTTGAGCCTTATGGCTTCGATTCTCATTGGCATCATCCTGGCAATAGTTTTGAACATTACGATATACGAATAGGCATTTTAGGTTTCGAAGATGGCTTCGTAAGTAGTATCAGGCAAACCTTATGCAAAAGCAAGGCCATAGCCTGTCAACAAGACCAGAACAGTGGAGCTTTATATCTGCTTGACAACCAAACAAAATCCCCCACCCCCCCTGCTTAGCTTTGAAAAGAGAGAATTCTCGACAATTTCTTTGAAAAATGCCCTACTTTCTTGAATTATTTTTCAAAGAACGTATTAAATTACGAAGTTCCCCGGCGAATTTCGCTTTAGCTTCAGCGTCTAACAAAGGGCGGTCCGAGGAATCAGTAATTTGCAATCCACC
>JBNKEI010000061.1:0-3558 GCA_050288705.1 Myxococcales bacterium
ATTCTGCTGCTTTTTCTTGTGCTTGCTTTATCAGCGCTGCTCGCTCTTGCTCGCTTGTCATTGGGTCTCCTTCTTTGGTGACCCATGACACTACTCCGCTGGTTTTTACCTTTCATGCAGGCTTGCCGAAAAGACACAAAAGTTCTGCAGAAGTCCTGGCTCTGTCGCATTAAAATTTTGGCCATACTTGTAGTGAATTTTTATTATTTTTTGAAAAATAATCAATTGCATTTAATAAACTAACCTATTGATTTTATTGTATTTACTCTAGGTGACATATATCAAAGTGAATTTTAACCCTGTGTTAATTAATACGGCAGAACCCTCTGAACCAAATAGCCTACTTTGCTGAATCGATAATTCGCTGCATTTCGAAATTTTCAGACGGGTCTTTCTTTGGATTCTTTTTCTGATCAGCTACATCTTTGTGACCAACAATATTTTCGGTCGGAATATTGTATTGCTTAGTCAGATAAGGAACAAGGGTCTCCAAAGCTTTATATTGCGCTTCTGTATAGGTGTCTTCTCCGTCCCCCTCATTTACAATTTCAATCCCAATAGATCTGTCATTTAGGTCTTTTCCATCTGGCTTGCCCGTTGTTGGGTCCTTCATAGACCCCTCTCCTGCGTGCCATGCCCGCTTCTGATCGTCAACTAATTGGTATATGGTTCCGTCTTTTCCAATCATGTAATGGGCGCTAACCTCTTTCCCTCTATTCCCCTGAAGAGTGTTCAAGCTATGCTCGTCTGAATTACTTGCAGTATGATGCAGGACGATTGTATCGATATCCGTTTCCTTGGGGCGTTCGTCAAAATATTTTGCTTGTTTCCGGACTATAGGGGTAGTATTTTCGTTATTCACGATTTGGCTATCAGCGTTGCCATTATATTTCGCGACATCTTTGATGTTGACTTGAAATTCGCTGTTTCCCATTGAGGCAGAAGCCTGGCCAATTTCTTCGCCGTTGCTGTTAAAGGCTACTCCTTTTATGTCTTCCGAGGGATACTTTGACGCATCATACTTGATATAGTTTCCGTTCTTAAGCGTCAATGTCATATGATTTATATCATCCACTATCGGACCGCCAGGGATTGATTTTTTGCCATATTCACACTTCGCGCCGTCGAGCTGCTTTGCTACGTCCTCGACGTTTACATACTGGGGGCTATCGACTGATGTGGTGCCGGTTGAAGACGGATCTACAACTTTCCCTGATCCATCAATGTATCCAACGCCTGGAATTTGGGTATATTTATTTGTCGAATCGGCCACCATCATGTTTTGAATCTCGGAAGAAACTCCTGCGTTAGCAATGGCTTTCTTCCGTTCCTCTGACCCAGGATTGGTGTCCAAAATATTCTTTACATCTCCGGCTTTCACCTCGCCGGCGACGCTGTATTGTTTGTTCGCGGAAAGATAGGCGTCTACATTTGTGTATTTTTTTCCGGATGCTGGATCAAATACCTTTCCATCGTTCTCTTTAACCACAACGTGCCCGCTCTTGCCTTCAACGCCTCCTCGGTTATCATTCATGAAAACCATATTTGCGCCGTCTTTTTTGCTAGCCGGTAGGCTTTCGCAATAATTATCGGCCGCGTCTAGACAATTGACACTGCTATCGTTGGCATTTTCTGTAAGAAGCGTTGTCGCAGACGCGGAAGGACTGCTCATAAATGCATTGAATTTGTCTTGTTTGGAGTTCCCGTCGACGAATTCATCTTTTGGTTTATAACTCGCAGGATTAGCTTTCTGAGTCGACGTAGTCGCAGTTTTGTTGCATGAATTTGCGTTGTAGCTTTGATAAGCATCATTGTTTAGTTTCTGCGTTCGATTATTATTAGTAACGGCTACCATGTTATTGCTCCTTGCGTTGATAGATGTTGATTGTGTGTTCCGATATCAATTTTAGCGACTTGCAATCGCAATGCCATGTCGACAAACATCAGTGCTTTCTCCTAATCCGGCAAAGCCGTAACCAAAAAAGCAAGGTCCCTAGCTCTAATCGTTTGGTTTTTTTACCAAACTGACAAAAACTTCGTCGCTAAGGGATTAAATACTGCTCCGTCGATCGATCTGATCGATCCATTTTTTGCGATCAATTTGATCTTTTGCGTTCATTTAGAGTATTTGTTTCACAAACCCCGTGAGGACAAGGAGAGAAAGAATCGCTATTGAATAGCGAATGAAAAACGAAACGAGAAAAAAAAGGAAAGCTCTAATAGAGCAGGGGTGTGTCTTTAATAGACACCGGACACTTCTATATTGGCGAAACCGGACATTTTCACGTGGGCGCTACATATTTGGGTCCGATAAGAAGTATTGGACTAAGCCGCTTCGCGGCAGCTAAAAAGCGCTGAATTCGAAGATAGTGCTGAAAATCCCCCACTAAACATCAACAAAATTCATCCTTTGGCTCGGAGTCGATCCACTTCCGGACACTCCGAACCAAAGGAGAATCGTTATGGGAGCACTCTATGACAGAATGCTGGCAGATTTAAATCTCAAAGGACGAGCAGAATCAACAAAAGAATCGTATTTGCAGTACGCGTGTCATTTTTCAATTTTTCACGGTCGTCGTTCTCCTGCAGAAATGGGCGAGGAACACATCCGAGCCTATTTACTGCACCTTGTAAATGAAAAGAAAGCAAGTCAGTCCGTTATTACGATGAATGTGGCTGCTTTGAAGTTTCTCTACAAGGTTACATTGAGACGCCCAGAAGTAGTAGCAGAAATACAATGGCCGAAAAGGTCTCAGACTTTGCCTGATATCCTAAGTGCTGCAGAAATAGAACGTTTTTTTGGTGCACTTCAGCCCATGAAATATTGCGTAATTGCTGCAGTGACCTACGGCGCGGGTTTAAGAATTAGCGAGGTGTGCAAATTAGAAAGTCGACGACATCAAAAGCGATCGCAAGCTAATTCATATTCGCGAAAGTAAAGGCAAGAAAGATCGCATGGTAATGCTAAGCGATCGCCTTTTTGAACTTTTACGTGAATATTACCGCTTAGTGCGACCTCCTCGGCCATTTCTATTTCCAAGCAAACATCCTAATAAACCAATCTGCAAAGAAGCTGTACGCCGAGTTTTCCGTCTTGCGGCAATACATGCTGGGATTGCCAAGCGCTTGAGTCCTCATTCGCTCAGGCACTGCTTTGCAACCCATCTGCTTGAATGTGGAACCGACATTCGTGTCATTCAAATGCTCCTGGGGCATAGCTCCATTAGCACAACCGCACGCTATACGCAGGTAAGTAAGCACCATATCGCCTCGGTGCAGAGTCCATTCGATCAGCTGGTTCGATAGTGCTAGTGAATAACCATCAGCATAAGCTGTCCCTGCCTAGTGCATCTGGGCAGGAGCGGCCAGAGGTTGCGGACATTTTCCGCGTCCACGGTGAGGCCTATCGCAAAAGCCACGCAATGTCTCCTTCGCAGCACAGGGCCATGCGGGCAATCGAGATTTGCCGGACAGCGATTTTGGGCGGCCATCTGGATGTGTGCCCGCAATGCGGTGATTCTCGGCCATCCTATAATTCTTGCCGTAATCGCCATTGCC
>JBNKEI010000062.1:0-25373 GCA_050288705.1 Myxococcales bacterium
AATTGGCCTAAAAGTTGCCGGAAGCTGCTTTCAGATTGACTAAATCTTGTGTGCCGGGTCCTTAATCGTGCGGACTTGCAGCTATTCCATCGTGTTTTATCTCTATGCGTGAGTTTCACGCATGCTTACCGAAAAGACACGTTTAAAATAACGCGCTCTAGTGCATTTATGAAAGAAAAGTTTTTATCATGATTTGAAGGGCGCGCCCAAATAGGCTCGGAGAATTGCATTCTTGTATCCAGGAACACTGTTCTTGGTCGGAAGAAGGAAGATGGGCCATTTTAATTTCTAATTCTCTTTGTGCTTGCTCAATTTCTTTGCGGCGCGCCTTTTCCATTCCCCCGCTTTTTACAAAACGCACCACCGCACCCAGCTCGCCGGAGTCAAACCAAATTCCGTGGGCTTTACAAACGTCAACAATAACTCCCGAGCACCGGGCAAAATTTTGAAGGTTCATCAATTTGCTGCATTCAGGGCAGGGTATGTATTTGCGCGAGGGAGCGCTACGACTAGTAGGCGGAATGGTATTAGCAATAGTGGGACTTGTTTCCGGCCCAAGGTCCGAAGATTCGCGTGCTGATAAAAGGCGATCAAACGAATGGTTGTCTAACCAAACGCCCCCGCATTGAGAACATTCATGCAATAAAACCTCGTTCACTATTTGTGCATGCAGTTCAATATTTCCCGGACAGCGGGGGCATTTTTTGGTCAGTTGCGAATCAGGAGCTGGTTTTGCTGCTACATTGAGCTTGGCCCCGCAGTGGGGGCAAAATTTGTTTTCCGCGAAAACTCTGCCTAGGCAGGAGGGACAAGCCGCCATCGCTAAGCGTGCGTTGCAATAGCTGCAACTATTATCGGTGGGCGAGCAAGAACCATCGCAGGAAGGGCAGCGAATTTGTCCTGCTCGGGAATCGACTTTGGGAACTGGAAAACTTGCTCCACAGGGGCAGCGCACTAATGTTCCGGTTGCTCGTCCACTTAAGTCATACCGCGAGTGGCAATGCGGACATTCCAGAATCATTTTTCTATTGTGCTACTACAGCTATGTTTAATTCAATCTTACATGTCGCCGCAGGCAGCCCCCTCACCCTGACTCTCTACCAGAGGGAGAGGGTATTCACTGCATGTGCAAGCGAGCTTTGATTAGGGAGCGAAGGACCGATGGTGCTTCTTAGTGATGAAACAGGCGAATTCCCGAAAAGACCATGGTCATTCCGTATTCGTTGCAAGCTTGGATAACTGCTTGATCGCGGGTGGAGCCGCCTGGTTGAAGGATATAGCGAACCCCAGTTAAAGCCGCGCGATCGATCGAATCTCGGAAAGGGAAGAAGGCGTCAGAGCCAAGGGTAACCCCTTGCAAGGTGCTCATCCAAGCGCGTCTTTCGTTAGCAGTAAATTGTTTGGGAATATTAGTAAAGACCTCGCCCCAAGTCGCTTTTTCCGCATCAGTTATATCCGCTTGCAAAAATTGGTCGATGGCGTTATCGCGCTCTGGTCGTTTAATATCGGGCCTGAAAGGCAAATCTTGCACCAGGGAATGCTGACGAAGCCACCAGAGATCAGCCTTGGCGCCCGCCAATCTTGCACAGTGAACGCGCGATTGCTGGCCAGCCCCAATACCAATAGTTTGACCGTCCAACACGTAGCATACTGAATTCGACTGAGTATATTTAAGCGTTATAAAGGCTACCATCATGTCGCGAATCGCCGCTTCCGGAAGATTCTTGTTATCAGTGACAATATTATTGAAATCATCCAAACCAACTAGGCGATCGTTACGTTTTTGTTCAAAGGTAATTCCAAATACTTCGCGAATTTCCATTGACTCTGGTTCATACGTCGGGTCTATTTGTATGACCGAATACTTGCCTTTCTTTTTTGCAGCCAAAATAGTTAAAGCTTCTGGCTCATACTCAGGAGCAATTATTCCGTCGGAAACCTCGCGGCTAATTAATTTGGCGGTGGCAATATCGACTTTATGAGAAAGAGCAATCCAATCGCCAAAAGAAGACATGCGGTCCACACCGCGCGCGCGCGCGTAAGCAGTCGCCAGAGGCGACAATTCCAAATCATCAACAAAATAGGTTTTCTTTAAAAGGTTGGAAAGAGGAATGGCTACCGCCGCGCCCGATGGACTGACGTGTTTGAAAGAAGCGGCTGCTGGCAAACCAGTGGCTTGAGCAAGCTCCTTCACAAGTTGCCAAGCATTAAGGGCGTCTAAAAGATTAATGTACCCCGGAGCGCCCGCTAGCACTTGGATTGGTAGCTCGCCATTTTTGCGAAACACTCGCGCGGGAGCTTGGTGAGGGTTGGCGCCATAACGCAAAGAAAGCTCTTTAAACATGATGGTCTCTCCTGTTTGGTAGGTTGGTGGTTGGGATCTCTCCTCTATTTATGTTACTTATAGTAACTTGCACATTTTTTGAAATCTCTAAAATGTCTTTTAAATTGTTACTATATTTTGAGCAAGGTCCCAGAAGTCTTAAATTGCTAATTCTATTTAATGCCTCCTGTTTCTCTTGGATGGCAGTTTTGGTTTTTACCATTTTTCTACCTCTTCGCCTTTTGAATTAAAAAAATTCATGGTGCAGATATATCGAGGGTCGCTAGTAGGTTCAACGTTTTCACCAACTGAGGCAAAAGGAGTGGAGACGCGCGGAAAGTAAGGCAGCCTATCGGGCACATACATTTTAAAGGTATATCCTTTGGCGGTTGCGTATTTTTTTGCTTGCTCGTAGGCAGTAGTAAGCGAGGTGAGCGTATCTACGTATTTTGCAAATTGTATACTAGGCCAGTGGGAAACTCCATTAGCATCGCGTCCATAAGGAATATCAAAAAACTTGTCTATCATGTCATCGGTTTGCGATTGTATAGCCATACCGTGCGCTACTACCATAGGAGTTGCATCACTCAAAAAGGTACCTAGTTCGTTCCATTCCGCTATTGAATACTTGACCGCTTTGGCAAACATGTTAGCTGTGCCGTGTTCAATTTCCATTGCTGCCAGCAGAGAAAATGCCATGGTGAATGTTCCCATGGTTTTGTCTACTTCATTGGCTTCTTCTCCGAAAATAAGTCTGCCGTCATTGTTAGTATCCATGGCGGTTAATTGGTCGTAATAACCAGGGTTGTAATCGTATTTTGCCATCGCCAAGTCATCGTTTGCTTTTGCTAATTGACGTAGCAATCTTTGCAAGGGACATAACCCGGCCTCGATACTCCAGTAATGAGGGGGCATGTGATCTTGGTATTGAGTTTTAGCAATTACTTCCTTGAATTTAAACTTGCCTTGATCAAAAGCCTCCTGCCAATTTCTGGTAGAATCAAAAATTGCCCGACCAAAATGCCCGTTCGCAGAAATTAGCATAAAATCTTTTGGTCCAGCCATGCGGTCTCTTCCCCGAACATAATAAGTCTGAGTGCCCAAACCACGGGTTTCTGCATAGGCATAGAGATAAGTGTTTTCAACCGGCCATTCATAATCACCTTTAAAGGACACAATAGACTTAGCTGCGGCATCCCAGTGAACATCACCGCCTGGCGTCCAAATGGCAAACGGATGCTTGGCTACTGTGCCTTTGGGTACGTTTTTGTATAAATATCTTGATGAAAATAAATCCAATGCTACTGGATTTTCGGAGGCCAAAATTAGCCCCTCGTTATTTAAATAACCGTAAGCTCCTCCACCATGAGCGAGGTTAGTTGCAGTAATTGCGTCGGAAATATGCAGTATGTAAGGCAAGAGAGACTGAGCGCGTACTGCCAAATTAATATCGACCATTGAGCCTTTGAGCCCATCGTTGGGAATGCGCGGCGTTGATTGTGGGTCGACAGCTCCGTCGCAATTCATACGCAGGCCTTTTGACCAAGGCGAATGATACACGCCACTCTTTAAGTTAGCCACTGGATAGAATTTACAACTGGCTGGAGTATTGGTGGACGTGGGCCATCCATATTTGAAATCGGGAGTATCAGAGCTGTTGTCATAACCGGATTTTGTTGGCCACAACCCAATACCCAAGTTTTTTGTTGCATTAGTAATAAGCTCAATGCTGTGGACTTTTAGTTTGGGAACGTTAATAAGCACAGCTCCGGGATAGTTATCCAAATCGTTGGGGTCACCCACGACTGCTTTGTGTACAGTCACGCTTTGATAACAGGCACCGTTGGGCACTTCAATTTCCCGACCTCTTGCGTCGTCGGGAGTGTTGGCTTCGGCATTATTAAGATCTATGAATGCCAATTGATCCCTGGCCTTTCCCGGAGGAGTATACGGGCCGTAAATACTTTGCAAGTGGCCTTGCATAGGGTTATCGGTGTGCGACGCGGGATGTGAGTCGGCAAGGTATTTTCGTACATAGTAAAAGGGGTAGCCGCCGTAAAATATTGCCGTTCCGGTGTTTGGGTCTGTAACCCGCCCCTCAAAAACTGCTTCCGCAGTATAAGGAAAGCCCCAATATTGGCTATAGGCGCTATTATACAAATGCTGCCAGGTATGAGTGGTAGTGCCGGTTTCGCCAACTGCCATTTCAAAATAGGAAATCTCTAAATTGTCGTGAAACCAACGCAGGAGAGCAGCTAGAAATGCCCAATGAGTACAGGCAGAAGCGCCGCCGCCTTCCAAGCCGTAGTTGTTACGGGGGGCTGAGCCATCTCCGCCAAAGGAGATGACATCGGCGCTTACGATATTTGGCTTGAAAAGAAGCTTTTTAGGAGGAAAACCCTTTTTGCCTTTTACCTGTTCGCAAATAGTAATGCCTGCCGAAGTGAGTAAGGTTTGCTTTTTAGAAATGCTTCCCAGAATAGGAAGCAGAACGTCATCTAAGGCTTCATAAGTATAGTCAATACGTTTTTTAATGCTGTCCCATTTGCTAACTTCGGTTTCCTTAGATTTAATATATTCTGCGAGAAGATCGGAAACGCTTTTTACTCTAGTAGTGACTGTGCCGTCGGGGTTTAGAGTATAGTCGCCCGCGTAAGATAATAGCGGGTGAATTTTGGCAACCGAAATGAGCGAGCCTTCGTAGTCTACATCTTGGACTTTAAATTCTTCTAAGCAACCGGAAGTTACTGCTCCTGCACCCGCAAATGCTACTCCCGCACACTTAAGAAATTCTCGCCGGGAAACGTTCTTTCTGTTGTCGTTACTCATTTGGTTTTCTCCCAAAGTCATTCTATTCTGGTGGGCTCCCTGCTTTTTTAACAAAAAGTTCTATAGTCGCTTTTGTTTGGTATTTAATTGGTGTAAATAGTTGCACGGAGAAATGTTCCGTAGTTTTCCGAATAAGTGCCCGCACCATATCCTTCGGCAATCAATTTTCCTTGGTAATCGTTTGCATTACATAAAGTTTTTAGTATTGCCATGCCTGTTGGCGTAGCTAGCTCTATGCCTTCATTTCCCAGAAATGTCTTCATTCCCATAGCAAGCTTGGCAACTGCCGGAGCGGGCACCTGGTGACGTCCGTGCGAGAATTCCACCATGCCAGAACCCAAATTTATTGGAGAATATCCAATGTAATCAGGCTGAATTTTGTCTATTAATATTGCTGTGCCAACAATGTCGATAATAGTATCAATAGCGCCGATTTCGTGAAAGTGAACTTTTTCTATGGGTACATTATGGACTTCTGCTTCCACTGTGCCCAGAGTTTGCAAAATATTTAAAGAAAGTGTTTTCACGTTATTGTTTACTTGGCCTTCCCTAATTATTTTTACAATGTCCGCATAGTGACGCAGTTGTTCTTCTTTGGTTTGCCGGACCTCTAGATTTAGCGTTGAGATACCTTTTATTTGTTTTTGATGCAGAATCAATTCATAAGAGGCGATATCCAGGTTTTGAAGGCCATTGGAAAGTACCGCTATTGGTATTCCTGTGTCCAAGAGGGCAGAAAGAATCATGTCTCCCGAAACACCCTTCACACCGTCAAAGTACAAAGTCTTCATTTTGATTGCCTATTAATCATGGCCGCAATGTAACCTGCGCCAAATCCATTATCTATGTTAACGACCGAAACACCAGGCGAACAGCTACTTAGCATAGTAAGTAGCGGGGTTATGCCTTCAAAATTAACTCCGTAACCAACGCTAGTAGGGACTGCTATGACTGGTTTCGATGTTAAACCCGAGATTATTGTGCCGAGCGCTCCTTCCATACCTGCCACCACCACTATTGCATTGCATCTCTGAAAATCATCAAGAGCAGAGCCCAGGCGATGAAGCCCGGCAACGCCAATATCGTAGCGGCGAGCAACATTGGCTCCCATCAAATCAGCAGTTTTCGCCGCTTCTTCCGCGACTGGTTCGTCGCTAGTGCCAGCGCTGGCTATTACCACTCTGCCAATCCTTGGTTTCGTTTCGGTTTGATACCATAGCAATCCAGAAATAGGATCATATTCAGCTTCTCCTCTTAGGAGATCAAAGTGCTTACTTGAAGCTTTAGTGCCTAGCACAATATTATTTTCTTTTTTCATTTCCATGAAAATTTTATATACCTGCTCAGGGGTTTTACTCTTGCAATAAATAACCTCAGGAAATCCCTTACGCATTGCTCGGTATCTATCGATTTGTGCAAAGCCTAGGTCAATTATTGGCTTTTTAGAAAGCTCATTTAGCAGGTTTTCTTTGGAAATACTTCCCGACTTGAAATCGTCAAGAAGTTTGTCTACGTTTACCAAGTTCAACTCCTAGGCCAAATTCCTTGGCCTTTTTTTTAATTTCATTATATATTGCCTCGCAAGTATTAAAATCGAAAGGTTGTATTTCAACAAAAAAGCTATTTTCTTTTAACCTTGCGCGAACATCGACTACACCATTATCGTGTAGAAACTTTTCCATCTGTTCAATTTTTTTTAGCGATTGTAAGGTTATACGCGTGCCTAGAGGTATCCGGGTGGCTAGGCAGCTATTACTGGGTTCCACGGGAAGCAGGCATTTTTTGGATAGCTCTTTAACTGCCTTTTTGGTGAACCCGGCTTCTTTTAGCGGTGATGGTATATTCAATTCGCTTAGCGCTCGGAGTCCTGGTCTAGCGCTGTCATCGTCGGCGAGAGTTCCGTCTACAATATTTTTTCTATTAATGCTGGTGAAAATTTTCTTTTTACACAGGTAGCATCGATCGCTGCAATTGGTGGCAATGTCATCATCTAGCACACATAGGTTTACCACAGTATGCTTGATGCCAATTTGTTTTGATTTTCTAATAGCTTTAACAATGTCCTCTTCAGGAACGAACTCGGTTTTGACAGTGACTGCTTGGGCTCGGTCTCCTAGCGCTAAATTGGCGTACTTAGCAAGCAACGAACTATCCAATCCGCCGGAAAATGCAACCGTTACTGAACCCATTTTTTCTAATATGGACCTTAACCTCTTCTCCATCAGGTTTTTCTCCAAATTCGGCGGGAGATTATGTTGTAAAATATCTTGAAACACAACCTGAAAAATCTAGCAATTTTTACAAAGCATGTTCTTTTGGGGGGAATAACCGATAACCATATTATCGATTTTTATGCGGAGTATCATCTTATACGCATGTGGGTAGAATTATGACTACTTTTCTCTGGATATTGTTAAGCGGAATTGCTATGAGCGCAATCGCGCTAGTTGGCAGCGTAAGCTTGATTCTGAGCGAATCAACATTGAAAAAAATGTTGCTCCCCATGGTTTCTTTCGCCGCCGGTTCACTTATGGGAGGAGCAATCTTTCACCTGATTCCAGCTTCGTTAGCAAGTATGCCTGAAAAATCTGCTTTGTCTTTACTGGCGTTGGGGTTTCTGATTTTTTTCGCGATCGAACAATTTCTGCATTGGCACCATTGTCACCGAGCATCTGCCGAGTGCAAAAAACCCTTAACTTACCTCATTCTTATTGGCGACGGTCTGCACAATTTTCTTGGTGGAGTGGCAATTGCGGGGGTCTTTTTGATGGATACGCGCCTTGGAATTGCCGCTTGGATTGCCGCCGCCGCTCATGAAGTTCCCCAGGAGCTTGGGGACTTTGGGGTATTGGTTCATGGGGGATGGAAAAAACGTACGGCGCTATTGCTTAACTTCTTATCAGGGCTAACTTTTTTGCTGGGTAGCATGGTTGCTTACATTGCTTCACGACAGATGGATGTGCGCTGGTTGATCCCGTTAGCGGCGGGTAATTTTTTCTACATTGGCGCATCTGATTTGGTTCCTGAGGTGAATAAATCTCATTCACTTAAAGTCAGCGTTCTTCACTTTGCCATGTTTGCCGCCGGGTTAGGGCTACTCTATATCATCGCCGGTATTGGTGAGAATTCAGAATAAAACATGGGCCAAGCCCTATTCTTGAAACAAAAACTCTTCCACCACATCCCAAGCCAAATTAAGCTCGTCCTCAGAAATACAATATGGCGGCATAAAATAAAAAACATTGCCCATTGGTCGCAAAAAAATTCCGCGATTTAGAAAAAAACTTTTCCATTGAATGGAATTTAGTGATCCATAGCTATTATCGTGGCCAGCAATTTCCCATGCGGCGATAGTACCGGTTACTCGCGGACGGTGAAATCCACGGTTATTGGATGCCAATTTATCGATCAGACTAGCGAGACGAGCACGATGAATGGTTTCGATGGTACGAATTCGGTTGCTACACTCAGGCGTCATTAATAAATCTAATGAGGCTAAAGCGGCAGCGCATCCTAGAGGATTAGCGGTATAAGAATGGCCATGCAGAAATGCGGTTTGAATGGTGTTTCCCAAGAATTGTTCATAGATAAAATCGCTACAAACGGTCATGGCCAGTGGCAAAAAACCACCGGTAAGTCCCTTAGATAAACAAAGAATATCTGGCTTCACCCCCGCCTTTTTAAGAGCAAAAAGAGAGCCAGTTCTTCCAAAGCCGGTCATGACTTCGTCAAAAATTAGTAGAGCTTGGGAAGCACGCACTCTCTGGGCAAAAATTTGAAGAAATTCTGGGCGGCACATACGCATTCCTGCCGCGCCCTGAACAAGTGGCTCCACAATTGCCGCGCAAATTCGGTGGGAATAGCGGGTTGCCAATTCGTCCCATTTTTGTAAACAGCTTTGCTCACGCTCAGCAATCGAGTGGTCACCTTCCCAGGTATATGGAAAAGGAATGAATTCCACCGAGAAAAGTAAATCGCGCCAAGAATCAAAAAAACCGGAAGCAGCTCCCGCAGCCATGGCCCCAAAGGTATCGCCATGGTATCCTCCCTCGAAAGCAATAAAAATAGGTTTTTCGTTTCCTTGATTTTTCCAGTACTGATAGGCAATTTTTAAGGCTACTTCTACTGCAGTGGAACCGTTGTCAGAATAAAAAATTCGTTGAAGATCGCCAGATAACTCGTTAGCAATACGACTAGCTAAACGTATTGCCGGTTCGTGCGAAAAATCAGCAAACAGAGCGTGTTCCAATAAATTGGCTTGGCGGGCAATAGCATTAGCAATAGCCGGATGAGCATGACCATGCAAGTTGACCCACCAAGAAGAAATCATATCTAAAAATTCGCGTCCATCTGCAGAATAAAGTTTTGCTCCTTGAGCAGAGCGAATTGCAATGGCCGGCAAGGCAGTTTTTGCTTGAGTAAATGGACGCCAAATATGGCGCTCGCCTTGGCGAAACAAATCATTCATAAAAGGCTTTCCAATGGTGGCGGGGGGGCAGTTTGGGTCAAAGTGTTCGCATTCAAAGGGCAAAGGGGAGGCAATTCACCAATAATAGGAACATTTCCGTATTTTTCAATTGCTTGCCGGTTGGCAGGGTGGGGTGGCCCGTTGAGAATCACTCCCCGAACCATAATGTCGCGACTTCTCAACGATTCCAAAGTTAGCAAGGTATGATTAATAGTTCCTAAGGTGGTGCGTGCTACTACTAAAGTGGGAAAATGAAGTTTTCGAATTAGGTCAATCATTAAATGATGATCATTTAAAGGAACCAATACCCCACCGGCCCCTTCTATTACCAGGGCACGGGAAGTATCGGGAACAACAAAGCTTTCCAGGCAAATGGATTGGTCATCCAGGCGCGCTGCCTGGTGGGGTGAAAGCGGAGCAGATAACTCATAAGTCGACGGATAAATATTCTCTACTGGCATCTGGGTTAAACGAGCAATCTCTCTACCATCTGTGTTTTCGGCAGTATTTTCGGCGCCATTTTTCGAGGAACCAGTTTGTATTGGCTTCCAATAACTAGCTTGCCAGTGATGAACTAGCCAGGCGCAGGCTAATGTTTTTCCCACGTTGGTGTCGGTTCCGGTGACGAAAAATCTAGCTCTTGGTTGTACGGCACTGCTTTTAGCGTCAGCAGACACCGGTCGCTTTTCGTTCCTGCTGTCGAATCTACTCATAAACTGCTTGTCTCCTTATTACTCGGCCCTAATATGCCTATATATGCTCCATTTGTTTATTGCTCGCACTATAAAATATACTTGACGATATTAGGAAAATCAGCCTTTAAAACTTGCGATTTTTGGCGGTCAGTCAGCAGCGAGGCAATTCGTAGAAAAACTTGTTACCACAGTCCCCCAAGTTGCCACTGGACTTGGTCTAACCGAAGCTGCTGGCTTTTGTACCTAAGTGTTAACCTGCGCCGTTACCAGTATTGCACACTCGATTTTTATTGAGGCAATAGTTGCGTTTATAGAAAAAAACCGCTTTCGGAAATGGCGCAACGCGAAGTAGTTATGCTCGGTCAGCATTCGGGGTGTGTTGTTGCATGAATGTTTGGGAAGACGGCGAATCGTTGGCAAAATGTCACATCTATGACTACGCCAATAGTGCGAGAGGGAAAGCCTAGAGGTCAGCGTAGGTACTCCGACCTGGCTATAGAGACGTCGCTCACACATTGCAGACCAAGACGTCTATTCACTAGGATCTTTTTCGATTTTAATCAGGGGTGTCAGTGATGACATCGCTGGTGCTAAAACACCCCAAGTTTCATTGTTTTTTTTTAGCATGATTGGAATTTTACACTCTATTGCTCTATATGTTTATTGGCCTTAAATATGCATTGATTATTGCGGATAACCAAAAAAGGAAAAAATAATGATTTCCGATATAGCCTCCATTGGATTCACGATAGTTAAGGATGTTGCCACCTCTGGTGTTCGCCTAGTAACCGATACTGTCTTGGATGCGGGAAATATTATTACACTTGGTACTTTTGACCAGCAAATCAAAAATATTAAAAATACTATGGGAGATGTCGGAATCAATTCACTTCCTGAGGTTATAAAGAAGCGCTTTTATAGTCAGCTAGATAAACTTGAGAAAGATGTCAAGAAAAAGATTGACGAAGTCGAAAGTGGCAAAGAAGAGATTCAACGGCTTGAGGACAGCATTTTTCCAATAAAACAGCAACTAATCGAAATGCTGGAAGACATAAAAGGTCTGGCCCTTGACTACTATCGCTACCGAGATGAAATCAATGAAAAGTTAGTAAAATATAAAGATCTCGATAAGTCTCACTTCCGCTACGAATTGAAAGAAATTGAAGATTTTGAAGTAAAAGCTACCCGATGGAATAGTACCATCCAGAACTTATCCATTGCCCATGCTGGGGTCGCCGTTTCGACGGGAATTGCAGGACTTGCCAATACGATTGCTAATGTAATCGCGTTGACACGCATAGGTAGAGGCGTGGGAGCAATTACTACCATTGCTCGGGTTGCCGGAAGAGCAACTATTGTTCTAACTGCAATAACTGAGGCAATAGCGCTGGGTCTGACCATAAGCGAACTTGAAAAGCGGTTGGAAATCGCGAAAAAATCTAACCAAGAACTGGATGACGCTCTAATTCAAATCAGAAATATTATACCAAAGCTCCAAGAAGATAGAGATAAGTACGTTAGAGCCATTAATGAACTGTATAACATTGAAATGCCTCCATTGAATAAAAACACATGGCCTGACTTTATTCAGAGGCAAGGGGATGCAATGAGAAAATCGCAAAAAGAAATAAAAGATAAAATTGATGAATATATAAGAAAGAAAGGGGGATGAGAATCTAAAACTAACTTGATTTCATTTTTTTGCAAAATATAACAAAATAAGGAGAGCAATAATATGAGCATCACCGGTATCGTCAAGGCCGTTAAAATCGGATTTGATCTAACTGTTAATGTTGTAGATACCGCCGTTTCCACGGCAGAACTGGTAAATCAAATCAATATGGCAGCTGGAGGCGCGCCATTCTTTGATGAAGAATATAGAAGCTTGACAAAAGAAATGGTGGAAAGAGGCCGCGAATATGAAAACACTCTACGCGAATACGCTATCGTTAGAACAGATTTTGTCAACTATCAGAATATGGTAAACTACCTGACTCGTAGATACAAATCAAAAGACCAAAAAAGCGAAGTATTTAACCAAAATATTGAACGATTAAGAAAACTAGAAAGTCGAATACAAGGGCTAATGGGATGCAATGTGTTTCTTCGTATATTTTCCAATGAAGTGGCCGAGCAATTTCATGCAACAGTCAACCATGCAGAACTAAGAAAGCAGATTGAAGAGCGCTATGATATGACGGTAACAACGAGCGGCTTTTTAATGACCTCCGTTGGCTGGGGCTATAGCGCCTATTGTCTAAAAGGGTCATTCGACAATGTAAAAAAGCTTATGAACCAAGGAAAGCAACTGCCTCCAATGCGAGAGCGGTCCAACGCCATAATCATAAGAAACCCCAGTAAGCTTAGCCGCGCCATGAGCTATCTGCGCACTAAATGGGAGGGCATGAAGACCATTCGCTATGCCGGAAGTTTTATATACAACGGGATTAATCTCTGGTGCTCGATTACGACCTTCACCGAGCGTCTCGATCAACTGGAAAACGCCAAAAAGGAAATGCGTGATCATATCCGCAAATACAAACGTCAAAACCGAGCACTTCGCATACTTATTGACGGAAAGTCGCCACTGGATTCCGAGGATCGGCTAGTTTTAAATGACGTCTTCAACAAAGGAAACCAAGGCGACGCATCTGAGGGAATCATCGATATTGAAGATGAAACCACAAAAAAATTCCTCGCCGTCGGCTATCGTGGAACCATCAAAGAAGCCGACGGGGAGATTAACGATATCGTCGATATGGTTCGCGAAATTTACAAAGAAGCAATACAAATGATTTCCGAAGCTGAGAACAAGACCCAGACAGCGGTACAAGCCGGTTTTTACAAGCCGGACGAAGTGATCCATGGCAAGTCTCAGGCAGAGGAATTGAAAGACCGGTTTGCTGTGTTTGAGAAACTAGCCGCAGAACAAACTGCTGAGACCACATCCACCACTGAACGCTATGCTTTGATTAAAAAAATAGGCGACGCTTTTGAACAAGATGTTCTCGACCGCCTTGACGGCGTACTAGCCTACTCAGAGGTTTCAACTGAACTGATGATCGCCATGTCTTCGATTTACGACTCAATCAAAGGACGCGTCGACACTTACTACCAAATGTTGGCAGAGTTCGGGCATGACCAAAACACCCCTTTCCCGCCGCTACCCACGGATGCGATCGACGGAATAGTGGCTACTCTCGATGACGTTAACAAACACCGAACTGTGTTAAAAAGCCGAGAGGAAGTAGAAAAAACGGCAAACGAATTAGCTCAAGAACTTGCAGCCAGGCGGCGTGCAAAAAAGAAAGCTGCGTAAAACTGCAAGGGGTAGAGGTAAGTGGGGATGGGAAGAATACTGGGCCTTCCATGAAAAGCAAGAACTCCAAAGAAATCATTCATCCAATTAAAATAATGCTTTAGTTTTTTGCACACATTCTGCCAACACATCATTACGGCTAGTGAAACATTGATGTCGTTTTAAAGTACCCGCACCCAGTAGACTTCCTGCAGCCTTTTGACTGATCCTGGAGACTCTAACGATGATGTCGTGGGGTCCTTCATGCTATCTCGGAAATTATGCAGACTTCTAGTATGTTTTGGATGGACGCTTTTGATGGGATGTGAAGCGTCGCCAACGGAATCGCAGCCTGGCACTCAGGAGAGTTTTCGGGTGGGGCCGAATGGATCTCAGATTTCTCTCTCAGATGGTGCAGTGCTCTCCATCCCGGAAGGCGCTCTTTCAAAAGAGATCACCATTCAACTGGATAGTGTTGCGCCCAGCACTCTTACTGCCGCGCTTTCCAGCGAAACGACCCTTGTCGGCCAAGCCCACCGGTTTTTGCCCCACGGGACCCAGTTTCTCGAACCGATCGAGGTAATCCTTCCCTATCAGGGGGCGGCTAACCGAGTGCTTCGCCTCGATGACGAGTCAGACACCACATGGGAAGTGGTCCCTGACGCCGTTTTCTCGGAAGGGCGCGCACGCTTCCAGACATCTTCCTTTAGTATTTATGCCGTGGCGCAGGTCAACGGCAACTCTATTGCGAAATGCGATGCCCCCGCTAACGGAACGCCCGGAACAGTCTCCTATACGGGTGGAACTTTTTCGGCGGTCGACGCCGTTGCCGTGGTGACTCACCTCAAAGACATCGGCACCATATGGGGCGAGCATCCTTTTCGTACTCATCTCGAGATTCGGCTAACCGACTATGCCAATGCCTGCGGTCATGAGATCAGTGGGCTAGATGTCCAGGACAGTCGGTGGTTTCAGATAACATTAATGACTCCATCTCAGGTCGATTACCCCGCGCTCCCGCCTCCGGGCACCTATCCGTTCACCTCGGACCAGATGGACTGGGAAACCCCTTCGCTTCGCGTTGCTGCAGAATTCGTCGCCTGCGATGCCCAATGCGGTGCCTGCTCGAGCGTAATGAAAAGTACGCCTACAGGCAGTCTGACATTGACCTCGGTCACTGAAACGGCGGTGGAAGGGACCTTCCAATTGGTTGTCCACGGTGCCGAACGCGACGAAACGATCTCGGGTTCTTTCACCGCCCCCATTTGCGTACAGGCGGAATCAGTCCAAGAGCGCTGCTGTGTTGTTGATGGAAGCGACGACCCGGATTCCGACGGCGAGGGAACTACTCTCACCCAAAATGGCGCGACCCTAACCCTTCCGGCCGGTACGCTGACGCAATCGGTGGAGATTGGTATCGAGACGCTGGATGAGGAAGCGCTCTCGGCAGAGCTGCCAGAACAGACCCATCTCATAAGCGATCTATATAAGATTACGCCGACCGAAATCCTCCTCGCAGGAACGGCGACTCTTGCCCTCCCGATCAATGCCTCTGACACGAACGTCGAGCGCAAGGTCATACATCTCGACAACGAGATGGACACTGAGTGGGCCGTCCTGGGAATTCTTGGAGGTTCGGCAAGCTATGAGGGGAGCGATGGAGCGATCCGATTAAGCGCTGTTGAAACTTACGCCGATGGTGAGGGGGCCGGAGAAAACGGCTTCGGCACTATCCAGGGCGGCATGGCGCGTTTCCCCATCGATCGATTTGGCATCTACGCCATCGTTGAGGGGGCGAACTTATCGCCGTCATGTGACGCGCTCGATCCTGAAGCCGCTACTGGAAACTCGGATGCGACAGGGGATTTCCAAAATGGGAAGAGTTGGGCGGCGGTCGATGCGGCGGCCTCTGTGTCAACCAGCGAAATTAACTCGGGGATCTCTTCAGATGGAGAATCGAAGCTGGGTGGGAACTTGCTTTCGGAGAGCGAATTAGGCGATGGGGGCTCGCAGGTAACCCCTGTCTATACCCGCACACTACAAATCTCCGTGACTGATTTCCCGAACGCCTGCGCGCTACAAGAAGCGGGGTACGTCCAAGTGGACGGAACGCTGGTCAGTCTAAGCCTTCAAGCGCGAAGCACCGAAGGGACCCCGACTCTTCCTGCCCCAGGTGAATACACGATCACCGGTTATCATGAAGAATGGCCCACGGATGGAACCTACGTCGCGATGGCACAATTCGGTTGGGCGGTATCGGGTGAGTCCGAGTGTGGGTATGCGTCGGTTTTCTTGGAAACACCGCCTACCGGTACCGTAACCCTGAGCGAGGTGAGTCAGACCATGGTCAAAGGAAACTTTGCTTTTCAGGATGAAATGGGCAGTTACGAGGGCAGTTTCGAAGCTCCTGTGTGCGCGAATTACGAGGCGAGGTGCTGCCATGTAACTAAGTAGATGCATCGCAAGGTTTTTTGCTCGGCGGGAAAGCGTGCTGTAATCTGGCGCTTGGAGACCGACATTCATCAGGACAAATTAAAGATTGAACAAATCCTTCGGTTTGTCGAAGTGCCTGCCTAAAAACAAGTCGCAACGTGAGCGACGTCTCTATGGCCAGGTCGGAATACCTACGCTGGCCTCCAGGCTTCCCCTCTCGCGGCGAGTACCATGCTTGTACGGTATCCTCTGAAAACCAGAGTGTGATATTGCTTAGTCGCACAAGGGCCTTGTGCCGTAGCTCGCTCAGTCGATAGGGCCCGATGCTTTGCGACGTTGACGTTTGGGGGTCGTTTGAATTGTTGGTGGCGTTCCCTTCTTCGAGCACTTGCGCGTGCCGCGTCGCAACAGAACTGGCAAGGTCCATTAGTCATTGACGAATTCCCTTATCTGGTGTCATCTAGCCCTCCTCTGGCTAGCATTATGCAAGCTTACGTGGATCACGAAGCTCGATCGGCGAAACTAGTCATCGTACTGTCGGGTTCTTCGCAACACATGATGCAGGGGCTAGCACTCGACAGATCATCACCTTTGTTTGGCCGATCGACTCTATCTTTTGAATTGCAGCCTCTTCCAGCCAGCTACATTGGCCAAGCCTTGAATATCGTGAATTCTTGCCAGCAACTTATGGCCTGGTCTTTGTGGGGAGGCGTTCCTCGCTACTGGGAGCTTGCGGCTCCGTTCGGTGCAGATATCGAAAATGCACTCCAGACACTGGTGCTTGATCCCTCGGGCCCACTGCACAATGAGCCAGATCGCCTTCTCGCGGAGGAATTACCGCCCGCAATTACTCTGCGTCCTATCTTGGATGTGGTCGTAGCAGGGGCGGAAGCATGGGAGGAACTTTGTCGATTATCGGTACCCTTTCTCCAGAGCGCTGAACACTTTTCGTCCTTCGGTCAATGGGGGCCAGCTGGGCGCTACTGGAAGGGAAACGGTCCTGAGTTCGACGTCGTCTCTATTTCTGTTGACGGTCTTTGCCTCCTCTTGGGAGAAGTCAAGTGGTCCACAGCTCCGTTTACTGACCGGCAAATCGAGGAGGCCAAGCGAGACCTTCTCTCCAAAGGAATTCCGAGAGAGAGCTGGTCGGAAGGCAAACAAATTGTATACGCTCTGTTTATTCCCGATTTTAAGGACGAATCTCTATATAATTCCCATCACGACCTAATTCGCATCATCAAATGCAGTGATGTTCTAGGTGTTTTAAATAAGTAGGATAAAAACTAAGCGACGGCCTTACGCGGAAATAAAACCAGAACCATCAATAGTAGTATTGTAAATACCTTTATTAAGCCGACCGATTTCGTTCAAACAGGGTAAACTTGAAAAAGAAAGCAGTTGCAAACGAAGTTTGGCACAAACGGGCTTCAATAGAAATGCTTCGGAACAAATATTTAGCAATACCGGTTTTGGAAAAGAACTAATTGTTAGAGGGAAGAACTGGACCGGCAAATGCGTAACTCGCGATTGCGTTAACGGGGGAGGGTGCCGGGCGATGCACAGACGATCTAGGAGGTCGCAACCTCGGTAGGTTTTCGCTTCCATTCCTCTCGCTTCTTATACCTGCGATAAGCCAACTTGACATTGCTCTGTATTACCAAGTATTACGACTAGCGAGCGTAACCTGGGTAGAGAGAGAACATGGACAAGCCAGAAGTAATTACCTTCAAGGTAGATGGGCCGTTAAAAGAAGCACTTCAGGGAATTCAGAATCGTTCGGAATTTATTCGCTCGGCCATTCTCGCGGCGCTGGAGGGAGCTTGTCCTTTCTGCAAAGGTACTGGGGTGCTGACGCCCCATCAGCGCGAACATTGGAAAAATTTCGCTCAAAATCATATTTTGCGAGAATGTAAAACCTGTCACGGAACACATATAGAGTGCAGAATTATTGCCAAGTAAAGCCGGAGAAAGAAAATGTGCAAGAAACCGATTCTATTGAGTCTATTCGTTATGTTTATATGCTGCATAGGCTCGTATGCATTTGCTAAAACAGAAAAAAGAATAAACATTTTGGCTACCACCTATCCGATATACAATTTTACAAAAATTGTAACCCATGGTGAAAAAAACATCGACATAAACCTGTTGTTATCGGCGAGCATGGGTTGTCCTCACGACTATGCAGTAACCCCCCACGATTTGAAGAAAATTGCTAATGCTAACGTATTGGTAGTGAACGGATTGGGAATGGAAGAATTCCTAGGAGAACAAATTCATCGAGCCAACCCCAAACTTCAGCTAATAGATTCTTCGGAAGGAATCAGCGATATTCTTCATTATATGGAAGAAGACACCCCGAAAAAAGCAGAAGAAGATCACCATCATCAAAGCGAAGCGCACGGGCACGGGCACGAGCACCATGAGGGCTTGAATCCTCACCTTTTTGCGAGCCCTAAAATGGCTGCTCAATTGACAACAACTATTGCTTCTAAGCTTGCCCAACTTATGCCGAAAAGTGAGGCCAGAATTAAGAAAAATGCAGAGCAATTTTCTTTGCGTATGGAATCATTAATGAAAGATTTCATAAAAACTACCAGTCGTTTTAAAAATAATCGTATCGTGACTCAACAGGGCGTCTTCGACTATCTAGCGCGAGACATAGGACTAAGAATTGTTGCGGTAATTGACTCACATGCAGGGCGAGAACCCTCGGCATCGCAAATGATGAAACTGGTGAAGACAATAAGAGAAAAACGCCCTGGAGCCATTATTACGCAGTTTCAAAATTCGTCAAAAGTAGACCAGGCAATTGGGAAAGAAACTGGTCTTCCGGTAGTTGCCTTAGACCCGGTGGCTGTGGGACCGATTGCGTTTGAGCTCGACTATTATGAATTGACCATGAAAAGAAATATAAAAATTTTGGAGCAGACGCTTGGACGAAAATAGCACGATCGTGAAGGCGGCAGAAAATCCCGCCGCCATACAGTTTGAAGGGGTTTCGGTTTCCTATGAAGGCAATTCCGTTTTGGAATCGATATGGGCGCAGGTGCCATTAGGTGGATGTACTTGTATTGTTGGGCCTAATGGTGCGGGAAAAACCACCCTGATAATGGCAATTTTGCAGCAAACTGCTTATAGGGGGCAAATACGCATTAATTTAAAAACGAGAGAATCTGCCCCAAGAATAGGATACGTGCCTCAGCGGTTGTATTTCGATCGCGGAATGCCGCTAACAGTGGAAGAATTTTTGTGCCTAGGAATTCAAAGAGTCCCGATTTTTTTGGGAATAGGCAAATCAGCTCGTAAATCAGCAGGTAAGTTATTGGAATCAGTTCATGCTCTTCATTTAGCCAGGCGACGCATGGGCGCGCTTTCCGGAGGCGAGCTTCAACGAGTGTTACTGGCACTAGCGCTGATTCAACAACCAGAAATCCTGGTGCTCGACGAACCAGCAGCAGGGCTTGATTTTCAGGGAGAGCACCTGTTTTGTGAATTGCTGGATAAAATGCGTTTGGAACGAGGATTTACCCAAGTTATGGTAACCCACGACCTGGGATTGGTAAACCACCATGCCACCCATGCCATTTTGCTTAACAGAAAGCTAATAGCCGAAGGAGAGCCAAAGATTATTCTGAACCCCGAGAATTTGGCTAAAGCGTTTGGAATTCATATGGGAGGGGCTCATTTTCATTGAGCCTAATAGGCCGAAATTAGGTTATTTTTATGGACATTTCTTTTTTGTACGGATGGATTCAATACTTATTTCCATTAGAGGTATTGGAAGCTCAATTTATGCAAAGAGCCTTATTCGGTCTTTTGCTTTTAGCTCCTATGACCGCGGGAATGGGAGTTCAAGTAGTTAACTTTCGACTAGCCTTTTTTTCTGATGCCATCAGCCATTCTGCTTTTGCCGGAGTAGCCTTAGGTTTAATATTTGCTATTCACCCTCACTGGACCATGCCTTTATTGGGAGTAGGCGTGGGAGTTATTATTGTAGCCTTACAAAGGAATAGCTTTTTATCGTCCGATACGGTGATTGGAGTGTTGTTTGCATCGGTAACTGCATTTGGTTTAGCAATCGTGAGTCGAGAAGGCAATTTGGCAAGAAACGTACAACAGTTTTTGTATGGAGATATTCTTACAATTGGAGATACCGAGCTGATTCAGCTAGTGATTTTGTTTGCGATATTTTTGGTATTTCAATTTTTTTGCTACAATCGTCTTCTCTATTTAGGATTAGATCCCACCCTAGCGCAAGTTCACCGGGTACGGGTGGCAGTATATCAGTATGGGTTCGCGGCATTACTTGCATTGGTAGTCATATTTTCGGTGTGGGCAATGGGAGTGCTACTGGTTACCGCCTTGTTGGTGGTTCCTACCGCGGCGGCGCGAAATATAGCTAAGTCAGCAGGCTCAATGTTTTGGTGGGCTATGGTTTTGAGCGTGTTTTGTGCGGTTACAGGACTAATAGTATCAGCCCAAGAATGGGCGCGAACGGCTACTGGCGCAACTATAGTCTTGGTTGCGTTTGTAGTTTTTATGTTGTCTTCTTTGACCCGAATTTTTGCTTTTCTAAAGAGAGTGTGAAGGTGAAGAATCGCTCCTATGTTTTAGAATCAATATTTCTATGTGTTGTTCTAGGCTTTTTACTGTTTTCCCAAGACACAACCCCGCTACGTACATTTTCGCTGGTTTTTTTTGGCATTATTTTGGAAGCCATTCCATTTTTGTTGCTAGGTTCTTTAGTTGGTGGCTTGGTAGAAGCATTTATTAGTCAGGAACGTCTCGCTTCCATTTTGCCGCGGCGAAAAATAATTGCTATTTTAGTGGCCGCAGGAATGGGACTGGTGTTCCCGGTTTGTGAATGTGCGATTGTGCCAGTGGTGCGAAGACTAATTAGAAAAGGTCTGCCCATGGCATCGGCGATTGCTTATTTGTTGGCTGGGCCTATAGTGAATCCCATTGTTATTGGCTCAACGCTAGTTGCTTATAAATTTGAATGGAGCATGGCAATTGCTCGAGGTCTACTAGGATTTGGTATCGCAGTAATTGTTGCTTTATGCATGGATAGAATTTTAGGTAATAGAAAAGTATTGATTGCCGAAGAATCGGAGAACAAAGCTTTTAAGAGTTGTTCTTGCAGCCATTGCCATGACGCAGAAACTAGTGGTGTGAATTCAATTCCGCGCTCGGTAGCCCTTTGTAACCATTCTGGCAATTCGGACCATTGTTCTACGAACCCTCATTCGGAATCTACCTCTTGGGTGCTTGCTCAAGATCATCAAAAGGGCTTTTCGCTTTTGTTATCAAAAATAAGTGCAGCAATGCGTCACGCGGTCGATGAATTTTTGACAGTCGGTCCCTATTTTGTAATGGGAGTTTTTGTTGCCGCTATAGCTCAGACCTACATAGGGCGTGAACAATTTGTGAGTATTTCGCACGAACCTTTGGTTGCAATTGTTCTAATGATGGCATTGGCGGTGTTGCTTAACCTATGTTCCGAGGCAGACGCATTTATTGCTTCATCGTTCAGGGAAACATTGCCATATTCGGCGCAATTGGCCTTTTTATTGCTAGGTCCCATGTTGGACCTAAAACTACTATTAATGTATCGAACCTTGTTCCGTAAAAAAGTAATCTTACTTTTGGCAACCAGTGTAGCGGGATTGGTGCTGATTTTTGCTGCCTTCATGCATTGGGGAGGTATTTTGAATTGAAAATGCTTATTGAATTTATAGTGCATAGGCGACGGGTGGTAGTTATTTTCGTCTGGGCATACGTGTTGCTTGGTTTGCTAGAAAATCAGAGATACACCGCATTTCTTCGGCCCCAGCTAGGATGGTTGCTGGGAGGTGCGGTAATGCTTTTAGTGGTGTTTCTGATTGCTGAAATTGGCCGACCTAGGGAAGAAGAGCGCGACCTAATGCTGCTTGTGCCCGCGACGATTATATTAACGCCCTTGCTGTTTCTTCGAATTGCCCAAGGCGGCTCTCTGGATCGCTATGCTTTTCAGAAACGCGCAGTAGGAATTTTCGCATTGTCCAATTTAAACAACCAAAAAAAAGAAAAAAAAGTAAAGGAAAAACCGGTAATTGATGATGGCCCTAAAGCTTCCCAGCAAGTAAATGGTAAAGTAAAAAATGATACAGTAAAAACATTGAGTGAAACATTTGCGGTAAGTCATCTTGAGCTTTATGAAATTCCGAAGATGTACGAAGGTAAAGAAATTTCGGTAATTGGAATGGTAGAGATTGATAAAGAAATTCAGAAACAATTTGGGAATAATTCCTGGGTTCTGTTTCGTTTCGTGGTAACGTGCTGTGTGGCCGACGCACAGCCATTATCAGTGTTGGTGGAAAGTTCTTCTGTTCCATTAATTGGTAACGATAGTACTTGGGTAAGAATTCGTGGCCGATTTTCCGTGAAAAGGGAAGGTAAAGTTGAAATTCCTTTTGTGAAAGCTTCGGAGGTTCACGCTATTAAAAAACCGGATAATGAGTATTTATATTAATTGAGCATACTTATCGGAGGCGCGCAAGCGCCTCTGTCTCGTTCCTGCTTGTGTGCAATTAACTGCTAAAGGCCGATTCCCCGTCGCGCCCTATCTTCCAGGGCTTTTTCGTAAGCTTCTAGTTCGGAGTCAAATGTGCCGACCCATATTTTTTTGCTCGAATTAGGCGCCCTGTACTCCGCAGCCCACCTGTTTTTTCCACGTCGCCTAACGTATGGAAACTGACTTGCTGACTGCGTACTACGGGATGAACGCGATCGCGAAGAACTTGCAAGCGGCAGCCCCATAGCTTGGTAATCCAAAGAGGCTCCCGTTTGAGGCTGCATGCCCGTAGGGTTGCCGCTTGAACCGCCTTGCTGTGAGCGATTAGCAAGTTCAGGAATTTCGCTCGTGGTGGACTGCGAGAGGCGAAAAGACTGAGCGTCTGATTCGTAACTAACTCGTTGCGAGTATCCGGTTTGCTGGTCGCGGTTGTTCCCCGTACCAGAAGGCGCTGGCTGGAAGGTCGAAGGCACTTGATAGCTCGGAAAAACTCGCTGTGTAGGAGCAGAGCTGTGGTCGCTCGGCCCAGCTCCAGAAGGCGCTGGTTGGAAGGTCGAAGGCACTCGATAGCTCGGAAAAACTCGTTGTGTAGGAGCAGTGCTTCTCTGCTGGTTATTGTTAGTCCTCAATGGAGACGTCATTGGTATATTCACTTTCCCAATCGGGTAATTCCCCGAAGTTCTACGCACTTGTGGTCTTAGGGCGAGCGTTAATAGGGAAACCTGTTGAATGGCACGTGTTTCTCCCGGTGATGCATCGCTAGCTCGACTGCTTTGTTGCCGACGTTTATCGGGCGATTAACCAAGAAGTTGCGCAATTTCACACAGAGCCATGTACCGCGGGGCTAGCTTCCAGATGCTCTTTTGCGTCGTGCCACTCTTCTTCTGGTATTCCCTCAGTATCAAGTTGTTCGATGATCTCAATCAGGTGAGACTCGGCTGATGCTAATTGCGGCCTAGAAAAAGTGAGGGGCTGGGCAAGGAGATCGGACCTGGTCGGCACCTCGATCTCATCGGAGGCGCCAGGCTCATTACCAGGATGCTGCGGTTGGGCGGAGAACATTTTGAAACCCGCGGAAAGTGCGCTTCTTCCCAGGCCGATCGCAATTTGCTGCCCCTTGCTGAGCACGCCTCCCGCTGCCATAAGACCTTTGGCCAATAAATCTCCTGCCAATCCTCCGAAAAGAAGGTAGGTCGCGGTATAACAAACGGTTCCGGTAGCAAATCCCACTGGGTCCTTCTTTGGATCGTCCATATAATGGCTCATCTGAGCCGCTGCCGCGAAAGGAATACCTATCGTCATTCCCCCGACGGTGTCGCGCACGGTACCATTCATGCCTTTCAGGGAAACATGCGGATTCAATGCCTCGTGCAGCATAAATGTCCCCGAGACGATGGCGTCGGCGATAAAATCAGGCAGCGCTAGTCCATCATTGCGCATCAAGGCGATATTGCTGCCCAATATCGAAAATCCGACCAGCGCAAGTGCAAGTTTGCCTTTGAGGGCGGGGTTGTGTTGAAAGGAGGAGGCCAATTTCTGCCGGACTCGCTCCAGAAACCCCTGGCCGCCTTCCGCAGTTGCGTTAGTATTCCCTCCTGAGCCCGTCTCAAGTAGCTTCTCCAGCCCGGTAATAACCTTGGCCATGTTCTCCTTAAAGAAGGTGAGCTGCCGATCGGTGTGCCCAGTGATGCGTTTTTCTTTCTGGAAATCGCTCAGAAAACCGTCGATTTTTTCGAGATTGGCGCGCATATCCTGCAACACGCCGCCAACGGCCTCGGCGAAGCCGCTCGAAAGCTCGTGCCCGGAACTAAACGCATTATTGAAGCGAAGCTTGTAGGACTCGATCATTTCCTGCCCATACCGGAGATAAAGCATAAACGTTGCTTGAGCCACCGACGCTGCGGCGATAAAACCGACGTTTTTTTGTAGGAATTGCGCCTTCTTGTAGAAGGTGGGAATCGCATAAAACGACGAGATAAAGAAAACCAAGCTGTGCCGGTTGATGACATGCCTCTTGTACAGTTGTCCCTCGGTAGTCGGACGACGTATCAGAGAAATGAGCTGGATAGCGGTATAAGTGTAGGAGGCGAGGTTGAATACCTTGTATGCTCCGGTCTTTTGCGTGAATACGACCGCCAGTGGCAAGGGATAAAGCAGTAGAGTCAGCGCCCCTTGAAGCATGCGTTTCGCAGCACTTGAACCGTGTCGTAATGTATTAATATCCTTGAGGAAATTATTCATTATCGGCTCAAGGTAGCGCTTCGCATCGGCGAGAACTTTCTTTTCTTCCGGCGTCGCCCCTTCCACGTTGAGCAGCCGCCGCAGTTCCCCAACCTTATCGCTTAGGGCAGCAAGCAGCGGCTTCTGCTCCGCGGTAACGGTATCGGTAGTGAGCTCGTTACGGAGCCTTTGGAAAAATTCCGCATCATCGAACCGCCGAATTTCGTCAACGACCGACAAGTTATTCAAGAATTCTAGAATCTTCGATGGACAACCGCGAAGAGGTAAGCTGCTCTCGACATCTCTATTCTCGGCAAAGGACGAGGGTGTAGACGAAACGCCAAGATGCGGAGAATGGCGGAGCGTGCTCTGGCCTGAGCCTGAAGACTGTGGTTGCCCGCCTGCTGACGACGCATTGACCGAGAATTCATCTCCGTCCCTATTATGGCCGATTGCCGGTGTCGAGCCTGAACTTGACGCCGACCCCAAACGGGAAGGCGACGTACGGCGAGGACTTTCAATGGATCTTGCAATATCGCGATGCACAGTGGAAT
>JBNKEI010000063.1:0-13106 GCA_050288705.1 Myxococcales bacterium
AAATTTTAATGCGACAGAGCTAACCTAAACTGTCTACTATTTCGGATCAACCCTACGGGTGAGAATTGAGCTTTTAGAAATGTAACGGGTGCGGCTCCTTTAAAACGACCTAAAAACAGTAAGCAATGCATTAGCGGGGACCTGACAGACTACAAATGCCCAAGTAGGTTGGCAACCAAACCAAATTGTTTGGAAAGGCCAACAAATGAAAGAATCCATTCGAACAAGTAATGAGCAGTCAGAAAATCAAGGTGTAATAAACCTAGAGGAGGTGGCCAAGCAATCAATGACCAACGGCCCCCTCAGAGTAGATGAAACACAAGCAAACGTCCCGCTTTCGCCTGATGGTTTTGCACCGGTCCCCTGCCAGCTATAGGTATAAGACCACGTCCCAGTCTCATCCGGCATAAATCTGACTTTCCACACATTTCCGCTTTGCCCTCCGTTTCCGTCTCCATCATAAAAACCATACGCAGTATAAACGTCATTTGTGGGCGAAGTTATAACAGCCTTAAGTTCAATCTCAGCATAATCAAACTTATTTGTATAGTTATTGCTATTTGTAACCGAGTGCTCCCAACCGCTGAATACAGGGACATTGTTTGAATGAAACCCCGGTTATGTGGCAGCAAATCCAACAGTGGCGACACCGAATGACAAGCTGACAAATAACAATGTGAGCATACGAATACTTAACAATCTACTTTTTATCATCTTCTCTCTCTTCCTCTGTGTCTGAAACCAAGCCAATAAGATTAATATCAACATTCGTCAATTTCTTCTATACGATGCTTAAAAAGTTCCGGCCGCTTGAAAATCTGCTTAAAAATAAACAATCAATCTCTCAATCTTTTCCGACGCAATAATTCCAATCGCCATGAAAGGTGTCACGTTTGATTGGAAGCGCGGCATATTCAGCATCAGACACGCGAATGCCTGTTAAGTAGCTTCATTCGTCAAGTTTTGCGCGGACACGAAGGCCAGTTGTAGGAATGTTTAGCCCAGTATCTAAGGCAAATCGATGAAGTTCGGCTTTTCAGCCACGGGCACGATGACCATTGCTTCCACTGCAATCCGCAGTGATAAGCAGCCTTGATGTCTTGGGATAGGTCGGGCGTCCAGGATGGTTTTCTACCTTCTCTCGTTTTTCGGGTTTGTTGGAGCGTGTATCCTGCCTTCTTGAGAATAGTAGCCACTGTTTGAGGATTAATTTTGAAGCCTTTTTCGCGAAGAGTGGCAGCTAGTTTCCTGGTGCTTTTGGAACACCAGCGCAAAGGACTCATGGGCACGTGTGTCTGGATCGACCAAATCGTCAAGCGCCAGTAGAAGCCCTGGCTGTATTTCTTCAGCGCACTTACCTCCCCCGTCAATTCGCCTGATTCTTTCTGTTCTTTCGCTCAATGGCTCGTTCAACTCTTTAATGCCGCGTACTATTTTGGCGTAACCGATGCCTGTCGCGCGATGAATAACCGAAATTCAACCGCTCCCGATCGCTTTTGCCTCTGTCGCCGCCCAAGCCGAACTCCTCGTTCATAGAGCACATTGGCCACTTGTTTCCACTTCTTCCGAATCTCTGTCTCTCTCGACACGTTGCTTAGAATTGTGACACGTCCAAGCCAACCACGCATGTTTATTGTTGTCCGAGCTACCATTTCCATGCTCGGTAAACTGCCATACTTTTAAACGAAAGATCGATCGTTTATTTCTGAGCGACTCCTTAACCTTGCAAACCAATTGCGGAAACACGGGAGCGTATACGGCGATATCTGAAACTCGTTTTTTGATTCGTTAGAAAAATATTTGCAAGCTGTGCTTGGTTCGACAAATATTAAAATTCTGGAGTAATAGCGCTTGGAGGAACAACCCAACTGCCGATAGCTGGCCCAAAGGCAACCTCAACCCGCCCTTCTCCTACATCGAACCAAACAGTCCCTTCAACTTCAAATGGAATTTCAAAAGTAACATCTTGCCCTTTGCCCAACTGATCAATTGACTGGTCGGCGAGGTATTCTAATGCATTCAACATTGGATCAGGGCCAAACGAGAAGCGTGATGTAATAAGGATTTCGCCATCACTAACCACCTCAGGCATCTTAAAGCTTGGCTTTTCACCCAATGCGGCACTAATCCCCTTAGATACGAGCAAATCGACAGCAGCATTCTGAAAATCGCTGAGCGATTTAATATCGCTGCTTTTGGAGATACAGGAATTCGGACCAGGTTGACCAGTGCAGTTTGGCTGGTCGGCCCCGCAGAAGACTACACACACTGCACCAAGCTTTTGGTTAGATTGGTCGGGAAAGATGGTAACTGCGGTAAGCATCTCAGCAACTGGTATCGGGAAGTGATTCGGATTTTTCGCCAGAAAGCGCAAGTCGAAAGCTATTTGCATCTGGTCGATGCTTGGGATGGGGCCAAACATAGGTGGACAGACGTAAGAACCGAGAGGCAAAACAGTAGGACAATAGTAGGCCTCCAGCATCTTTTGCGATGGCGACTGCACCAGTACCGCGTCTTGGTATGAGACGGAAGGCAGATTTTTATTCGTGGAATAAGTTAGATTTTCACAGGCACTAAGTACCAACCAGCCTAACAAGAAAGATATTCGCCTCATAGAGACTAACTCCTTATTCTGGCCTACCTTCTATGGCCTATCTCGGGAGCGACTATTCACATTATCACCGACAATTGCTCCAATGCCAACATCCCACTCTTTGAAGCGGTCGGGAGACATACCGCGAACGGGCAGATCTTGCGCTTTTTTACCAGTCCTTCGGGACCGCAAGCTTTGAATTTCTGGCCGTGCCAAATCTTCCGCGCATTGGCAAATTTTTGAATAAGGCTATTCGACGCCAATTATTTTACCCGATTTTTTTATTACTGTAGGTTTATCAGGCTCATCAATAGGCGGAACACTCTCATGTAAAGCCGGTGAGCAGTCTGGAATAGTTTTGACCTGCAAAATTGGTATTATTCCGGGCTTGACCTGGAATCCGGCAGTTACAGGTCTTCCGGATTCCTATGCTTGCCGAATTTTAGTTATTTACCTCGTAAAAATTTAATTTCTCCCCACCCGTAGGGATTATTTGCGGTTCCGCTATCCATATTTGCCCATAACGTCTGGATAATACCGGCTGAAGATCTATCATTCATAGACAAATCAAAGCCGAAAGACTGTCCGTCGCCTGAATAATGATTGCGTGCTCAATGTCGAAGGAAAAAGTCTCGAAGAGGTGGAACGCGAAGTAATCCGCCTTTCATTACGTCAACATCGAGGCAAAGGATAAGGATTATGGTAATGAATGAGTTACAAGTATCCAAAACAACTTTGTACAAAAAAATCGCTGACTGGGGACTCCAGTGTGAAGGACTTCCCGAAAGCGAATCGAGCTTCTCCATAAAAGAAGTAATGGATTAAGAAAAATACCTGGAATTCCACCTCGGACATTAATAAGACGATGTGGAATTAGTTTTTGTCAGATCTCAGCGAACACAGCGGACGTAGATTTTAGTAGTCTTGTAATCTGCCCACGTTGTTTTTGATTTTTGTCTGAAACAGACGCCGTACGCAGATTCGGAATTATGACTGTCTGAACTCCAAAAACAACTAAGTGGCGTGGAAGGAAAGGCTTTATTATTAATGCTTTGTTCATCCTTATACTCTTCATGTGTAAATTTGTAATGATCTACTATAGATTCTAGCTCGACCTTGGTAGGCAAACGCCATCCATCTCCTAGATCTTTACATGCATTCTTGGCTGATTCCCAGTCAAACTTCTCCCAATCGGCTGTTTTAATATCGCCAATTGGATATTTCTTCCACACTAGACATGTTTGTTTATCAAGCACCTCGTCTGAATTGCTGGTGTAATCATAAGCCGAATCGGGAATAGGTTTTTCTTTAGAAATTGGCCAGGCATCTATTTTTTTTGTAGGTTCATGAGGAGGCGGTGCGCAACCGCACACATCGGGCTCTCCTGCTCCTTCACAGGTTTGCGCACCAAAACACTCTCCACCACAATTCACGGTTCGCGAATTACCACAAGAATCAGTTTCGGTTACTGTCCCACAATCCCTATTTCCACAGATTTCCTTGTCCGTTGGCTCTATACATCCACAAAAATTAGCTTCCCCGTCACCGCCACAGGTGTGATCAGCTGCTTTACAATCACTATCATCATGACAATTCCCCTCCACACAATTTCCTTCCACGCAAATAAACTCTTTTCCATAAATAGAAGCCTCAGCGCATTGCTGGTCGGAATTACAAACTCCACAAGAATTGGAATTGCTGTGATCACATAATTGTCCAGCAAGACAATCCACCGCTTCTCCCCATTGGCCATCGTCACCGCAAGTCTGCATTTTTGAATACTTTGCCAAAGGATCGCATTGAGTTTGGCCCGGCTTACATGCATCTTTAAGCACACACAAGCCATTACTGCACTCACTTCCCTCGCTACAATCGGCGTCATTATCGCACGTTCCCGGCAAGTTACTACATGCTGCAATACCTAGTAGTATCACTACCGAAATGCCCCGTGATATTATGCGTGATTTCATAACGAATTAAAACTCCCTTTCTTATTTCACTAGCCGCAATTCAAAAATTCCCACCCACGGTTAATGAAACCTTGCCGTCTACTTGTCCTGTTTTCTTGTATGTTTGCCGATCCCAAGAAACATAGAAATATGCGCCCGAACCCACCGAGGCCATCGCCGCTCCTATTGCGAATCCGTTACGCAGCATCCACGCGATCGAATGGTCGCTATCTAACTGACGGCGACGTGCTTCTTCCTCTCCTTCGCGGCAATGGCCCCGCGAAGCATCCAAGCTATTGATATTGTTCTCTATTTTTCCCAAATGTATCTGTTCGTAAACTGCTGCCCCGGTCATTACCGCCGCCAGGCCAGCTAATGACCAGGCCATCGCACGCTGCCATTTTACTTTTGGATTCGCTTTTGGATTTAACGTGGAAGAGAGCAATTTTGATTTGTCTGCCAATTTTCCGGTAACCATGAAAGTAGCAAGTTTTTCCACATCCTTATCAGCGACACCAGTGGCCGAAAGCTTTATTCTTCCCTCTCTTGAATTCTCATTTCTATCGACCAACTGGACGGCCAAATACTTTTCCCCAAATACTGGTCCATCTTCCCGAAACAGAACTACCGACTGTACCCCCAGCAAGCTGGCAAGTTGAGCTAGAGACTTAATTCGCTTTTCATTATCGGCAGAAAAAGCAACGCAGGGACCTTTTTCAGCAAAAATTGATCCTTCGAATTCGTTGTCAAATTCGACAACCGTATCGCCCTTGACTACTACCTTTTTGAATAAACCCCGCCCTTTGGAAAATTCGATATCTATTTGATATTTACCCTCTGGGACGCGAAGTCTTATAGGAGAGTAGCCAATTGGACATCCATCAATGTGCACCATTAGTCCAGCCGGTTTAGTAACCACATTCAGCAAAGAATTGGCGCTTTTCCTCAGCTCATTTCGTGTATCATTAACATATTTGTGAAAAGTAGGAGGAAATAATCTAAAATCGAGCTCAAAAGCACCAATTCGAGCTATTCTCTCTACTGTCGCGCAATATTTTTTTTTGTTTACTTTAGACTTATGGTATACCCAGGCTAATTTGGTATAAGCGTCACGAATATTGTCGCAACGCTTTTGGGAAGGAGCATGTAAACGGAGTTCTTCTATTTCTTCCAATAACGGATTTATTGCTTTTTGATAGTCCATATTAAGAAGATCCTCGCGACGATCTTCTAGACTGCGACTAATTTCCTCCATTGACATTGACGGAATGCCACCAAGGTCATCGATAATAGACTGCTCTGATTTGACCACAATATTTTTGTGTACCAAAGCAGCGCGAAACTTGCTAAGGGTTGCTGCCGACGTGTTTTGTTGGCAAGAATCACCTTTTATTACCGCTATCGATGGTGAGTAAATCGGTCGTGCGTAAACCGGCGAAGCGATGATTAGACTAGTTAGTAACCAGCGCGTAAAATTAGATTTCCAGCACCTCATCCCATGACTCCCCAGTACTCAGCCCTTTACAGTGATAGTACAACCCGCTATTACTAGTCACTGAAGTCCAATTCTCTATTTTTATAGTGAACTAAACGCTAGTCAACATATGATGTATCGTGCATCGTCCAATCCAACTATGCGTCTTAAAGTCTTTAGAAATACTTTTGCCGAGTCAGCATATTTTTTTATCGACAGCCTACCCGGCGATTTCACCTAGCACTTTTTATCCATTATTGGCGCGAGCCAATTTTTCATATTTTTCTTTACTCTTGATAGAACCTCAACTAGCACGCACCTATCGACCCCTTTGCAATCGGGGTCCCTATCGCATTTTCCTGGCAGTTCACCTGCACATGTCGCAACACGCCGACTTATTACTGTTGACTCTCCTCGGGCCCTAAGCCGACTGGAGCGGGCAAGTCAGTCAACTGGACTACCAGCTTATCTACCAAAGTACCATCTTCGCGCATCCACACATTGATGGTATGGTGTTCAGAGCCAGATACCGTAAACTGCGCAATTGCTTCACTATTATCCCGATCATTCCATGCCCAGTTCTTGGTGGTTTTCGAAACACCCCATCCACCTGGCGTAAGTATTGTTCCATCTACGCCTAGACGCACTGAGTCACTGGCTCCTTTGGGACCAGACATTCGTACCCAGATACGGTAGGTTCCGGCGGTTTGAAACTGAACTGTGTAGTCCATACGAGGACCACTGTCACCGACACTTATATTGATGCCGTTATCAGGAGCAGCTTTCATGTATATGCCTCCGCTGGCCCATTCGGAATCACTAGTCTCATTAGTCCACGTGCTGTTAGCCGCAGCTCCGGAACCAACTTGCAGGTGTGTTAGGTGCTCAGCTTCCATGCAGGCGACACCGTCTTGTTCAACAAACCCGCTAGGTTGGCTATCGCTTGTCTCAATAGCTCCGAGGTCAGGGGCTGAACCAAAATAATTTATGGTGGTGATTTGATCACCGACAGAGAAGCCGGAGACGTTGTTAACAGTAATCCGATTATTGTCATAGTCAATGCTAGTTATCCGGGCGGAACTCTTAGGATTTTTATTGTTATAGATCATGTCGCCGACTTCTCCGGGAATACCCCAACCATCATAAAAATAGTTGGCGTCTTTAACGGTGAGGATGCGACCAGAAACGCCAGTGATTGCGGTAAGAAAGACAGCACGGTTTTCAGCTGGAGACCCTTCAGCAATATTAAATACATAACTGGTAGCAGCTGTAAACTGCGGATCGGCTTCAAAATTAGTGTTTTTCCATTCCTTTGGATACTGCCTGATTAGTTCAGCTAGACTTTTTGCTTTCGTATGGGTGTTTTTGAAATAGAATTTATCACCAAGAGGATAAAACAAATTATTGATAAAATAATTTTCAATCAGACCACAACTTTTGCAATCACCATAATTCAACCAAGCAGAAACATTTCCCTTGATGCGGCTGCTGTTCATTGCTCGATTAATAAAATTTTCATCTCTATAAAAAATATTATTAATCACAACATTATTGGAAACCGAATGCTCGCCATTGCCAGTCAAAAAACCACCTAGATAGTTATTATAAAATGTATTATGATAAACCCTATTTTCATTCGTATCAGAATCTTTGTACCCTAACAAGGCAATTCCATAGTCTGAATCAGCAATTGTGTTATTGCGAGCAATAATATAGTTGCCCGGCCCAATGCCGATACCTTGACCATTAATCCATTTCCTATCACGATACGAAGGATTGTTGTCCTTTTTAATTCCTGCCCCAACTACACTATTGCCTTCAATCAAAGTATACGCTCGAACATTTCCAGTATTTTTAAAGTCAGCGGCACCAATGTTTCCATGATACTCATTACGGAAAATGTTATTACGTATTACTAGAGATTTTATGCCATTATGAGTATTAATGGAAGCATGTGAACTGTTGCCAAAAGTATTACCTTCAATAATCCAATATCTAGAGCTTACCTCGCCCAGACTTACTTGGATTACATCGGCCGGACCGGTTTCTGCCCAGCAACACCTGGAACAATCAGAACTTTCGAAATCGCCTCTGCATCCGTCATTCTCATTATCACTATCATAGGGTGCCTTGCAGTAGCTTTGGAAGCAATGCCAAGCATTGTCCCAGATACTGCTTATGGGCGCATCACGGAAAGAACAATTAGTGATTTTTCCATAATTCCCGTCCTCAATAAAAAAACCCGAGTATTGTTTTGCATAATAAAAGGTACATTGGTCAAACCAGAGCCAATCACTAGCCGGCTGGTCACCCCTTCCAACTTGGACCCATCTGTCTTTGGCGTTTTGGAAAGTTAATCCTATGAATTTAAGCGAATCCTGACCATTTTTTAAATCAACTCCAAATTTTCTTTTCTCAAAGACTGGCGATTGATTGCTTTCGGCCTGGTAGATGATGTAATTGTCGTCCAAGCCGCTAGAAGGAGGGACAAAGTCGGTTGAATTAAAGTTACCGCCATCATCACAGACTATAATCGTGTCGCCAGGGGAGAAACTCTGACTGTTATGGGTAGAGAGAGACATCGTGCGACCAGGAGATGAACAGGGACCGGTAGCACTACTTTTGCCATTAGCCGTACCGTCGGCCCTAAGATAGTAGGTACTCTTGGCGTTTACGGTTAACAAATTTTTCTCAGAAACATCACTCGCGACAGTGACACTTAACGTTTTTTTTGCTCCCCTGTCTTTCGTTATATCCACGCTCTCTATACAAGCAGAGCAAGTAAGCATTATTACAGTAAATACAACTAATTTATTCATATATTTTTCCTTTCCAGGCAGGAACATTGAAAATCCAGACCAAACCGCCAACAACCAGCGTTTGTCTGGTCGAAATGCGACCCCTAAAAAATTCAATTATTTCTCTTAAACTGTTATTCTTTTTTAAACTAATGATGCGAGCAAAACATTTGCATGCCCAGTGCCAATTCTATTGTTCAGAACGATCTCTAGGTTTTTTGGACACGAGTTGGATGAAAAATGGACTCAAACAGTCAAATTTGCGAACCAACGGGTTAAAAACTTGACCATGCTTGTACGGTGTCCATAATACTTGCTACGCAGAAAATGGGCATACTGAAACCGTGAAAGCATTGCTTGCAGCAATAGACAAACAAGGATTTCCTGTCTAAATCAAACGTAACTATTCAGTACCTTTCTTTCTTGATAACGAAGGGCTGCAATAAATCCGTTCAGGCCGAGCTTGTCGAGGGGCCCAAGGCTTCCTCGACTTCATGCCTGCGGCATTACGCTCGGAAAGACCGTGGTTTTCAATTTTGGTTGCTCGCGAAGTGGCTAGTGCTAAATAGTTACAATCAAACAAGCAGATACGCGCAACAGACCCACTACCGCGCTGCCGAACAACAAAAGCGGTGGTATGAAGAAGCCTTAGCACTCTTGGTGCCTCGTCCTAAAATCTATCTTGTCAAATATTACGGTGTTTTTGCATCTAATTCGAGCTGGCGAAGTTCGATTGTTCCTTCTTCTTGCCCCGAGTCTAATACATCCGATCCTACACTTAGTGCGACCTCATCCTCGTCGCCTGATTTGTCCGCAACATTGGCTCACATAACCTTGCTCTTTGGCCATTCTCTCGGAATTGAAACCCTACTCTTCTTTTACCTTTTCCGATGATCCTGATTATTTTTTTCCTAGGATGGCTGATAATCCTCGTAAACGCTATTTAGATTGGGCTTCGCTCCTAAAACATGTTTTTGGTAACGATGTGTTGGTTTGCCCGAATTATGGTAATACTAGAACAATCACTGCATTTATTTAAGAGCCAACTATCGCTCGTAAATTCTCGCTCATCTCGGATTGCCATATAAGACGTGCCGCTATGCAGGCGAGCAGGTTTATTGGTCAAGTCTCCAACAAGACAAGAATAAAGGAACCGGTCAGCACTTGGAATATTCAGTGGGCACGCGGCGGTACCGGCAGCCGAAAGTAAAAAGCCGAACCCTTCCCTTCTTCGCTCTCCAACCACATTTTGCCCCCATGGGCTTCGACAAATCCTTTGGCGATGAAAAGGCCCAGCCCCGTGCCGCGGTGGAGCCCATCTCGGCCTCGCCAATACCGCTCGAAGACCCAATCGCGGTCTTCCTTAGGAATGCCAGGCCCCTGGTCGGACACCGAAAAACAAACCATCTCTTGATTTGGGCGGGCTTTAAGCTCGATAGACCTCCCCTCAGGCGAAAATTTGATCGCATTTTCTAACAAGTTCGAAATAACTCGAATGATGCGATCGGAATCCGCATAGACGTCCGAGGCCCCGTTATCAACGCTCATCTCAAGCTTAAGCGATTTTCGCCCCGCGGCCAGAGCGTTTAGCTCGATCGCCGTCTCCAAAAGCTCTTGGGGCGAGCAGCGCTGCAGCTCGAGATCCAGCTTTCCGGTTTCCAATCGAGCCGCATTCAGCAAATCAGACATCAGCCTTTCCATTCGACGTGCCGCATCTTGAGTAACGTTGAGGAATTTGAGCGAATCTAAATCGCCAGGGCGGCGCTTCTTCATCGCGGCAACGTTCAACAGGATCGATTCCAGAGGATTTCTCAAATCGTGCGAAACTACAGTCAACAGCTGCTCACGGGCAACGACGGCTCGCTCAAGGAATCGCGCTCGGCTTGAAAGCAGCCCCACGATCACCATACCGCTCACTAACAGAGTGCCTATCATGGTAAGCAGGAGCAGGTGAGTACGACGAATGGGATAGAACGCCTCTTCGACATCCTGCTCGGTGGTCAACCCTATGCCGAGCTCGTCATCCCAGAGCCAAGCGCCGACCACCGGAACTCCTCGGTAGTCTCGATAGCCATCGAGATCCATCCCGGAATGTCCAGAGACCGCATCCTTCGCCATTCGTGTTAAGGGCAACTGGTCACGCGGCTGCGAGGGGCGCGCCCCTGTGAGCAGATTCACGCCCGGGTCGAGGAGGCGAATATTCAAAATCCCGCGCTCATTTTTCCCGATCAACCCGGCGTTTCGGAGCTGCGTATCGAAGCGGCTTTCGGTTAGGAGTCGCCCCGAACGGTCGAACGCATACGTTTCACCGGTCTTGCCCAAGCGCCCGATTTGCACAAAGCGCGTAAAGTCGCTCGCCGGATCAAGCAAGAGCGCCAAGGCAGCAATGGGCCGTCCGTCCGGGGCCAACACAGGCGCAGCCACGACGATTCGGGGGCTCGTCTTAATCTGGAGCGGCAGGCCGAGGGCCGTCTTGCCTCCGAGCGCAGAGTGGATGGTCGTCGGATCTAGCCCAATCAGGGCGCTGGAGCCGAGATCGGCGTCTTGATCCTTGCTAGTGGCAATCTCGGTTCCGTCTGGCGCAACAACCACGAATCCTACCACGCCTTGCTCGCTGCTCGATAGGGGGCTCATTTGATCCCGAAGCTGCTTTAGCGGGGTACCGTCTAACCCTTCGCGTGTGCGAGGCGCTTTTAGTTGAGCCTGCACCGCCTTCCTGACCACGGGTGATCTTGCCCATGACTCAGCATCAGTGCGAGCCTCCCTTCCCCATATCCGAAGACCCGATTGGGTCGCATGCAGCACTGCGGTCAACGATTCGCCGAGCGCCACCTTGTTGCTCTGAGCAATCCGTTTGCCGCCCCACCAGGCCACCCCAATGCTGAGCATTAATAGGCAGACCACGAGCCAAAGACCGAATCTGCCTGCCCGACGCTCACGGGAAGGCTCGGCCATTATCAAGGAATCCTGCTTATGCCGAATTTGCTTCGTCAAACGAAGTCCTCCCGCACTCGCTGCTAAAATGAAGGTGCTTCTTCCTTGATTTATTTAGAAGTGTCGGAAAAGAAATGAAATTCGGACCGGAGAGCGTTTTCCGCTTTGATTTTCCTAATCCGAATCCGAATCCCAATCGGAAGGGGTACGAGTACAATGTTCAATTTGATAAACTGCGGGCACCTGACTGACCCTGTTTACGTGACTCACATATGGGTATTTCCCAGAGTAGTAAGACGACGACGACGAGGCTGGGGGGTCGCATTCCAAGCCAAACTTCTGCCTGTCTATCACGGCATCTTCATAAGCCTTTCTTGGGTCGGTGTACAGCTCCTTGCTAAATCTTTTCCATCCGTCATGCCACATTGCTGGACCCTTGACGGACTGGGTGGAGCCCTTCGCTCGCGTGCTGCTGCTATCGCCAGAAGAAGACGCCGCGTAGCTAGAAGCCCTCAATTTGTTGTCTTGAGCCCCCTTTTTGGCGCTTGAAGACGGCACTTGGCTGCCCTTCGCTCGCGTGCTGCTGCTATAGCCAGAAGAAGGCGCTGCGAGTTTCCTGGTGGGCGCCAGGGCGGGGGCCGCTTGGGGGCTAGACGACGCTCGCTTGCTGTTATAGCCGACGGTTAAACCGGTTCCTGATGGACGCATGTATACACTCACTTTCTAGGTAGATTGCTAAGGGAAGCGCTTCTGTTCGAAGAAACGATGGCGTTCCGCGCAGAGCGACGGCTTCGGAACGAGGGCTCCCGGCGGACGCGTCTGCGCGGCGGTCGTATGACATGCAACGCAACACAAAAAGCTCTAGCCGCTTCGCTCTGTTCCAATTCCGGCACTTCACCTCCGTGACCCCTTCGAGATGAGCGCCACACGGCAGAGTGGCGCAGTCCTGCTCGACATAGCTGGGGAGTCGATGGCTTTCGAGCGCAGGAAACTCCCAGAGGTGCCCTCACCGCGCATTATTCTATTATCGCGCCCTGGAGGAAATTGTTGCTTCCCGCCGACACATCCGCCAGGGCAGGATCGGCACCCTTGTCCTACGTATAGGTCACTGCAGCAATTATGCGGTATTTCATTGGCTGCAAGGAACCGGTCAGCACTTGGAATATTCAGTGGGCACGCGGCGGTACGGGCAGCCGAAAGTAAAAAGCCGAACCCTTCCCTTCTTCGCTCTCCAACCACATTTTTCCCCCATGGGCTGCGACAAATCCTTTGGCGATGAAAAGGCCCAGCCCCGTGCCGCGGTGGAGCCCATCTCGGCCTCGCCAATACCGCTCGAAGACCCAATCGCGGTCTTCCTT
>JBNKEI010000064.1:0-8927 GCA_050288705.1 Myxococcales bacterium
GTGGTTCACCAAATTTATGGAACAGGTTGGTAAAAAAACTAGTTGGACATTTTGGTGCTTAAATCCTAATTCCGGAGACACCGGAGGCATTTTGAAAGACGATTGGGTTTCCGTGAACACCGCCAAGTATAACCTAATCAAACCATATTTGGCAGGCGCCAACAACGGAGATAGCGCCAATGATAATGATAGTGATGGTGCCAATGATGATGCCAATGATGATGCCAATGATAATGATAATAACTCCGAGGAGGACAGCGGTCTGCCGCAAGCGTGTTCAGGACAGTGCAACGCCGCCACCCCTAAGAATCCCGTTTTGACTAGCGAGGGTGGAACAGGAAACGTTACTTCTTATAGTACCGCATCGAGCAGCGGAGGAGCTTGCAACTATGGCTCAACCAACATCATGTATTACGCTGCTATGAGCGTAAATGTGCAGCCCGGTGACGGTAAAGGACAATGGAATGGCGGTCGTATATGTGGTCAGTGTGCAGAGGTGACTGCAATCACTTCCCAGGGACCTAAGAAAGTGATTGTGCGCGTTATGGATAAATGCCCAGACGGCCAGTGCGGTATTGACCTGGGCGGCTCAGCTACCAATGCGATCATGGTGGACGGGATTGGTCGTTATGACGGGAAATGGCGTTTCGTTTCTTGCCAAGGACACCCCGAAGTATTCGATGGGAATCCCAGTTTGCATGTGGTCCAAGGGAGCAATGCCTGGTGGTCACGAGTTCAAGTGCGCAACCCTTTCACCGCACTCGATTCTATTGAGTGGAAAGACACCGCTAGCTCGGCAAAAGGTTCATTCGCTTATGCGACTGATCCCGAAAACACATTTGAGGTGCCCACCAATGTGCTCCAATCGAAAATGAATTCATTGCTGCTTACCATAAAATATGTTGATGGTAGCCAATCCAATGTAACGGTTACACCTTCACAATTGGCTACATCAAACCAGTCATATCCGTTGCAGTGAATTCTCTTTGTAGTTTAGGAGATGAAGGCACGTGCTGCTACTAGGTGCGTGCTTTTTTTATTTATTGTGTTCGCCAAGGGTAAAAACTCTACCTTATTCGGAACGCCTGACTTTCGCTCCCACCGTTGCCACATTTGCATAGTCACGGCCTAGCCGGGAGGGAAAATGAGGCCAATGCAAATTTTCAGATGGGAATACAAAGTCGTACATTTAGGGCCGTCATCAGCCTTTCGAAGCGAGCTGCTTTTAAACAAGTTGGGTGCCGAGGGCTGGTCTCTTATTGCTTTTCAGCCAACCAGTACCGTTGCCTTTGCTGGGGAGGGTGCTTATTACTTGAAACGTCCAGTAAAAATCACTGGAGACGCTAAAGAATAAGGAACGATTTAGCGTGTATTTTGCCCTTGATGGTCCGTATCTCGATGGTAGCAGTTTGCATTATAGAAACTGACTCACCGGAAGTTGGAGTGCATTTATCCCCGGCTAGCGGGTATTACCTGGCAAATTCCTGAGCGAAATGCCGGAAAACCAGTAACCGGGTCCAGCTTTTCACCAATCAGCAGATTGGCATTGGCCTGAGCCCAACCAGCAGGAATAACTGCTATGCGCGGATGAATGCGCTCTTTAATACGCACGGTAAAAACTGCTTTTCCATGAGGCGACACTACCAAAGCGGCGCTGTTTTCCCTTACCCCTGCCCGAGCGGCGGTTTGCGGGTGTATCTCTACTATCGGCTCAGGCATCTGACCGCGAATCGCATAAATATTACGGAACTGCGAATTAATATAGGCCTGAGTACGCCGTCCAGTCAGCAATACCAACGGGTATTGGTCGTTCGGCTGCTCCCCGGCAGGTAGATAATCAGGAATTGCCGGGACGCCGGCGCCCCATTGAGCCATTAGCTCGCTATAAATTTCCACTTTGCCCGTACGGGTAGGAAAACGAGGCCTGGAAGCTTGGTTTTCTGGGGGAATAGGCTTTATGCATCGCTGGGGGTCATCGCCGTAATAAACTCGGGGGGCATTCAGGGCCTCGGAAAAAGATTTCCAAGGGAAATATTTTTCCATGCCCATGCCCAGTCCCTGCGCCAATTGAAAAAATATTTTCCAGTCGGGCCAGCTTTCTTTTTGTTCCTTCACCAAATTCGAACGAGCCTCATTCTCGGAAGGCAAGGTGGCAGATTCTGCAAAGGTTGAGGAGGGCAGTTGGTAATGCGCCAGTTCTCCGGTGGCGGTGGGAAAAGGATCGACCGAAACTAACAGCGGAAGCTTTTGCAAAGCTTGCTTCACCCTAATGCTATTTGGCCAGGTTACTAGCGCATTGCATCCCACCAAAATAAGCCCACGCAGAGGATAAGGTTTGTCATCGAGAATAGCCTGGGGATAGAGATTAGCCTGCGCTTGGCGGTGGAAAATTTCGTAAATAGGGTATTGGTCATACCCTATTGGCTTTACTTGGGGAATTGGCGGCACTGGCTGGGCAGTGGCAAGCCGAAAAAATGCCGGTAAGCGCTCGGAATAAAAATTTGGTCCAGGTTTATTGACTAAACGGCCACCCCCTGGGGTATCGATGGCTCCACACAGTGCTTGAAGAATTGCTACTGCGCGAATGGTCTGAAAACAATTGTCGTGGTGCTCGATTCCCAGTCCATCCCACACTGCGGAAGGTTTCTGCTGAGCAAACATACGGGCTACGCGCACAATCTTTTCCTTAGGTACGGAAGTGATTTGTTCCACCCTCTTAGGGGGATACTTTTCCACGATTGAGCGCAACTTTTCTTCGCCCACGGTGTAGTTTTCAACAAATTCAGAGTCGTAGAGCTTTTCTTGAAAAAGAACATGAATCAGACCCAAGGCCAAAGCGCAGTCGGTACCTGGCAAAATTTGCAAGTGCTCGGTAGCTTGGGTTGCAAGTTGGGTGCGCACCGGATCGACCACTATTAAATTGTGCCCCGGGGAAGTTTTCGCAGCCAATAAATGAGCTACTGGGGGCGCTGATCGCGGAGGATTTATCCCCCACAAAATCAGTGTCCGCGTGTTTGGCAAGTCGGGAGAAAAATTCGACCCTACGGTAAGCGCTTTGCCCATGCGCAAGGCAGCCTCACAAAGACTTGCCACGGTAGAAAAATTGGGAGTGCCCAGGGCGTAACAAAACCGTTGCAGAAATGGAACTAGCGGATGCCGTACAAAAGGCCATCCGGTATGTACCGCTATGCACTGCGGGCCATATTGAGACTGAAGGTGCCGAATTTTTTGAGAAATTTCTTGCAAAGCCTGCTCCCAAGAAACTTCTCGGAATTTCTTATTCTCTCGCTTGAGCGGGCATGGCAAGCGCTCTGAAGAATGCACTATCTGAGGCAAAGCCCTACCGTGCATACACAGAAATCCCCGGGAGGGAGCACGAATATCGCCCTCCACTCGAACCAGACGACCACGCCGCACAAAGCCCATGACGCCGCAATGCATGGTGCAAATGCGACATACTCCTCGCAACCGGCGGGTACTGTTGAGGTCGTGAGTAGAGGGGGTCTCTATCCATTGCAGCGCCGCAGCTCCAGCAGTCAAACCAACTAAAGGAGCAGCTTTCATGAAATCGCGCCGAGAGAAAGAGAGCTTGGTCTTTTTGTCTGGGGGGCTCATTGGCCTAGTCTCTCTTATTTATATGGTTCTAGGTACTGCGAGGACGAATTTGGATAGCCTGAGCGCTTTGGGGGCAAGCTTGCTCGCATTGGCCACATCCTACACAGAATTGGGATTGAAAAATTGGCACCTGGCCATGAAGAACAATAGCTTGGTCTCGAAAAGGGCAAACGTGATAGCACAATCGGCATCTCCCCTGCCTGGTCCAGGCAATACACTTACCCCGGTAATGCAAGGCCGTTCCCATGCGCACTTGTTGCGCAATGGCGGTGAATTGGGGGGGCACTGGTTGCAGAGCTCCAGTCGGACATACCTGAGTACATTGCATACACAGAACACAAGGCTGCTGACGAGCAACAATGTAGGGAACTTCCGCTTGTTCCCCGTACTGGGAGGCGTCAAAGCGAATGGCATGCACTGGGCAAACCTCGGCGCAACGCATGCACCGAATGCAGCGAGAAAGAAACTGATGATTAGAAACTGCTCCAGGAGGTAGTAGTTTGGAAGAAGCTGACGCCTTTCTGCCCCACCATATCCAGCCAGCAGTTAGGGGCAAGGCTCCGAGCAGTATTCGACGCTCTGGTTTAGAAGGCGCATTTAGCAAAACATTGGGTTTTTTTTGGGGGTTTTTATGGCTTTTACCCTGCGAAAGAAAACTCCAAGTGAATTTAAGCGCTCCTGGAACACAAACCTCCAGGCAGCTTCCGCATCTCTCGCATCCAGTTGCAGTTTTTCCCGGGCCAGGAACCGTAAGCAGGGAACACTCCCGTTCGCAGGCTCCGCACTGGTTACATTTTGTAGAGTCTCGCTGAATGCGCAGCGGCGATACCGCACCAATAAGTGAGAAAAGGGCCCCCCCGGGACATAAATAGCGGCAAAAACCAGCTCGGGTTATAAAAGTATCGAATAGGAACGCCGCTATAATTACTAGCGCCCCTAGTCCTAGTCCCCCAAAGAACACCGTTCGAATCAATGCCCGGCCAATTACTGCTGGCGGGTATAGCAGAGAAGCCCATTGTATTTGGGTAATGGCGGTCACTAGCAAGACCACCAAGAGGATTATCCACCCTAAGCGCCGAGGAAGAGCCAAGTTCTTAGGTCGCCAGCCAATGCGATTTAGCCAGTAACGAGCGTGATTGCTGGCCCCACGGACCAAGGCGTAAGGACAAATCCAGCCGCAAAAAAAACGGCCTAAAAGTGCCACCAAAATAACCGATGGTATTAGTCCAAAAAGTATTTGCGGAGTAAAACCGCCTGCCACTAGCACCCCTAGGCCGGCCAATGGGTCCAAGATTTCTAGTCCCCAAAGGCGCACACTCCATGGCGCCCCTAAAAGAGGAGGAGGCCAAGTGGGAATAGAAAGCCATTGGCCAATTTGTAACCACCGGTTACCAGTCGCCACCCCGGTTCCTGAGGCTCTCAAATGCCAGAGAGGAACTCCTATCATGTAAAGCAACGAGAGCCCTAAAGAGGCGATACGAAGCACTCGGTAAATTCGCTGACTGTTGGAGGGTGCCATAACCTCATCTAAGCCTGGTTTTCGGTCAGACAACAAGAGGAATGGCGTGTAATTCCTGACAAACCGTTCAAGGCCTAAGCTATACCGTTAGGCCATCGAGATGCAACGGCGCTCAGTGCTCGGCTATTTTGTATCGCTTCGTGATGAAAGATAATCAAGATCGAGCGGATCGCTTCCCATCATATTCGGCCCTGTCATCTCTTCCAGGATGACGACTTGGCCATAGTCTAAAACGATCAATTTCGTGACACTTTTGTCATGAAACACTGATTTTTGCAGTTGCCTGGCAACCAAAAAAGCGACTTCCTGGCAGCAGCAAAAAAGCCCACTGCATTTGGGTAATGGGCTCACTAGCAAAACAACTATTAGGATTATCCACCCTAAGCGCCGAGGAAAAACCCAGTTCTTAGGTCGCCAGCTAATGTAGCTGATCAAATAACGAGCACAAGGTAACTTCGGTAGGGCACAAGTTTATATCGACAATTTCTAACTCGGTAATAGTGCCTATAATAAGCGTTGCTACCCGCTTGTCTTCCATTAAATACTTGAATGCTGCGTCATAAAGGGGGTTGGCGAGGTCCATCAATTTTCTCCGCTAATCAATCTCTGGTTGCTGCGGGTTGCAAAACTACCGTAGTTATTATCCGGTAAAGCTGATGGACCATCTTCTCGTCGGTAACAGTGTGGAAGTAGTAAAAAAGTAGCAGAGGGGAGAACATTTCCACCCCCATCATAGGCATTCCTTAGGTAAGTTGGCTTGCAGGTCGCCAGACAACAAGAGGAATTGCGTTAAACCATGGGTATTTTATGGTCTAGCTCCCACATTAACATTTCTGGGCATATTCTCGCCTCTGGTCAATGGTCTTTTCTTTGGCCTCGGCAAGTTGGACCGATAGAATAAAATCAGTAAAACGAAATCTGTCCAAGTGTCGAAAGTCAGTATAGGGGCAAAGATGAAAACACTCGTGGGAGTCTTGCTGCCTCTACTTTTCCTGTTCGCCTGTGGTGACAGTGATTCTCCTCCTTCTGTGACTCCAGCACCCGAGCAACTGATCATCACGAGTTCCCCCGGAGATCTGGGCATTTTTGACCCTTCAGTAACGCGTGACCCGACTACAGGTCGTATGTGGATGAGTTATTCCTCAGTGGATACCTCCCCCAATTATTCCTCGCAGGTTTACTGGGCGGTCTCAATTCGTCTGGCTTATTCCGATGACAACGGAGTCAGTTGGCAAGATGCAGGGGAAATAGCACCAGCAGTTGAAAGAACAGATTTTGGGCCAATGGCTTCTACAACACCTTCGATTCCGGCAAATAGCAGCGGTTTCTGGCAAAACGAAACCTCGTCGTTGGTCTATGAGCCTGGGGCGCTGGCAGGAGAAGAATGGAAATTGATCTGGTTCCAGTATTTACACGCAGATCAGTCATCCTTGTTCGGCGACTATAGTTGGATCGCGATGAAGATGGCCTCAACACCTCAGGGTCTGGTTGCAGCGACGCCGATTAAATTGTTTGGGGGTGCGGGTCTGCAAGCAGATAATAACAATACCGCGACACCGCTGTTTTCTCCTATCGGGACGACACCCGCAATTCAGCTAAACACCGGTATAACTCCAACACCGGGAGGTCCTGATCCGGCCGAATTGAACTGGTGTATTTTTCTCGAGCCTGGCCTGCTTGCCACGAACAGCACACTGCATATGAGTATGTACTGTGCCGATGCTTCCTCTATACCTGCAACAGGAGGCGTGACTGAGTACGTGGTTCATTTCAGTTGCAACAGCCCGTGCAATATCACCAATGCAGCAAGCTGGAAATACCTTGGACGATTGTTAACGCCAAGGGATGCGCAGGCCGATACCGGCGATCACCATTTTCAGGCTCCGGCGTTAATTGAAAAGAGCGGTAAAATCTATCTGACCGTCACACCGGTGGATACAACAGCGGGGGATCGCTACAACGGTTGCAGGGTGTACGAGTTTGTTGATCCGAACAGTAACCAGCTACTGCGCAGCGCTGGCCAGCTTGTCGAACGGACACGTGTCTATGGCGATGCAGATACCCATCATGGTGCCTGTGATGCCTATAGCGGGTTGGAGGGCGGTTTTTTGTTAAGCCAGTTAAAAACGCCCGGAACAGAAGATATGTTTTCGATTTACAAAAGCCAGGTGAGCTTGCCTTAGGATGCGCCAGGAGACAAACCAGTATTACTATGACAGCCAAACGTTGCCAAAGAATATAGAAGAGGAGCAAATGGAATATACCAATTCCCGTAAATGAGCTTCTTTTTACCCTCGAAGGTCACTGTGAACCCCTGTATTTCTAAAAAATAAAAAAACCTTCCTCGGGGATGGTGTATTTTTTTAATGGTACTGAAATTAAGGGACTGGACTAATTTTTGCTAAAGTGTTTTCAGCGTACTCTAAAGTAACCAGAAAAGGGGCGGTAATAAATGGGGAACATTGCAATCCCGGGCGGCCTCGATCTGAATGAGTTAAAAACGCTAGGGTTTAACGAGACTAATCTGAAACGCTTGCAAAAACAATTGCGTACCTCACTGGGTGTCATTCCTTTTGTCGGCGCGGGACTTTCAATTCCATTTGGTTACAAAGGGTGGAGTAATTTTTTGCTTTACTATGCACGTCAGGTAGGAATTGATTCTACTGTTAAGGAACAGCTTGATACAGGCAAATTTGAAGATGCAGGGGATGAGGTAAGCAAGGCGCTTGGCGAACGACAATTTCAAAACATCATAGAACAGGAATTTGGTGATGATAAACTTGTCGGTAAACTAGATGGCGACTTATTCGACAATAGCGTGGTTTCTGTCCTGCCAAGTCTGGCACGCGGCGCTGTTATTAATACAAATTTCGATCATCTGCTCGAGCAAGTGTTCGAGCGCGCAAAATCGAAATTCGAGCATGTAGTATGGGGTGCAAAAGCAACATGTGCTTATTCGGCGCTGACTCAAGACAAACGGTTTTTTAAACTAGTGAAGACTTCGTTTATATATCGAGTCATGCAACAACGCATCCTATTATGCAATCATATGAACGAACTTATGCTATTTACCGATGGAAGTATGAATCAGAAGGCAAATGTCGGATATGGGGCTTACCTGGTCGTGGCTGAATACGGTCTTTCATTGGATGTTCTGAAGTCTCAGGTGAAGGTGCGAAGATTTGAGAATACGTCTTCAACAAAATTGGAATTGCAGACGTTGTTATGGGCACTCAGTGATATTGATGTAAATGGGCGTAAGGTGACTGTATATACGGATTCTCAAAACATCATGGGGCTGCCGGGAAGACGGGATTGGTTAGAGAAAAACGATTATCGTTCAAGGAAAAACAAGCGTCTTGAAAATTACAAGCTCTATCAGGAATTTTATGAAATGACAGATCAGGCGGACTGTGAATTTGTTAAAGTGGGCGGACATCAGACTTCAAGTCTGAAAAATGAAATTGATTGGCTCTTTACACTGGTCGATAGAGCTTCCAGGAGAGCACTGAGGGAGATGATCCATTCTGTCGCATTAATTGACATAGAGTCAAATTTGACTTAAAGTCAAACGGCTCTACGAAAAGCAGCCATGCGGCGCTCGTCGGCACCGGTGAGCAGACGGAAGTATGCTAAAATGACGAATTCTTTTAAAGAGCGATCGGCTCTGATAAGTCTTTCGAATGCAATCCTGTCATTTTCGTGAGCGTCGCGATGTCAGAGCAGGCAGCTAGATAAAGCTGTTCAGTGTTTTTGATACCAGCCTTTTCCAGCTTAGCAAGCGTGTTCTTAT
>JBNKEI010000065.1:0-27177 GCA_050288705.1 Myxococcales bacterium
AGTGAATTTAGTGGTAACACAAATTCAGAAATAAGAGTGTCCAAACTCAATTATGGAGAAAAAATGTATATTTCCAAAAACAGTCTACCTTCAAAAGAAGAAGCTAGAAAAGAACTTCTCGGCGATGCTCAAACGCAAATCATTGCTAATTCCCTTGGAATTTCGGTCAAAGAATACGTCGAAATTGTTCTCGAATATGTCTTTAATCCGGGAAAAGAACCTCAGATGCAGGTCTTGTCTGACCAAGATGCTAAAGCCCATGGAATTGAAACAGCAGAAGAAATTAGGCAATGGTTCGAAAAAGAAATTACCACAATCAACTAATGCTTCACCTCAAAGCATTTTGTTTTAGGCAATAGTCTAAAACGTCAACTGACTTTTTAACCAAATCAATTATAGGAGAAAAAAATGTCTGTTTCATCAACTAGTTCTAGTTCTCGCTCATCCGGTCTTTCGAGTTCGTCTAAATCCTCGTCACCATCGAAATCGTCCTCTAAATCCTCGTCACCATCGAAATCCACCACTTCATCGCCGAGCAAAAGTACTTCGTCAAAAACACATGATCGTGACAGCTCAAGTTTTACCCCCTCGAACAATCATAAAACGTCAACCACGAATTCCAAAAACAAGCAAACTAATTCCGAGAAAGATAGTTCTAAAGAACAACAAACTAAATCCAAGGAGGCTAAGCATTCTAAGGGAAAGAAAAACGAAAAAGGAAAAGGGGGATTCTTTTCTGGCCTACTTAGTAAGGCAGCCGATGTTATTTCCAAAATAGGAAAAACAGCTAATAAGGCTCTTTCATTTGTTCAAAAACCACTTAATGCTGTGACAAAGCCATTTGCCGATACATTAGGTAAATTAGCTAATAAAGTTCTTCCAAAACCGCTAAGTAAAATTGCAAACAAGGCAATTCATAACTTCTTTAAAAATCCTATCGCTTGGGTAGCTTCTGGCCCAATAGGGGTATTAGCTAAAGGTCTTGTTGCAGTCAAGGATTTAGGTGAGATAGCCACCAAAGCCAAAGAAATGCTGAAAGGGGCCAACAAGGAAGGGATAAAAAATGCCGTTCAAATATTCGCTAAGGAGCAGGCCAAACGTTATGTTAGCAAGCAACTTGGTATAGATCCTAAGGATATAGATACGGCTATGCAAACAGCCAAAGATATTGCCCAAAAGGGAGTAGAAAAAACTGTCCAAGATTTTGCCAAGGATAAAGGCATGCGGTATGCTGCTGACAAATTTGGTATAAACCATTTAACATTGAATACTGCTAAGAATATCATTGAGAATTATTCGAAAGATGGCTTTGATAAAACAGCTGAAAAATGGACAGAAAAAGCAAAAGAAGCCATCGCTAATGAAGCTGAACGATATGAAAAAGAAATCGGTCTCTAGGTGGTTGAAATAACATTGAGGCCATAGCCAAAAAACTTTGCCCTGCGTTGTTGCATGAATGCTTGGAAAGACGGCGAACCTTTGGCAAAATGTCGCACCTGCGACTACACCAACAGTTCAAACGATTCTGGGTTCTGTCGCATTAACTGATAGGGAGTGCAGATTATCCGCAGAGAGGCCATTTGTATGCTAATGAATTATGCTGCGAGTAAGTGGAATTGCTCTACTGCATTTCGATTTTTACTATGTCGTTGGGCAAATTCACTCAAAGGGGGAGCTTCGTTTGCGTATTGAGTGATGCAACAACGCACTGCAGCAGTGGTCATCGGGTCTTTAAAAACCCGATCCCACTGAGAGAAAACGAGATTACTGGTAATAATTACATTCTTTCGTTCATAGCGCTCAGCCAAGAATGTAAATAGCACTTCCATCTCTTCACGACGCTGCTGCACGTAGCCTATGTCGTCGAGAATTACTACGTCAAAACCTTGCTGGTTGACTGTGAGTTCTGTCGCATTAACTAACGGGAGGCTGACGGTAGGTTGGCGGTAAAGCCAACCCAATATTCCCTGGCTGATTTTGCCTTGTTTGTTCAAGCCGTTTCATTCCGGAATCTCTACCTAGCTTGGCGTGCATTAGGCACTTGCAGCGCGAGCGCCAATGGTGTACCTAAATCAACGTGACCCCGTAGCTCAGCTGGATAGAGCGGCGGTTTCCTAAACCGTAGGCCGGAGGTTCAAGTCCTCTCGGGGTCGCAAAGCAGTATCCTTGGAATCGCCATTTAGGGTGTAAGTCGCTCAATCATGCGGGCAAAGGGAATGGTTTCGCGAACGTGATGTAATCCGCAAATCCAAGCCAGGGTTCTTTCCACGCCCAAACCAAATCCAGCATGAGGAACGGTGCCGTATTTACGCAAATCGCAGTACCAACTAAGTGCTTCTGAAGGAAGCCCGGCTTTACGGATTGATTCAGTAAGGGTTGCCAAGTCGTCTTCTCGTTGGCCTCCGCCAATAATTTCTCCGTATCCCTCGGGAGCGAGCATGTCGCATCCTAATGCCAGGCGAGGATTATGGGGGTCTTTCTTGAAATAAAACGCTTTCATTTCCGCAGGAAATCGGTGAATCATAACCGGACGATCGAACTGATTAGCCAATACTGTTTCTTCATCCCCACCAATATCCTCGCCCCAAACAATAGGATGTCCTGCTTGTTGAATACGCTCGATTCCTTCCGAATAAGTAATTCTTGGAAATGGTTTTTGAATTCTTCGAAGAGATTGTACATTTCTTTCCAAAATACTTTCCAGCTCTTTTTCGTGTTTTTCTAAAACCCTTTGCACTATAAAACACATAAAATCTTCCATTAAATCCATGTCGCCTTCTAAGTCGAGAAAAGCTACCTCTGGCTCGACCATCCAAAATTCGGTCAGATGACGGCGAGTCTTGCTTTTTTCTGCGCGAAAAGTAGGTCCAAACACATAGATTTTGCCTAGGGCCAAAGCGCCAGCTTCGCCGTACAACTGCCCTGACTGAGAAAGGTAGGCTTTGCCTAAATCAAAGTAGGGAGTTTCAAATAAAGTGCTGGTTCCTTCGCAGGCTGCCGGAGTGAGAATAGGGGCATCAAAAAGAGTGAAACCATGGTCATCAAAATAGTCGCGAATAGCTTTAATTAATGTGTGTCTAATGCGCAAAATAATTACCTGCCGAGAGCTGCGTAACCATAAATGACGGTTTTCTTGTAAAAAAGCGACTCCATGATCTTTGTGACCTAGAGGAAAGTCGGCTAGTGGCTTGGAAATAATGCGAATGGCAGTAACTCCCACCTCAAAACCAATAATACTGCGCTTATCAGCACGTACGGTGCCGGTAATTTCCAAAGAAGTCTCTTGCGGCAGATGGTCGGCTTGCTCAAAAGTTTCCTGGTCTACATCGCCCTTGAAGACCACGCATTGGATAGTGCCGGTTCCATCGCGAACTTGCATAAAATGAAGTTTCCCTTTGGAACTGCGGTTATGCAACCAGCCTCGAAGAGTAATTTGTTGGCCTTCGTGTTGATGGATTTGTGCAATGTAGACATGCTGAGACATAATAAATTTTTCTCCGTTTACTGTTTCTTACTAGGCAGTGAATTCAATCACATTCGGGTGTCTTTGGGAACAACCACAATATAGTCGCCGCTGCCCAAGGATTGGGTTTTTAACCCGCGGTATTCATCGTCTTTCTGATTATAGCCAATAATAGTTCCTTCGGAGAGATGCACGTTTTTATCAATAATCGCATTGCGAATTTTACAGCCTCGACCAATAGAAGTTTCTATGATTGTTTTTTCGCCTCCACGTACAGAACCTCCCATGAGTACCGAATTTTCTATTAGTGCAAATGAATGGACATAAATTCCTGGAGAAAGCACCGATCGGCGCACTGTGGAGCCACTGACTATTACTCCATCGGCAATAATGGAATCAAAGCATTTGCCTTCTCGCCCAGGCAGTTCATGTACAAATTTTGCTGGTGGAAAGTGGTTGGGAGAATTAAAAAAAGGCCATTTTTGTCCGTACAAATTAAATCGAGGCGCTGCAGCAACTAAATCAAGGTTCGCCAGCCAATAGCTGTCTAAAGAGCCCACGTCTCGCCAATAGTCTGAATCGCTGGCCCTTTCTACTAGTTCACGTACTCTTTTTCCGTCGCGAGTAGTGTATTGGAATTCTTCTATTGCATTGAGAGCCGCAAAATCAAAAGCATAGACTGGCTCGTTTTCTGCAACCATTTTTGGTATTACCGAATGGCCGAAATCTTCCATTCCCGTGGCCAGATATTTTCTAAGAACATCGTAATTAAATAGGTAAACTCCCATGGATGCCAAACAATCATTAGTACCAGGTATAACTTTGGGATTAAGAGGTTTTTCTTCAAAGCCCATGAGTCGCCCGTCTTTGTCAACTTCCACAATTCCATAATTTCCACGAGCCTGATCGATTGGTAAACGGATTACCGAAACAGTAAGGCAAGCCTTTTTTTTGTCGTGAAAGCAGCACATTCTGCTGTAATCCATTTTATAAATATGGTCACCAGGAAGAATGAGTACCAGGCGAGGAGAAGCTCGCTCAATAAAGCTCATGTTTTGCCGAATTGCGTCGGCGGTTCCGTTGTACCACCGAGTTCCCACTTGCATTTGTGCGGAAATCTCGTCAATAAACTGGTCAAGTCGCCGAGAAAGAAAATTCCAACCCCCTTTGAGATGGTTAGAGAGTGAATGCGACTTATACTGGGTGAGAACATATATTTTTCGAATGCCTGAGTTAACGCAATTACTTAAAGTGAAATCGATAATTCGATAATTGGCGCCAAACGGTACAGCAGGTTTAGCGCGAACGTCAGTAAGAGGGCGCAGACGTTCGCCCGCTCCTCCTGCCATCACCATTGCTAGTAACTCCGACGACATTCCCTTCACCCCCAATAGCTTGGAGTTTCCTACCCGTTAATAATAAAAGAACTTCTAATTATAAGTCCTCGTGAGTCAGAAGAAGACGAATCTTTGTCTTCTAGGTAATGTGCTTAGCGTTCATTTATTGCAAAACATCTCATAGGGAGACCGAATTGGGAAGTATGGTGGAAATTGCGGTGGGGCGCCCGGTAGGTAATTTGTATACCTATTTACTGCCACCCTCATTGGGTCCAGTCGCGCCTGGTCAAAGAGTGCTGGTGCCGTTTGGATCAGGAAAAGCTTTGGGATTCATCGTTCGCCAAGCCACTTGCTCGCCGAGAGAAGATTTGCGAGAAGTAACCGAAATTCTTGACCCTCACCCGGTATTCTCTCCGGAACTTCTCGCTCTATTACAGTGGGCGGCTAGTTACTATCGCCATCCCTTGGGAGAGGTATTTCGCTGTGCGCTACCGCCGGGTTTAAGCGGAAGCAAACGCTCGCCAACCCGTCGCAAAAACCCTAAAAACAAAACTAAGCAAGCCCCAGAGTTTCGGTCAGAAACAATTCCTGTTCTCACCTTTGAGCAAGCGCAAGCCGTTGAGGTTGTTAAAGAAGCATGTCTTCAAAACAGCTTCAAGCCTTTCCTTCTTCACGGAGTTACTGGTTCGGGGAAAACCGAAGTCTATATGCGTATTATTGATAGTGTCTTAGGCAGTGGCAAAGGAGCGCTGGTTCTGGTTCCAGAAATTGCTTTGACGCCCCAATTGGTAGGCCGATTCAAATCTCGCTTTGCTAGCCAAGTAGCTATTCTTCATTCGGGGATGCGCTCCGCTGAACGCACTCAAGAGTGGGAACGGCTTCAGCGGGGAGACGCAGTATTGGCTATAGGAGTTCGTTCCGCGATTTTTGCTCCGGTTTGCAAGCTGGGAATAGTGGTAGTAGACGAAGAGCACGATAGTTCTTTTAAGCAGGAAGAAAAATTTCGCTATCATGCCCGTGACTTGGCAGTTGTTCGCGGTCAGCAAACTGGTTGTCCGGTGGTGCTAGGGTCGGCTACGCCTTCTCTGGAAAGTTTGCAAAACGTTCGCTTGGGACGCTACCGACTTCTTCAGTTGCTGCAGAGGGTAGATAACCGGCCTATGCCGGTTGTGCGCATGGTAGATATGAGACTTACTACCTCGCAACACATTGACGCCGCTTTTCCTCAACTTGCTGCCAAAATTAAGCTACGAGCCGCCGAATCTGCTGTTAACTACCAAGCAGCTTCTTTGGTATCGCCTGCTACTGTAGACCCCATCTTAGAGCCTACATATCCAGCTAGTGTGCTAGCTTCGGAAGAAAGCTCCCTGAAAATCCAGTCGGACGAGTCTACCCTGTCTTCGCCATTAATCTCTGTCGAGCTTGCTCAGGCAATTGAAAAGGTGCTTCATAAAGGCAAACAGGCCATTTTGTTTCTTAACCGTCGCGGACAGTCAACTTATCACTTTTGTTTGGCTTGCGGGCAAACGCTTTCCTGTAAGCGATGCGCAGTAAGTCTTACCTGGCATCGCTCGCTGGGCAGTCTGTTATGTCACTATTGCGGATATCGGGAGCCTTTGCCTCAATGGTGTCCTTCGTGTGCAGGTCCTATCGAAAGCCTAGGGATGGGCACTGAGCGAGTGGAAGCAGAACTCCAGAAAGTTTTTCCCCAAGCGAGGATCGCTCGTCTCGATCGAGATTCGGCTACTCGTGCTGACCAAATAGAAACTTTGCTTGCCCGATTTGGCAGGGGCGAACAAGATATTTTGGTGGGGACGCAGATGGTGGCCAAGGGTCACGATTTCCCCGGGGTTACCTTGGTTGGAGTGTTATTGGCCGATGCTTCACTTAATTTGCCTGATTTTCGAGCTGCAGAGCGGACATTTCAGTTGCTCGCTCAGGTTGCCGGTCGAGCTGGACGAGGCCAAGAAGCGGGCGAGGTCATTGTGCAAACCTTTAATCCTCAGGCGGATGCAGTTGCCTGTGTAGTGGGGCACGACTATTCCACTTTTGCCGAACGGGAAATGAAGCTACGCAAAGCCTATTATTATCCGCCGTTCTGCCGACTATTGGCAGTGCGTATAGACAGTAAATCTCCGCAGCAAACCGGAGAAGCCGCAGTTAAACTAGTGCAAATGGTAGCGCCCTTGCTGAAAAAATCTTCGGGAAAGCTGCGCCTTTTAGGCCCAGCGCCAGCGCCTATCTCTCGCTTGAAAGGCAAAACCCGTTGGCAATTCTTAGTTAAAGGGCCTACCTCGCGATCTTTAGTGCCAGTAGCTCAAGTCTTAGAAGAAGTTTCCCGCACCTTTTCGCGAACCATTAAAATTTCGGTAGACGTTGATCCGCTGTCTTTGCTTTGAAGCATCGCGAGATCCGAGACCGCAGCTTTTGCTTGCTCAAGGTGGAAAAAATTGAGGTTTTGCAATCTCTCTCCATTGACAGACTAAGGCTGAACATGGTAGCGAAGCATGCTCCGGGTGCGCCTGGCGTTTAGGTGTTTTTGGCGCCGTGGAGGAGCACACGCCATGGATATCACCGACGTTAGAGTTTACCCAGTTAATGAAGACAAGCTAAAAGCATACGTTACTATTACCTTGGATAGCTGTTTTGTAGTTAGAGATCTAAAGGTTATTCACGGAAGTGATGGTTTGTTCATTGCAATGCCGGCTAAACGTCGCAAAGATGGTACGTTCAAAGACATCGCTCATCCACTAAATGCCGAAACTCGCCAAAAAATGGAAAAAATAATTTTGGACGAGTATGACAAGGAAATAAGACGGGTTTTTCCCCAGGCTCAACCATGAAAACTACATCATTGCGGGGCGAATTAAGGATTTTTACCGGAACTGCTAACCCTAAACTTGCAGAGTCAGTTGGTGAATATTTAGACCAGCCACTTTCCAAGGCAGAAGTAGGCCGGTTTTCGGATGGAGAAATCAACGTAGAAGTAGGAGAAAATGTTCGTGGTTGTGACACGTTCATTGTTCAGCCAACCTGTCCTCCGGCTAACGATCATTTAATGGAGTTGCTAATTCTGTGCGATGCGTTGAAGAGAGCATCGGCGGGCTCCATAACTGCAGTAATTCCGTATTATGGTTACGGGAGACAAGACCGCAAAGTAGCTCCTCGGGCGCCTATTACTGCCAAATTAGTTGCCGACCTCATTGAAACCGCCGGAGTTACGCGTGTTCTTTCTATGGATATGCATGCCGGGCAAATTCAGGGGTTTTTCAATATTCCTTTCGACCATCTTTATGCACAACCACTTTTTTTAGAGCACATTAAGCAGACCTTTCCTGATTCGGAAGAAATTGTAATTGTGTCTCCCGATGCAGGAGGGGTAGAGAGAGCGCGTGCTTATTCCAAGCGATTAGGATGTCCCTTGGCTATTGTGGACAAGCGGCGTACCAAGCCTAATGTGGCCGAAGTAATGAGTCTCATTGGGGATGTGGAAGATAAAGTAGCTATTCTTCTTGACGACATGGTAGACACCGCGGGTACGCTAACCTTGGCAGCGGCGGCATTAAAAAAACACGGGGCACGTCAGGTGCATGCTTATTCCGTTCATCCGGTATTGAGTGGACCAGCGGTTAAGCGAATAAAAGAATCACCTTTTGAGAGAGTAGTAGTGAGCGATACTATTCCGCTTTCTCCGGAAGCACAAAATAGCGGAGTAATGGAAGTCCTATCTACGGCACGAATTTTTGGAGAAGCAATCCGCCGCATTCATAGTGGAGAAAGCTTATCCACTCTTTTTGTTTGGCCGTAAGGTACCCCTAGTTTTTTTTCAGTGACGCTGGTTTTGCTTTCCATTCAGCGTCACTCGGCCGAACATAATGCGGTTCTAAAGAAAATACAGTTTGGGAGTCATATTTCGGAATATTTCGTATTGACTTGACTAAAGCGAAGGCGTCGGGGGTCTGAACAGTAATCGGTGTAGGTGGTGATTCGCGAAGCAACGAATATGCTTCTTTCCCAATTCCAAAAATGCAGGCATTGCACTCGTGCAAGTGCTCCAAAAGCCGAGCGGGGGAAATGGCTATTTCTGGTTTTACTTCTTCTAATTCATTTTCTGAGTTTGGTGTAGCGCGAGTTGCACGATAAAACCCAGCGTATACTTCGCCTTTTCGGGCATCTAAGCAAGGAACTAGCAAATGTCCTGAAGGACATTGAGGTAGAGCAGCGGTGGCCATAGCTCTTAGAGAAGACTCGCCAATCAAAGGAATTTGCGCTGCATAACATAATCCTTTTGCGGTGGCTAGGCTAATACGTAGGCCAGTAAATGATCCTGGTCCCAAACCAACTACCACCGCAGTCAAATCTTTAATGGTGACCCTTGCCGACTTTAGAAGCTGCTCAATGCTATTAGGCAATAAATCGCTATGTGGGGTGGGAGGAGGCTCCTGGATACTTCCCAGGAGGCGGTCTCCATTTTCGCTCCGTTCCACTAAAGCTGCCGAAAAAGTAAGTGTTGCAGTGTCTAAACCAAGCAGCAGCATAAAAAACAACCTATTGAGCGGATCGGTAAGCTTTCAAAAAATCAATAGCATTGCGAATTCGTCGGCGAGTCAACTCCCTGCCCAAAATTTCCATGGTGGAAAAAAGCGGAGGAGTGGCGGTTTTGGCGGTAATAGCTACGCGCAGAGACATAAACAATTCGCGAGGCTTGATTTCTTGCGTTTTGCAAAAATTACGAGAAAATTCTTCTAGTGTTTTGTCGGTAAACTCGACGCGCTTTTTGTCTTTAGAAGAATCGAGATTTTCCAAATACTCTTGCAACATATCGGCGGTTTCTTGAGCAGTGCGGCCCTTAGGGATTAATTCATTTACCACCTGCTTTAAATCAAAATCGCCGGTAAAGAAAAAATCAGCTTGATCGACAAAATCGGTCAAGGTACGCATTCTTTCGTGCACCAAAGGCACCACTCGCTCTATAAACTGGGAAGATATTTTCCAATCAACTAGCCGGGCAGTGAGCGCTGCAACTGAAAGTTCGCGTATGTATTGGCCGTTGAGATCTAGCAGTTTGATCAAATCGAAAACCGGTTCTCCGGTAGAAACGCGATCAAGATCAAAGGCGGCTACCATTTCTTCTAAAGTAAACTTTTCCCGATCGGCAGCTATTGACCAGCCCATTAGTCCTAAAAAATTACGCAAGGCTTCGGGAAGAATACCAGCATCGCGATAATAATCTAACGAAACTGGATTTTTTCGTTTGCTGATTTTTGATTTATCTTTATTGCGCAGCAAAGGCATGTGCGCCCATTCGGGCATTTCCCAACCAAAAGCATTATAGAGAGCTACATGTTTGGGAGTAGAACTTATCCATTCTTCCGCCCGAATAACATGGGTGATTTTCATTAAATGGTCGTCTACTACATTGGCTAAATGATAGGTAGGAAACCCGTCAGACTTGAGCAAAACTTGGTCGTCAATTCCCGAATTAGCGAATTTAATGTCGCCCCGCAAGCGGTCGCGGAAAATGGTGTCTCCCGTGCGTGGCATAGAAAGTCGAATTACGTATGGCTCACCAGCGGCAGCTCGTTTATTGGATTCTTCGCTAAGTACGCCTCGGCACAGTCCGTCATATCCGGGAGGGCTTTTTTGGGCCAATTGTCTTTTTCTTAAATCAGTTAGTCTTTCTGGCGTACAAAAGCAGCGGTAAGCAGCGCCTTTTTCCAAGAGAATTTGCGCATGCTCTCGGTAAATAGAAGCTCTTTCGCTCTGCCGGTAGGGTCCCAGTGGGCCGCCAATGTCCGGACCTTCATCCCAGTCAAGGCCAACCCATCGCAAAGCGCGCAATATGGCGGCCTCTGATTCTTCAGTAGAACGGGTGCGGTCAGTGTCTTCAATACGCAAAATAAACTGCCCGCCATGCTTTTTAGCAAAAACCGCATTGAACAAGGCGATGTAAGCGGTTCCTACGTGAGGATCGCCAGTGGGGCTAGGAGCAATTCGAGTTCGTATAGTCATGGCGGGCTTATAGCATGCGCTTTGGCTAAGAGGTAGGGGTTATTGAATCTGTTGCTCGTCATTGCTACAAATTCAAGGCTACAAAAGCTCAAGAGGGTTGACTACGGAAAAAAAACCGAATTCTTTGAAATCTCGCGAGTTACGTGTGTAAAACTCGGTCACGCCGTTGTTTTTGAGAGTCAGTGCAAGAATTAAGTCAAAAACTCGCTTTGAAGGAAAAGAAGCTTCGCTCCACAACGACTCCAATTTGCTCATCGAATTTGTTTCCCATGCGCAGTGAAGCCATCCTGATTCGCGGCGAAACCATTTGATTGTTTGACCTGCTTCTTTTGCTCCCAAGGGATTAGCCAGAACCGTAGGATTTCGTAACAATCGGTATAGTTCAAACCATACCTGATCTGCAATTATCCATTGCCTAGGCGTGGAAAGCGCTCGTTCCACTAATTCGGAACAAATAGCGTATTCTCGACAATCACTATTACTGGCGTACATAAGAATATTGGTGTCCATGCTTTTCATGGAATACTTTCTTCGTCGTAGGCTTTTTCTCGAAGTTGCTCTGGTAAAGCCAATATCTTACCGCCATGCCAGGTCGGTCTAGGAGTGTCTGGTTTTGCCTGACTGTTTTCATAACGAGAAAGCAATAAGTCGACTGCACTGCGTACAAGCTCGCTTACGTGACGGTCCTCTTCCTTGGCAAGAACTCTCAATCTCGCGAGCTGTGGTTCGGGGAACAATATTTGTAATTTCTCCATGGATACATCTTATAGATGTATAGCCTGGTCTGCAATGCCCATTGGACATGTTGGAAGCATTAACAGTCATTAAAGATCCGATCTGCGACCAAGACCCACCACATAATGTTCAAACGAGCGTTCGCGGGTGGCTTCAGGACGAATGGTGCGAGTCTTGGCGAACATTTTCTTGGTGCGGGCCAGAAAGCTATCGAATCCACTTCCCATAAAAACTTTGCATACAAAGTTTCCGTCGGGAGCAAGAACTTTCCCTGCGGTTTCCAGCGCTAACCCCGCTAGTTCTAAAGATCGGGCTTCGTCGACCGATTTAATACCGCAGGTTTTTGGAGCCATGTCGCTGGTAACCAAATCAAATTGGCCAGCATGGAGTTCCTTGAGCTTGGCTTCGAAATCGGGAGCGCGGATATCGAGTACCGCAGTTTTAATCCAAGGCTTGGGAATAGAAGGAATAGGCGCCAAATCAATGCCAATAAGATGGCCGGTGGGCCCAATTTTGTTGGCCATAGATTGTAGCCAGCCCCCTGGCGCTGCGCCCAAATCCAGAACCGCCATCCCTTTTTGTAAAAGATGAAAGCGTTGAGCAATTTCTTCAATTTTGAAGGCCGAGCGGGCTCGCAGCCCGGCTTTTTTGGCTTTCTGATAATAAAAATCCTTGGGATCGTACGGTTTCGACAATGGATATCTCGCTAGTAGGTTAGATTCGCTTCGTATTGTTACCCTGCTAAATAGTCATCAACAATCTTAAGAGACCAGACAACCTTTCGCCACTGTCTCCCGATAATAAACGCAAAACCGTAGTAGGGCTTTAAATGGCCTAAAGGAGGCAATGGCGATGATATCGAGGATTACTGGCTCGCGGAATCATTATTCTTCGACTTACTCCAGTGATAGCGTTCCAGAAGCTGCCAAATCTGAAAGTACACAAACAGCACGAATGAGTGCTCAGCAATATGGAGCATCTTCTTTTGAATGCAGGCGCGCACCGACACCCGCTCCTAATGATTCGACGAAAGTTTCGCCAGATAATCCGTATGTACCCCCGTCGCAAGATCTGGAACAACCAGATGTAGTCGGCGGAACCCTAGCTGAACGGAAAGGATTACTGAGCGCTCATGACAATGCGGAAAAAATGCTCGATAATGCAATTGTCACTCTTCAAGGCGCAAAAAAAACTCCCAATGAGCTGGTGGAAAAGTATTTTGGTATTTCCGGAACCTCTCCCGCAGACGAGCAAAAGCTCGACCTGCTAATTAATAAATTTGCGGGTTTACGTGAAAAATCAGATGATGTGACTTTTCAAATCGATCACGCAGACCCCGATACCGACGGTACTGCATGGACTTCATACGATCCCGAGACCGAGCAAGGAGTTGGCAACATCCATGTTAACAACCCTTTATTTTCTAGTAACCCGAAGGGCGAGCAGTCAGACGTTCTAATTCATGAATTGAGTCATTACTATGCTGGTACCGATGATCATGCCTATCAATGGGAAGATAAATTTAATAATCTAACCCAAAACGAGAAACTGGACAATGCGGATAGTTTTTCTAACTTTGCATTTGAATGTAGCCCGCTCGAGCTTCAAAAAAATATCGCTTATATGAGACAGTATGAAGCCAATATTGATACCATCAGACAAAACCGTTTCCAGATGATTCAATGTTAAGCTGGAATCAGTGAGGAACTCCCTAGGTTTTTTGGCTAGTGTCCAGGTGGGAACAAGCCTTTCGCGATGGGGAGATAGTGTCACCCCGGCCATGTCAACTTAAAGTAGCCAGCTCTGCATAAATCAGGGTTGACCCTCTGGGATTTGCCTCGTAATGTCCAGTTGGTGCGCCTTGCCGTACATAAATGATGGCGCGGAGGTTGACATGGCGGTGAAGTTTATTAGTGAGGTCAAGAGAACCCATACTTGTGGAGAACTAACCTCTGCGAATAATGGTAATACAGTAGTTTTGTTTGGCTGGGTTGCGCGTTTGCGCGACCACGGTGGCGCGGTATTTATTGATTTGCGCGATCGCGACGGAGTCACCCAAGTGGTTTTTGAGCCGCAATATGGCTCCGAGGCTCATGTATTAAGCAGAAGCTTGCGTCGCGAATTTGTGATTGGAATAAGAGGTTTGGTTGCTGATCGGGGAGCCAATAAGAATCCTAAGCTAAAGACCGGCGAAATTGAAATTCATGCCTCGGACTTGGAAATTTTCAACACCTCGGAAGATCCTCCTTTCTTAATTGAGGATGAAATAGAAACTGACGAGCAAAAGCGGCTGGCTTATCGGTATCTCGATTTGCGGCGAGGAACACTACAAAGAGCTTTAATTACTCGCAGTCGCATTAACCAAATAACTCGCTCTTATTTCAATGATAATGGATTTTTAGAGCTAGAAACTCCTTTCCTGGGCAGATATACACCTGGAGGAGCCCGCAACTTTTTAGTTCCTAGTCGTCTTTCGCCGGGAAAATTTTACTCGTTGGCGGAAAGTCCTCAGCTCTACAAGCAGTTATTTATGGTCGCCGGTTTCGACCGTTACTTTCAAATAGTGCGTTGCTTTCGTGATGAAGACATGCGTCTTGACCGGCAACCAGAATTCACTCAAATCGACGTGGAAATGAGTTTTGTCGAACAGGATGATGTTTTTAATTCCATGGAAGGATTGATCGCCAAACTGTGGAGGGAAATATTAGGCGTGGAAATTGCTTTGCCAATTCAACGAATGGAATTCGATGAATCCATGCGTCGATTTGGTAATGACAAACCTGATTTGCGTTTTGGACTAGAGCATATTGATCTTACTGAGTTGGTCGATCAGCACCAGGGTGGGGGAGTTCCCCTTTTTCAGTCAGCTTTAGGGCCTGGCAATATAATCAAAGCCTTAAGAGTGCCTCACCAGTATTCGCTTTCTCGTAAAGATCTTGACGAGCTAGAAGTAGAAGCCAAAGGTAACGGGGCTAAAGGACTAGCGCGCGCAAAAATTGGTGATACCGGCGAATGGGTGCAATCGCCTATGTCCAAAACTATTTCTGCTCCTTTGCGCGAGGCTATAAACAAGACTTGCAGAACGGAGCCAGGCGACCTTCTGTTGTTCCAATTTGGGAGGGAAGCTTTAGTTCATCAAATAATGAGCGGTTTGCGTCTCTCTTTAGGAAAGCGCTTCGGTCTTATTCCTCGCCATGGTTCGGGCGGTCAATGGCGATTTCTATGGGTGGTTAATCCGCCATTGTTCGAATATGACGAAGAGCAGAAAAAATGGGTTACCGCGCACCATGCATTTACTCGGCCTCACGATCAAGACATTCCTTATTTAGAGAGTGATCCTCGGCGGGTAAAGTGCTACCGCTACGACCTGGTTTTAAATGGGTTTGAAATCGGTGGCGGTTCTATTCGTTTACATGACCCGCAACTGCAACAGCGGGTTTTTTCTGCCTTGGGTATTAGCCAAGATGAAGCTAGAAATAAATTCGGATTCTTGCTCGACGCTCTGCGCTACGGGGCACCTCCGCATGGAGGAATTGCTTTAGGCATGGATCGCTTAGCCATGTTGCTTACCGAAGCGGCTAGTTTGCGTGATGTTTTAGCTTTTCCCAAAACTCAAAAAGGTACTGATCTCATGACCAGTGCTCCGGGGGAAGTCGATTCTCAGCAGCTCTCCGAGTTGCATATTCGGCCGTCCATTATCTAAAGGCAGTTGCAAACCTCCAATTTTGGCGCTCTTTGGCTGGCAAAGCCAGCCAGGGTCAAAATAAATGAATGAATTTCGTACAGTAGAAGGGTGTTCTGGTCCATCAGTATTGTCCTCCCGAATTTGTCCAGGAAGAAATGGATCGGTTAATTGCGATGCATCATGCACATTCCAAAACCGAGCCCATAGTAGATCCGCTAGTGGAAGCAGCTTTCCTTCATCATCGTTTTACCCAAATACATCCTTTTCAGGATGGCAATGGCCGTGTCGCTCGCTGTCTGGCCAATATTGCATTACTTCGCGCCGAGCTTCAGCCTTTGGTCCTTACTCGCGATGATCGTTCCAATTACATTGCTGCTCTTGAAGCTGCTGACGAAGGTAACCTAAAGCCGCTGGTTACATTGTTTGCTAACGTGGAAAAACGGGCTTTCCTTCGAGCGTTGGGTTTATCCACAAGAGTGATTGATCAGGCCGCTGGAGGTATATCTTCTGTTTTCCAGGCGACTGCTGCAAAACTAAGAGAACGCGATGAAGCTGCCTCGCGGGATAGGTTGCAGCGCGAACTTGAAATGACTGAAAAATTAGTCGCCAAGGCAAAAACAAGATTGGAAGGTGTTTCTAATCAGTTTAATACTGCATTTACTGACACCGGATTTTCAGCTTTTATCCAGCAGAACAAGGAATCTAACCAGTATTATTTTCGCTCGCAAATTATCGATTGTGCAAAACGTTTAGATTACTTTGCAAATTTAAACGAAATTAAAAGATGGGTTCGGTTGACAATTAAAAATGGATTTAAAACCGATATAATCCTTTCGTTTCATAAGGTAGGGCACGAGCCAACCGAGTTAATGAGCTGCTCTATGTTTGTTTCCGAGCCGAAAGCAAAGACGATCGAAAATGCGTGCGAACAGCCTTTTGTTTATACTACTAAAATGCAATTAGAAGAAATCCAAGGGCAATTCGAAAAGTGGTTAGAACAAGGGTTGATGGTTGCGATAGAAATTTGGCGTCGTAAGGTTGGAGTATAAAGCGCAACTGAGTGGGTATTTAGGAACGATAGTCGCTAGACCATAGTACAAAAACAGCTAGGCGGCTTCACGGACTGGCGAAAATACGTGATTAAGCAGCGCCTGTCCATTCCAAGGTTTACTCATTACCGCTGTGTTTTCGTCTCTTAACTCTTGTTTTATCTCTTCGGCAACGCACGTTAGTATAACTGCACCTAAACGTGGCTGAATTATGCGAGCGCGACACACTAATTGCGTTCCGGTCATTCCCATCATTTGGTAATCAGTTATGAGAATATCTACTGGCTGCTTATCGAGAATCTGCAAAGCATCTACCGGATTGTCTGCAGTCAAGACCGCACAAGCGCTGCCTTTAAAAAGGCGTTGTAAACTTTTTAGTATGAGGGGCTCGTCGTCTACCAGTAGCAGGGTTAGCATAAGTCCTCTCTTCCATCTTTTTTCTTCTTTTACTCCCATTGCTCCCGTTGTTCTCATTGCTCCACAAGAGAGTTCGGTACGAACTGCAATTGCGATAAGGGCGAAACCTAGAATATCGCATCGACTACCAAGAAATGTCGGGAAGGGTGTGACTAGACTCGCAAACCCTCACCTAACCCTCTCCCAGGGGGAGAGGGAATATTTGCAAGCTCCATCTTCCTCGGGGGAGAAGGGTCGCTGAATAGTTGCTCTCATTGGCAACTCCATTAAATTTCCTGAAAAATAATATGACCTGCAAAAGCATCTTCTATGTGTTCGGTTTAAATCTCGCCCTGAATTAGCGCTCGCGGTGGTAACGCAATTTTTGGCTTCTCCGGATGTCGTCGATAAAGCAAAATTGTGCGTCCTAGAACTTGAGCAATCTGCGATTGCGTTGCTGATGCTAGCTCCTGAGCAGCTTCGTGGCGATCAATAGGGGAGGATTCTCCAAGCTTGATTTTTATGAGCTCGTGGTCTTCTAAGGCCTGGTCAGTTGCCTGGATAACTGCGGGGGTGATTCCTTCTTTGCCAATCATTACTATTACTTGGAGATGATGGCCCAATGCGCGCAACGCTCGGCGCTGTTTTCCGTCTAGTGACACTGAAATCCTTCTTTCTAGTGGTGGTCTAAATGCATACTACTTTTGACGAAGCTCGCGTTTGGCGTCAACATGTTTTGGGTCAAGGGTAAGCGTTTTCTGAAACCATTTTCGCGCGGTGGAGGAATCGCCGAGCATTTTGTGAATTTGTCCCAAAAAGTAAGGAGCTTCGGCGCACCGAGGGCTTAATTTAAACCCTTGCTCAATCTCTTGTATGGCAGAGAGTCTGATTGCTCTTTTGTCCTGAGCGGAAAGGAAGCGCGCCCATCCGCGCCAGACGTAGTACTCTCCTTCTTGGTTATATAAATCAATGGCCTGGCAAAATTTTTCTACCGCGGCTGAAAAATTACGCGCTTTAACAAAAATGCAGCCTTTTTGAAATGCTTCTTCCGAGGCAAAAATAGAAGCAGGGTCTATAGAATCGGTTGCCCCATTGCGCATAAGTTCCATATAATTTTTTCGTTGCTTCGGGTCGGACAAAACCGAATAAGCCTCATGAATGCGTGCGAATATTTGTTCTTTTAGCTTGGAAATCTCCATGGCTGACCCTCGAGCAGAAGTGTCGGGGTGATATTTTTTTGCCAATTGGAAAAATGAAGATTTGATTGCTGTTTCGGAAGCATTTTCCGCAATATTCAAAATTTGAAAATGATTTTTAGTCTCTAATTCTTTTTTAAAAGAGCGTAAAAATTCGATTTCCCGAGTTTGATCTAAAGGAATGGTTGAAGCTGTTGCCGGCGATGTTTCTGGCAAAGGAGCAGAGTACTTGGCAAAAAGATGGTCGGCCGGTCTATTTTTTTTGGGGGGGCCAATACGAGGTGGGGAACTAGATTTCGAACCGGCAGGAGGTGGTGAAGCTTCGGTACTTATTTTCGAGCACGATGAAACCTCTGTATTTCCGAAAGAACAAAGGTCTACGCAATAAAAAAGAAAGCCGGTGTTCAGAATAATGCTGGCGTCTTGGGGAACGGCGCTGCAAAGCTGATTGAGCGAACGGACTCCATCAAAAAATGAGGCCACCCGAACTTGTTGTGGGGTGAGCTTCAATTGACTAATTTCTACTTTACCACCGCTTTTCATCAATGGTCGGTCGAGACGAGCCCCCAGTCTTAGGCGAATCTCTTTCAACGGAATATTGCGGATTACGTCGCATAGCAAAGCCCAAGAGTTTCCTAATGCAATCGCTCCGGTAGGAAGCGCATCTTGGTAGTCAAAACTATAAGTTCCATTTTTTAATAGCAACGCTCGCAAAAGAAGCGATAGGGAGTGGGCAGTCCAATGGTTAAATACTTCATTGGGAGGCAGAATTCTGCACAAGCCGCTAATTACTTCCGCATTACCTGTCTGTGTGCGAGCTTCCTCTAGTTGTAACTTGGTTATTACTTTTCGATACACCAAAAAACTGCCTATGTCCTCTTCTTGGCGGGAAGGATGCACTGCGTAAGGAATTCCTTTTTTGAAGTATATTCGGTAACTACGTGGAGGGTCATCTAGTCTCCAATTTCCCGACAAACCTGCCGAGCATATTCGGTAGTAAATACGAAAAGCGGCATCTTCATCCAAATTACCAGTGAAGGGAAATTCTTCCGCAGAATCCTGGGGAGAGCGAACGTTCACAATGGTCATATAATTATGATACTTAAGAGCCAGATAAGAGATCTATGCCTGTCTTAAGAAGAAATCACATTCCCCAGACCATGATTTTCCGTCCCTGGTAGTTCTCTTCTCGGTGAAAAACTCGTTCTTTGATTTCCAACTCCTGGTCGCTGGTAAAGACCAAAAGATGAGTTTCTGTAGCTTGGCAACGGTCAGCATAGGCAGCTACTTGCCTTAGTCCCTGGGAAACTGTTCTTTCCAGGCTTTTATGTAGTACCTTTAACTCCAGCACAATTTTCTGTACTCCGGAAGCATGTGGCCATTTTAGAAAGAGATCAGTCCTTCCTGTTCCCAAAGCATATTCTCGCTCAATGCGTCCTTGACCGTTGGCCACTCGCTGGAGAAAGGCTTGCAGTAAGAGCTGCGGTCCTGCTTCTCGATAAGCTAGGCGGCCAGCCCAAGCCTCGCCATTTTCACAATAAAAATCCTGAAACTCCGAAAGTAACTTGGGGGTGTCTAGGGTGCCATCTGGCGTAATCCAATCAGGAAAAAAACGCGATTTTAACGATTCCTGAGCTTCGACCATCAGTTCCCGAGGAATGATTTCTCTATAAATAGGATTAGCAATTTCCGCTCCCTGTTCGGTTTGTCGAATGAGTCCCAAATCGAGAGAGTATTGAATATCGTCGGGTTGTACGACCATGTCCCAATTTCCCAGAAAGATTGGCTGAATAACTCGACGAACCCGCTCTTCCCTAAGCTTATCGGTAAGCTGATCAAGATGGGTATCGCGGCGCAAAATAAGAGCCTCTTTGGCATCGTCAATTCGACTTCCGTCAATAGGAATCGCGCGATCTAATGCGCGAGAATCTTCAAAACAAGCCTGGTAGGCGAGCGCATTGACCAACCACGGCTGGCCGCAGGTTAAGTCCCAAATAATTCGCATTGCCTCTTCGGAAATAGCCTGTCCAGTGGCACGAGTATGCTGGCCGAGAAGTTCATAAACTTCGGCAGGGGAAAGGTTTCCTAAACGAAGCGATTTGGATTTGATGTTAAAAGCCGAGCCCCCAGTAATCACTGTTTTGTCAACTGAAGAATAAAGTCGATAGTCGCGGACATCGCGAACACCACAAAGCACCACACTGGCGGGAAAAAGTTGGGGGCGCTTATCGTAACCGGCGCGGAGCAAGCGCAATAGCGCAATAAGTGTATCGCCCACCAGGGCGTCGACCTCATCCAAAAAAAGCACTAATGGTCGGTAATCAAGTTTCGACCAATATTTCAGTAGCTCGCTGAATCGATTAATAGCCGGTCGGCGACCTTCCAATACTGGCTCAATGAATTCCAGTAGGCGGGGTTCTCCTAGTTCCTCTGCTCGGTTAGCAATTTCTCCAAGAATGACTTTAAAGGCCTCCTCGACATTCTCGCGAGCGAATTGGCCGCCTTCAAGATTGGCATAATAGGCGCGATAGCAGCCCAAAGCATTGAGGTATTGGACCAGAGCTTTGAGACAAGTGGTTTTCCCGGTTTGCCGCGGAGCATGCAATACAAAATAGCTACGGCGATCGATAAGCGACCGGATCTCGTCAAGATTGAGCCGAGAAAGCGGCTCGACAAAATAATGAATTTCTTGGTCTATCGTGCCGGCAGTGCAAAAGAAGCGTGGGGGAGGCATTGGAAACATGGGCACATTTTGCTTGTCAATGCAGAGGTTGGCAACTCAAGCAAACCTGGCGAGTGACTATTTTGACAGAGCTTGTTCGATACGCTCGGCGAGCCACTGTAGTTTTGCGGTCCATAGCGCAGTATCTTTGGATATTTGGTAGGGTTTTGGCGCCAAAGCATGAGCCACCGATCGAGCCTCCGAATCAAGGCCTAGAGAACGAGCTAGTACCAGGTATTCATAATCTTGTAGCCCATCGCGGATGTATTTCAAGCGGAGTGATTCTACGGGAATATGGGTAGTGCCGCCGATTTGCCGGGGAGTCCCCGGATAAAAAAGGGTGCCGTCTCCATTGCCGTGAAAACGCCATACGCTTTTCCAGGGATCGGCAGCTTGGTTTTCTTTTTCGGGAAGATAGGCTTGTACTGTATTGAAATATAGTTCGCCATCAATTCCGTTGAGAAAAGCCAATACTCCCATGGCGCGGTTTAAAAAAGCATCATGATCTACCATGTACGATGCCCAACCAGAAAAATAGGTCAAATGGGGAAGATCGTGGGGATCAATAGGTGTGCAAGAGTGACTTCCGCATGATTGATACCACCACAACTTAACGCCATTTTTTCTAATTTTCTGATAGTCAGTTAATGGAACTTCTAACGCACAGTAGTCGGAAGCTGGTCGTGAAAACAAGCAATTTAAATTGGGAGCAAAAACGTTAATAAATGGTTCTAGAAGTGGATGAAGTGGACTGGTTACTAATACCCGTAAATCGGGATCAGCTTGATGGGCTAATTTTGCAATATGTTTAACCAAAGGCAAATGTTCTAACTTGGGTTCGTCATAGGCATAGACAAAAGCCCGGGAAAACCAGTTACGTTTTCGCAAGTGTTCGGTGAATTTACGAAGATAAGCAATTTTTTGTTGATCAGTTTTTGCGGAAGGATGCATGCGCACATCCACACTGGTAAACCGCGCTCCATTGGGAAGGGCTGTTCCGTCGAGAAAAGGCGCTAATTCTTGGTCATAAGCATCAAAAATCAAGGAACTATCCGAACCTGGCGGTGGCGGTTCCATGGTCATTCCGTGAAAAGAAATGCGATGTTTCAAAGCAGCAATAGAATATTTACGCGTTAAGTTATTTACGGTTGAAGAAGTGGGGTTTAACCGATGACCATGGGCAGCACTCCATCCCGAAAATCCAAAGCTATTGGGTAGAGAAGAAGTTGCGGGCAATGCAAATTTACGTACTTTCACTTTTACCGGGAGATTGAGTTTCTTTTTTTGATGAGCGGTTAATGCAATATTTCCAATGAATGTTCCTGGCGACGAAGAAATAGGAATACAAACTTCATAATATAAAACTATTGGCTCGGGACCAGCATAAGATGCCGGAAAAGCATTGCGTATTTCTTGGTCATAGAAATCACGTTGCGGAATGAGCGGGTCTGGCCATTTTCCAATACTTCCTTCAATATTGGAAGGGGTGGAAATGAGTAAATAATCTTCTCGGTAGATAACCGGATGCAAAAGTGTGACCACGCTCGACGGTGGCTTTTGGGCTAAAGGCAAAGTTTGTGCTTCCAGTTTTTGGATGGGGGTAGGTATAACCAACTGGGCGGCAACGCATTCCCCTCGGGCTCCAAAAAGAGTCAAGTCGTAATTTCTTGAAAAAGAAGCTTTGGGCCCCGCCTTGGTCATAGCAGAAACAAAAAAAGCCCATGGCTGACTATTGCTCGGTTTGGGGAAGGCCGGTCTTGCAATCAAAGAAACCAGCAGACAGGCAATTACCGTGGTGACTTTTTCACTGCTCGCTTCCATTAAGTAACCTAGTTAGGCATGGAAGCTAGTGAAGGCAAGAGCAAGTAACAAATCAGGGAAAACGAGAGACACCTTTCCGGTAACTAGCCAAGTCGGCTACCAAGGAACCGACAATGAATTCGGCATCCAAGCGCACTGGAAGGTGGCGAAAATCATCAGTCAGATACAAATTCAGGTCTCTTTTGCTGGCTAACTTTCCAGAAAATTCCACCTGGATACGTAAAACCACTGTATTGAATTTCCCGGCAGGCACCTCAATCTCTTCTTTGCGATCAGCTCGTGCTTTAAGAGTAAATAGTCTGCGACCGGTGAAAATTGGAATCTCTACTTGGTCGCCGATGGCTAGCCGCTGTTCTCGCAGCATAAAAATGGCCGCCAGAAGATCCTGGGCTGATGGAGGTACACTATGTTGGTACTCTTTTTTCTTTTCTCCCTCCTTTTCGTGGATAGTAGTCGCAGTGGCATTATTGCGGTGGAAACGAACGCGTTCACGCCTTCGTGTATGTTTTTCTACTGCCAATAAATCATTACCGGTAGTTAGATGCTTACTCGGGTTCCACCAGGTGGTGAACTTGTCCCTGATAGGGTAAAGAGCAAAGAGGGCATTGGTCTTTCCAATGCCGGTAATAGGCCAAATGGTTTGGTTGTCTAAATAGGTTGGACTTCCTACCAATATCCTGGCTTTTCCGACTGGTATGCCTAAATACCTACATTCAAAAGAAAGAGTTTCTGCTGGACTAAAGGCAGGTTTTGAAGAAGGCGATGCTGCCGCAGAAGAAATGCCCCCCCAGGTCAGCATATTGAACGCCAAAAAATATCTTAGTTTCTTCGCAAACTTATATAGAAAGTAACTACCCATGTTCGTTGGCAATTCTGTTTTCAACTAAATTCTCGCTATTTTTAGGAAAGCTACTCACATTTGTTCCAAGATAGACTCGTCAATTTCGAAATTTGCGTAAATATTTTGCACATCATCATTGTCTTCAAAAAGTTCCATCATCTTGAGCATTTTTTGGGCTTTTTCGCCTTCCAAAGATACGGTGTTTTGGGGAATGTAGGTCGCCTTTGCTTCCGACACTCGATAGCCTTTGTTTCCAAGTGAATCAGCCACCTTATGAACATCATTGGCTTCGGTTCGAATCTCAAACTCCTCAGCGCTTTGCTGAATTACATCGTTGGCCCCTGCTTCCAAAGCTGCCTCCATAAGCTCATTTTCATTGGCTTGAGCAATCATTATTGAGCCTTTGCGATCAAACATCCAGGCAACAGAATTTGTTTCCCCCATGTTACCTCCCCCTTTGGTAAACGTTGAACGTATCTCCCCAGCAGTTCGATTGCGGTTGTCGGTCACGCATTCCACCAGTACCGCAACTCCTCCGGGCCCGTATCCTTCGTAGGTCACTTCTTCGTAATTCACCCCCTCCAGTTCGCCAGTTCCCTTCTTAATAGCGCGAGTAATGGTGTCCGAAGGCATGTTTGCCTCTTTGGCGGCAGTCAATGCCGAACGCAGACGAGCATTGCCACCAGGATCGCTACCACCCATGCGTGCGGAAACAGTTATTTCTTTGATAAGTTTGGTAAACAGCTTTCCCTTGGTGTTTCCCATTGCTTCTTTTTTTCTTTTAATCTTCGTCCATCGATTGTGACCGGACATTGCTGTTCTCCCATGTTTCTTGAGGCTTCACCCGCAAGGGTTTGTTCGGTGAGGTTGGTAGAGTTTTTTGGATTCAGTAGGTTACGAGTGCTACCATGCGTATTAAAAAAAGGAAAATGGAGTTTTCAACCCTTGCTTGCTTGTAGGCTCATAAGAACTTACACTGGCCACCGCTTCGATGACTACATCGTGGCGTTGCGATCTACTAAATGGTTCGACTTTATACCCTTCTAACGACTTTGATGTGTTTAGGGAACACTGCACAGGCAGGTCCTATCTATCGCTATCAAAGCGAAGGCGTTACCGTAATTACCAATATTCCCAGAGGTGAGCGTAAATCGTTCAAAATTGAAGACCAAGGTGGAGTCATCAGAGTTACGGCTCACTCTTATGGTTCGAGTAGTCGTGCAAAAATTAAACAAAAAGGCCAACAATATTCTTCCTTTATCCAAGAAGCTTGTTCCAAATATCAGGTCTCTCCGATTCTTGCTTGGGCTATTATGGCTGCGGAATCAAATTTTGACCCGGCAGCGGTTTCCTCCAAGGGGGCAGTGGGGCTAATGCAGTTGATGCCTAAGACCGCGAAAGAAATGCAGGTGAGTGATCTGTTCGACCCCAAAGAAAATATTTTTGGCGGAATTAGGTATCTCCGATTGTTAAGCGACCTATTTAAGGGCGATTTGGTAAAAGTTATTGCCGCCTATAATGCCGGCCCTGGGGCAGTAAGTAGGGCAGGAGGCATACCTTCTATTGAGGAAACAGAAGACTATGTAAGTAGGGTCATGCGATTTTACCGGATGAGATTAGAATAAGGGGCATTTTTTCAAGTGCCTAAGCATCTATGCAAGTTGGTGAGGTTTGAAGACATGGAACAGACCGAATTGGCGGTAGACAATCTAGCAAATAACAATCCAGTAAAAGGTTTTATGCAGTACTTGTACGAAGGCGGCGAGCTTCTTGGAGCAGGAAAGGTCGAAGAGGCCAAAGAGCTATTGGAGAAAGCGGTTGGCTTACAGCCCAGAAGTCAAAAAGCTAATAATCTTCTTGGCTTGGCTTGTTTCAAGTTAGGAATACTAGATCGAGCCTCGGAAATATATCAGTCGCTGGTGAGCGACAATCCCGCCGATCCTACTTTGCGTATGAATCTTGGGCTAGTACACCTGAAACTTAATTCTGTAGATCGGGCGATACAAGAATTTGAATTTGCCTTGGAATTAGCTCCTAATCTCAAGAAAGCTCAGAACTACTTGGGATTAGCTTATGCGCAAGCAGGAAACTATGAGCGCGCGCGTCAATCTTTTTTGGCGGCGGGTAGTCAGACCCTGGCTGCGAGAATGGAGAGAATTTTACACAACTCTCAAGCAAAAACCTCTTCCTTGTCAAAACTCATCAGTGTTCGAAGTGAGGGGACGCTGGTCAAAATATCAGAGGGAAGTAAGCAAGCACTAGCTCCTAGCGAAATCGATTTTTCAACCAGTTCAATGGATGCGAATTTAGAAGTCAGTTCGGCTTTTGGTTGTGCGTGGAATAACTCGGCAGCCGACAATGTAACCAAAGTAACCGATGATGGATCGTATATGGCGCTCAGCGAATTTACTCAATTGGCTGCTTGCTCCTCTCCCGGAGAAGCTTTCGAGGTATCTCCGCCGTTGCTTTGTGTGAAAATTAATGACGAACTATGGACTCGCCTGGAAGGGCTGTGGTGCATTTCCGGAACAGTTCAAGTCCAGCCAGAAATGAAGCGTTTTCGTGGCCAGTCTACTGACAAGTCATTCGGGGAAGACGCTAGGCAAATGGCGCGAGTTAGTGGAACTGGGGTGTTGTATTTTTACGCTCCCCACCGATCGTATCGAGTTCTAGAGCTGAAGGATGAATCGTCCTATTTTGTAGAAAAGGCCCTTTTTGCTTTTGAAAAGACAGTTGATTTTGAGAATGGGAGGGTCCCTTCCGCAATCGCGCCTGACCTCCATCTGGTTCATTTGCAAGGAAACGGAAAGTTTGTTTTGGAAGCTTCTGATATCCGCGCCCTAGCGGTTACTAGTGAAGCTCCTTGTACAGTACCTTTATCGGTACTTCTCGGATGGCATGGTGATCTGACTCCCAAAATCATAGGGCTATCTGCCGGAACGTTGATTCCGGCAGTGGAGCTGAGTGGGCAAGGACATGTGCTAATAGCCAGTATTGATGGGGAAAATCGGTGATATGAGGAATCGGTTTGTGAAGGAGATTGTCAACCTGCCCAATTTATTGACCATGGGCAGGGTGGCAGTGATTCCTGTTTTTGTGTTGTTGACCTACTACGGTGACCCCATTTCTTCCTTTTGGTCAGCAATTATTTACGCCTTGGCAGCAGTAACTGATGTGATTGATGGATGGTTGGCAAGGCGAAAAAACCTAGTAACTGTGTTTGGGAAGTTCATGGACCCCTTAGCCGACAAGCTAATCGTCATGGCTGCGTTGGTGATGTTAGTGCGCCTAGGAAGAGTGGCTAGCGGCTTAGTAATAGTGCTTTTGGCGCGAGAATTTGTGGTGACCGGACTACGCACTCTGGCCGCCAGCGAAGGCATGGTCATATCCGCAGGACAGGGAGGAAAGTGGAAGACGGCATTGCAGCTAACCGCAATTATCTCGCTGCTGGTACACTACAATTATCGACTCAACTTTTTGCTTTTTCACTTGGATGTGAACTTTAACCGCATGGGTACTTGGCTGCTGTGGTTCGCATTAGTGGCCTCGGTGTTGTCAGCGGTGGAGTACTTCCGCAGTTTTGTGCTGTTAATGGGCTCAAAGGAACAAAATGCAGATCAAACTGGATAGTTCAAAATTCCTGCTTGACTTAGGTGCGTGGAGTTGGCTATATCCTACGGCCACGTCGCTAGGTGGTGGAGCGAGACAGATACTTGGTAGCGGTTAGTAGTAATTGTTTCGTAGGTTCATATTGCGGGAATAGCTCAGTGGTAGAGCATCGCCTTGCCAAGGCGAGGGTCGAGGGTTCAAATCCCTTTTCCCGCTCATAGTTGGAGGGAAATTTAGCCCGGGTTCTCGGTGGTTACGAGATCTGGGCTTTTTTTGTTCAGTGCATCAAAAAGGGCGATGATTGGGGTGAT
>JBNKEI010000066.1:0-8792 GCA_050288705.1 Myxococcales bacterium
GCATAAGCTTCGTTATCTTGCCAAACAAACCAAATTAACTGGCTCCCTTTACCTCTACGATTCTATTGGTAAAGACTTTTTTGGTAACGGAATTAAGGCCAAACAAGTTGCTGACTCGCTAGAGGAATTTAAGCAGGCTGGAGTTGATAAGCTTAACATTTATATCAATTCCCCAGGCGGATCGGTCTTTGACGGCGTTGCCATTTACAATTCCATTGCACGGTATCCTGGTTCCAAAACAATTCATATTGACGGTATTGCCGCCAGTATTGCCAGTTTGATTGCCATGTCGGGCGATCGAATTCGTATGGGCGCAAGCGCAATGATAATGGTACATGAGCCCCACGGTTTTGTTTCTGGCGAAGCGGCCGATATGCGCAAACAGGCCGAGGTATTGGATTCAATTCGTGAAGTAATGCTGGATACCTACGTAAAGAGAACAAAGCAGCAGCGAACAGACTTATCTGAATGGATTTCCGCAGAAACCTGGATGGATTCACTAACCGCATTAAATAGAGGATTTGCTGACGAAATCGCGGGAGATGAGGCAAGAGACAAGTACCTCCAAAATCGAGCAAGGTCTAACGCCTCCCCTCCCGTTTTTCATGCTCTGGCTCAGTTTAAGAATATGCCCAGTGCCGCAATCGAATTGCTAAAACAACCCCTACCCCTACCCAACGGAGAATCGGAAATGGCGGAAGATAACCAGCAGGTGGCTACTAATATGGCGCCAGAACATATTCCACTACCGAATAAACCAGATGATACTAACACTCTACGAATAAGCGAATTGTTATCCATTACCGGGAAAACAAATGTAAACGACGCATTGGCTAGCGTTGCCGCACTCAAAATGCAAGCCGAAGAATTCCGGGCTATGCACGAAAAAATAAACCGGTTGGAAAATGAGCGCAAAGAAACACAAATAAAAGAATTACTGGACCAAGCAGTACGCGATACCAAATTAACCCCGGCCAAGCGCCTGGAGTTGGATATTAAACGAGCATCAAATGAAGCGCCATTTTTCCTTACCGACCCCACGGCATTGAAGGCTTTGCTCGATTATCTGCCTAAAAATTTGGTCCCGATTGCTACGCCACCGCCCGAGGGTAAGCAAGTAGTTATTACACCAGAAATGGAGCGGGTAGCCAGACAATTAAATCTTAAACCACAAGATGTTGCGGCACGAATGTATGACAAGGAGTAAACTATGTCCAAACCAATTCATTTAGTAATCACCTACAAGAATTTTTCCAACAATCCGGGAATCTCTCATGTGGGTCTTGGCGTGGCAGCACTGAATACCGCGAAAACCCTGCGTCGCTGCGGCATTAAGGCATCAGTATGGCCTCTACGAAAGGAAAGAGATTTGCTAGACCGGCTTTGCCAGGACCCCACCGTTACCCATTGCGTAGTATCTGCACCCTGGATTGGCTCGCCAATGTGGGACGAGATTCTAGGAAAATACCCGGACATTCAATTCGCGGTTAATTGCCATAGCAACGTGGGATTTCTACAGGCCGATACTGACGGGGTGCGATTTCTGCGGGAAGGAATAGATATTGAGCAAGGGGTGCAGAATTTTAAAGTTGCTGGGAATAGTAAAAAATTTGTGCGCTGGCTGCACCGTGCCTATTGCTTCCCCTGTGCCTATTTGCCGAATCTTTATTATGTGGATCATTTGGCTACGCGCGCCGATAGGTTTCATAATCATTATCAGGGCGGGGTTTTACGCATCGGCGCTTTCGGAGCGATTCGACCACAAAAGAATTTGATGAGCGCAGCGGGTGCGGCGCTGGAAATTGCCAATGAGTTAAAAGCGGAAACGGAAATATGGATTAATAGTGAGCATTACTGCGAAAACCAGGTGCAGAACTCTATAAATGCACTCCTTGATAACCTGCCAGGAATTAGAATAGTACGTTGTGGTTGGTCAACTTGGCCTGATTTTCGGCGAACAGTGCGCACCATGCATTTACTGTTGCAGGTCTCCTATACGGAATCATTTAATAATGTAACTGCTGACGGGGTGGTAGAAGGCGTGCCCTCGGTAGTTAGTAATGCTATTGAATGGGTTCCGGAATACTGGCAAGCACGCATGGATGATGTCAATGATATTGCCCGAGTTGGCCAGCGATTAATTTATGACCGGCGCGCTCCTCGGGATGGCTTAATTCATTTAGAAAGACATAATTACGATTCTGCGCGGGCTTGGGGCCGATTTCTAGGAGTTAGCATTGAATATAAGCCGTTGATTCACGATCTTGATGCTCCCATTGAGTATTTATAAGAAAGGGAAACTATGGTTGCATTAACCAAATATCGCAATACCCCACGAATGGGCGAGGGAGTTCATCCCACTTATTTGTCGCTCCCGGTATCGGACAATCTAAAAATCCATAATGGTGCCCTGGTAGCACTATTTTTTGGGTTTGCGGTTCCTGCCAGTACCGCTTTGGGAATTATTTGCGTAGGTAAAGCTGAAGAAACCGCAGACAACACCAAACCAGGCCATTTTTCCGGAGCAGTTAGTGTATTGGTGCGACAAGGCGTTTTTAAATGGGAAAATAGCGCTGAGGCTGACGCTATTACTTTTGCCGAGGTGGGAACCTATTGCTATGCAGTAGATGATCAAACCGTGGCCAAAACCGATGGTGGCAGCACGCGGTCTCGCGCTGGCCTAGTAATTCAGGTCGATCCCGATGGTGTCTGGGTACAGGTGGGGCTGAGCGGTCAAGTTTAATAGTAATGGGTAATACTTCCCGGCGCTGCAACAAAAAATAAACGAGGAATTCATGCCAAGCTATTCGCTTACCCCGGCGACTTTAGACGCCACGTTTGTTTCTTTTGACCTAATATTTCAGCGAGTATTTGAAGATACTCCCAACTATTGGCAACGCATCGCTAGTCTTGCCACTAGCACCACCGCTACTACTCGTCATGCCTGGATGGAAGAATTGCCAGAATTGCGAGAATGGATTGGTGAACGGCACATTGAGAATTTACTAGGCCGGGTGCAGGAGATTTCTAATAAAACCTATGAGAGCACGGTAAGGGTGAAACGGACTGACATTGAAGACGAACAACTGGGAGTTTACGGTCCGCGTTTTGAAGCTTTGGGGCGAGCTACCAAACTATGGCCCGACCGAATTGTAATTGACGCGCTGAAATCGGCAACCATTGCCACCACTTATGATGGGCAGCACTTCTTTGACGCCTCGCATCCCATTAATCCGGAAAACCCCGCATCGGGTACGCAGTCTAACTTATTTGCCAATGCCCCACTAAATGAGGAAAATCTGGCCTCGGTACGGTCTATTATGATGACTCATAAAGGCCGTAATGGCGTTTCCATGGAATTGGTGCCTAATCTGCTAGTAGTACCGCCCCAGCTCGAATACACCGCACGCAAGATTCTATTTGGGGAACTAAATTCGGCAACTACCAACGTGCTAAAGGGAGTAATGGATTTATTGGTATTGCCGCGCCTTTCTGACGAGCCAACCTCCTGGTATGCGATGGTTACCGATCGGGCAGTTAAACCAATTATTTTCCAGGAACGATTGCAGCCGGAATTTACTTTTATGAATAAGCCCGATGATAGCAACGTTTTTTGGCGTGATGAATACTTGTTTGGGGTGCGTACTCGCGGCGCTGCTGGATTAGGACCGTGGTTTTTAGCAGCCAAAGCAATGGCGCAACAGTAAGGGTTTATGAAAAGTGAATGCTCCCTAAACGCTGTAGTAGATGCGTGATATGGCTCTTGCACGCGGGCTTCGGTGAAACATCATAATCCATTTCAAAATCACTGAAGCAATCGAACCAGTTTTAGGGAGCATTCTACGGACTTAATTTTATGAACAGGGATACATTATGAAAGCATATATTGCCGCTCGCGGGCTTGACGAAATAGAATGCCCGGTCTGTGGCTCACCTCTGAACAGCAGAATTGCACGTTGCCCAAAGTTTGAATCCGCTGATGAAAAACAACGCTGCCAATGGCAACCGGGCTTTTGGGCAAATAGTCGCTTTTGGTCTACCACTCCAACCGAAGTTGATTTGAGTCCTGACGAGATAAGTCAACTGAAAAAATTTCCTGACCTAATGGTAATTGACGAAAAAATGTTTGCTACGGGAAAGCAAAGTAAATGAGCAAACTGGTTCCCCATTACGAAAACCGAAATGTGAAGCTGTACCAGGGTGATGCACTTTCGATTCTTAAGGAATTACCTGATAACAGTGTGGATGCGGTAATCACTGACCCGCCATATTCCAGCGGCGGAACGTTCGTCAGAGACCGGGAGCGTCCCACTGGAGCCAAGTATACAAGCGGGGATACAATCATTACCCGCCAGGATTTCGCGGGAGACAATCGAGACCAGCGCTCTTATTTCTATTGGTGCGCTCTTTGGCTAGGTGAATGCTTGCGAATTTCCAAGCCTGGCTCGCCCATTTGCGTTTTTACTGATTGGCGCCAGCTCTCGGTTATGGCTGATGCAATTCAAATTGGCGGCTGGATTTATAGAGGCATTGTACCCTGGAACAAAACCCAAGCGGCACGGCCACAGAAGGGGCGTTTTCGTAGTCAATGTGAATATGTGGTCTGGGGATCAAATGGAACCATGCCCTTGTCAAGAAATGCGTCGGTGTTACCGGGTTTCTTAGAGGGGGTGATTAAGCAATCTGATAAACACCATCAAACCGGAAAACCAACCGCAATAATGCGAAACATTGTAAAAATATGTGTTCCTGACGGAATTATTATCGATCCGTTTGTTGGTTCGGGCACAACCTGTGTAGCGGCATTACTGGAAGGTCGAAAAGCAATAGGAATTGAATCAAGTAAGCATTACATTTCGGTGGCCACGACTCGCCTAGATTACCTTAACTGGAAAAAATACAATGAGTAGTTATGCGGCACCGGAAGACTTTGATCGCTTTGGAATACGACCCAGCGCCCTTCCCTCCAGCATTACCCGAGAAGATAAACAAGCAGCCATTAATGCGGCATCGGATAGAGCCAATGGGTATTTAGGCGCAAGATTTCGTATGCCTATTATCGATTGGGGCGACGACCTTCGCCAGGCAGTCTGTGCAATTGCCGCATTTGAGCTGGTTTCTGCCCAAGTTGGTTTTAATCCTGAAGCTGGTCATAACCTTGTTTTAATAAATAGAAAAGACGATGCCCTTAGGTGGCTAGAGCAGGTAGCGCGGGGACATATAACCCCTTTGATTATAGATACCTCGCCGCCAACTGCTGCTATTTCTCGGGTAACCAGCAATAGACCTCGTGGATGGTAATCATAATGAGGATAAAGCAATGCCCGTTAACGGACCATTTACAGAATTACGTAAAGAAATTGAACGCATTGGCGGCATTGGAAAAGGCAGAACTGCACATTCGATTAGGCAGGTTGCTCAACAAATTACTTGGTCAATGGTTACCCGTGGCTGGGATTCGCGCATTTCACCTTATGGCAAGCCTTGGAAGCCAGGAAAATTCGGCGCTGGTGACCTAAAACGCTCAGGAAATTTGCGTCAAGGCTTGCAAGCACAGGATCGACCAAACGGTTTTGCACTAATTGTTAAGGCTAAGGCAAGAAACGGCAAATACTATGGAGGCGTGCATCAATATGGCAAAACCATCAAAGCCAAAGGATACAATCCGGCGCGCTATAAAATATTTTCTCCCCTTGGCCGAGTATCCAAGCATCGTTTACGGGGAAAGTATAATGCATTTGGGGCCAAGCCTCTATTCATTGTGGGAGAAAATGGCAAATTCGCTCGGGCATGGAAAGTAAGAGTCCCTGCACGCCCCATGCTTCCACGCAAAGGTGACCTGCCCCAGAAATGGGATCGAGATATTCGGCTCGCAATTGCCGGCTTTTTAAACAATCAGCGCAGTTTTTTACGGTGAAATATGGACTCGAAAATTATTAGCGCGGTAATGGCTGACTTGAATAAAGATTTTGATATTCATTTTCCAGTATTAATCGGCGAGCGATATATTGCCGAAAATGACACTTGGCCGCGAATTGTATGGATTCCACGAACTGATACATTTGGTCCTTCGGAACAGGGCAGATATAATCCCCGACAATTAGCCACTGATTTTGCTAGCTATGACATCCACATATGGGAGCGAGATATTGATTCTACCCGTGCCTTAATGCATAGGGTTATGGGAGCACTGCATAGGCAAGCCAGCGCTTATTCCTATGAGCCAGACGGCGCGGAGTGGGTTACTGGTGGAGAGCTTTGCAGTAACGGGTTTCTAGTTATTTTAACAGTTCATTTTAGGTTTCCAGTGGTTGATCGACCATGGCCTGTCGCAAATATTGAGACCGCACTAGCTGCCATGGCATTGAAAACGAAATTTCCTCAATTAGAAATCAAGGTGATCAAATGAGCGATACCGTGCCAATAAATACCGAAACACCGCCGCCAATTAAGAAAACAGTGGAAGAATGGCGCGACATTAAAAAAACCATTCCCTGGAAATTCCAGGCCGCTAAAACCTATGACCATTGGCCAGTGGGCAAAGAATTAACCGAAGCAGACTATGACCTTGCTATTTCCCTGGTTTCCAATCTAGCTATCTCCTAATCAATAGGATTAAAAATGGCGCTTTCGGAAGTTGTATTAACTATTAGTGATGGTGCATTAGGTATTGTTGGCGAAGCAGTAGACGGAGTTACCGCAAAAATTGGATGCTGCTCTATTGGTGCTGACGCTCACAATCAATTCTTTTCATTTGGCGATAAAGCTACCCTGCGCAATACTCTGGGCATTGGTCCTTTAGTGGAGGCTGCCGCCTATCACTTGGACGTTGCGGGAGGACCTATTTATTGCGTGCCTGTATCCGTTGCCGTGGCCGGAGTGGCCGGGCCTATTTCTAAGCAAGGAACAAGCCCGGATATTACCCTAGCGGGTGCGGCATTAGACGCATTCTCTGGCCGGGTAAATATCACTAGCAACGGCGGCCTTGGCGCGGGGACTTTTCGGTATTCACTGGATGGCGGTAACAGCTATTCAGTGGATATTATGATTCCCAGCGCTGGGGCCTATTTGATTCCTGATTCGGGATTGACCATTACTTTTACCGCTGGAGCATACGTTAAGGGTGATTACTATTTGTTTACTTGTTCGGCCCCGCAATATGACGCTACCGGGTTATTTGCCGCATTAAATGGGCTTTTGTCCGATCCTCGTGAATGGCGATTTGTGCATGTTGTCGGTTGTGCCAAAGATGCCCCTGGCTGTGCAGCAATGGCCGCGGTAGTTGACTCGGTAATGTCTCAGGTAGAAAGTAATGCCCGCTACTGTCGCGCTTTTATTGAGGCTCCGGACGTTGCCGATCAAGAGCTTATTGCGGCTTTTGCATCATTTAGTTCCACTCGAGTAGGCGTTGCCGCGGGATCTTGTGAACTCATTTCCAGCTTAAGTGGGCGATCTTTCAAACGTAGTGCCGCCTGGCCAGCCTTTGCCCGAGCCGGTAAAGGCCCGGTTCACGAGGACTGGGGACGGGTTGCAAGCGGGTCTTTGCCGGGAGTAACGAAACTATATCGTGATGAACGGGTGACGCCCGGTTTGGACGCCATGCGATTTGTGACCCTACATACCTTTGTGGGCCTTACTACTGGTCCCTATGTTTCCGCTGGTCGATTCATGGCCGCGCCCACTTCCGATTTCCAATTCGCCCAGCATGGGTTTGTAATGGATAAGGCGTGCCGTATTATAAGAGTCGCGCTTTTGAAATATTTGTGCGATGACATTCGCGTAGACGAGAAAACCGGAAATGTTCTCGAATCAGACGCCCAAGCAATCGAAGCGGATATTTTAAGTCAATTGCGATCCGGTTTGGGAATTGGTCCTAGTGGGGCAAGTAAAACCGCTAATGCTAGCTCCGTGGAATTCAAAGTTACTCGGAACAATAACATTCTTTCCACCCAGACCTTGCAGACCACTGCACGAATTGTCCCCAAAGGCTACCCGCGCCGCATATCCGTAGATATTGGATTGCTTAACCCGGCGCTGGTTCCTATCGAATAATACGCTGACCCATTTAAAAAATCTAAAGGCTAACAAATGGCGCTTCCATCCTACCCGCTTATTAATGGGCACCGTTGCTCGTGGGCGGAAATAGAAATCCGTTTGGCATCGATACGGCAATTTGCAGTCAAAGAAATTAGTTATCGTTCGTCATTGGAGGGCGCAGACGTTTTCGGTACTGGAGCAATGCCTATTGGTCGTACTCGTGGCCAGGCCCGATTTGAAGCATCCATAACGCTGCACAAAGAAGAAGCTGACGATTTAATAGTCACCCTCGGTCCAGGTTATGGCGAAGTACCTTTTGATATTGTAGTGCAGTACCGGGTGCTTGGCGGCTATGCGGTTTCTACCGATACTATTATTGGTTGCCGTATTAAAAACGAGGACCAGAATCATACTCAAAGCGCCGATGGCCTATTAGTTAAATTCGATCTCCATCCAGTGGGTATTTTGCGCAATGGCATTCCTATTACCAAGCAGTCATTCTAAATAAGGAGAACAATCATGGATGAAGTAGTAATCAATGAACTGAAATCGCGCCACCCCGAGGTTTACATTCTTACAGCTAAAGGTGGTGAATCAATTGCGGTTAGACCACCCACTGATGGGGAATGGGGTGCGTTTTTGGATGACCGGGAAAAAATTGGTTCTCGTGCGCTGAAAAGCTTAGTACGCTCTTGTGTATTGTTTCCTCCTGAAATCGAGTTCCTGAAATTGCTCGACAAAAGGCCAGCTCTAGC
>JBNKEI010000067.1:0-4524 GCA_050288705.1 Myxococcales bacterium
TCGATTCCCACCGAGATGCGATTTAGAAACTTCAGTCGTTTCTGCAAGAATCGACTCGCGGAGCGCACGCATCACCGGGTCATCGGTTTCGACAACACGGATGTCCGCAATATCAAAAGACAGAGATGGTTGTTCGTTCCAGAAAACCTCGGCAATACATCGATAGAATTCTCGTGGATCTGCGCGCGAATCGAAATCGCGAAGTAAGATCCGAAGCTCCCAGTTATCCGTTTCGCTATCGTAAAGCCAGAGCGCGGCTCTTACGTTAACCCCATGTGCATCGAGCGCTTTAACAAGTCGATCTCCATCTGACACCTGTTTATCTACCAATGATTTTTGACCCATTGAAGCACTCCGTCCGAATCGCTACCAATGGCGTCAACCATGGATCGCGCTTGTTTTTCTGCCCAATTCTTGTAACGACTTTTCTCGTTCCATTGGAAAGCCTGCATCCAGTTGCCGTTTAGAACGGGGTTTTTCTTGAGATCCTTGTCAAGCAAGGGCTTAAGTCCTGCATGAGCAACTAATTGCTGTAAATCGTGCGTGTAAATGCCGTTGATGAATGCTTTCGGAGGAATCGTTTCCGCAGTGATGGTTTTCGCGATACATGCCTTCAAACCGAGCTCGATAGCATAGCCAGCGAGATAGTAGGCTCCACTAAAGCGGTTTCCCTTAAGAAGAGCATGCGCATCCTCCATTCGGGTCATCGCAAGCAACTGAAGGTCCGTACGACTAATTGGAGTTTGCGTGCTCATATGCTCGTGTCAAATTTAATCTTAAACTGACTACAGGGAAGCAAATTCCGCTTGATCCAGCAAGCGAAGAAATTTTCTGAAGAAGCGCAACTCCAGGATGGTTAATCCGGCTGGCTACAGATCAATTATTTACTGTCAGTCCTAGCTACTTAACATAAGGTTCATTCTAGGACACTACGTGTAGTCCGGTGTCTATTTAAGATACACCCGGCCCAGGCTTGTTTTCCTCGATAAATCACCTTAAACGCTCAGCATCTTGACTCCTACTCAGAGCGAGTTATAGCTTTACTGTGAAAGTGTAAATCATTTAAAGCACTAAGCAGTTATTAACGGATAGTAATTCATGTGTAAAATAACAGCATGGTTCCCTCCAGAATTAATACATGCTCATAATTTTGCTTTTACGTTACATGATATTCTTGTGGAACTTTTGCGTTCAGGCGAAGAACACGGCATCTTCAATAAGACGATTGATTTTAATCGGAGCATTGATAACGGAATAGCCTTTGAACAAGCTGAGGATATCTTCAGTTGGCTTGCTGAAAGACAGTTGCTCGAAGAACGAGCAGATATTCTCAGAATTATTGTATTTCCTGCAATTCTATCGGATTTTCTTCATTTTATCTTTGAAGCACTTGAGTGTTCTCGAAAGGCGAAACTGAATATTACTTATGCGCTGCTTAGAAAACCGCTTCAAGAAGATCTCTTCATTTTGGAATCGATTGCGCGAGATCCAATTTTCTTTGCTGACCAGTTGGCATCTGATCCTTTGAAACTTCGATCGTCTAAAGTTGGGGGACCGGATGTTCATGCCAAAATAATTGAAGAGCTGCTTAAAAATATCAACTTAGATAAAAGGTATGATTCACGTTTTTTGGCTCAATTAAGGTATGAAAAATGTGATGACGGATTTGATAGCATTTGCAACCTAGCAATTCACTTAATAACGGAGCATCCAAAAAACAAAACAGAGAAAATGAATCTTAACTTCATTTTTTCTGACTGGGATGCGAAGATTTCACAATGGACTTATCTTTATTCACGTCTACCATATATATTAGCTTACGCAAGAGACCTAGTTGAATATGTTTGCACTCACATTGCAACAACGACAGATCTGTATCTAGAAGACCTCAATCTGCGAGTAGCAGCTTCTTCATTGTTGTGGTGGAGATCAATTCCTGAGAGATACAAGACCAAAGAAATATTTAAGTATGTAGATATACAGAAGGCATTTCTACAACAGTATTGCTTGCAAAATAATACTAATTTTCCCACGATGCGTGGACTCGAATATATTGCGATACACGGCACCCACCAATCTTGGCGGAAGAAAATAAAATCCTACATTCTTAGAAGCCGATAATGAACCTTATGTAAATTTGGTAGGACTCGTTGAGCGAATTAGGAAGCAACGTCTTTTATCGTTGCGGTAATAGCTTCAAAATTACTCTTTATTGTTCTTGTCCCAGGATGATTGGGACCAAACAGGTTTAGGTAAGCTTTGTAAGCCTTCTCTGCCAAACCACTTGCCTCCTCAAGCTCTCCAAGATCCTGAAGTACCAGGGCCAGGTTTGATTGACTTCTGGCTATGCTAGGGTGTCCAGGCTCAAAGCTCTTCTCATCGGATGCAAGTGCCTTGCGCAGGAGGTCCCTTGCCTCCTCAAGCTCTCCAAGATCCTTAAGCACCATGGCCAGGTTTGATTGACTTCTGGCTATGCTAGGGTGTCCAGGCTCAAAGCTCTTCTCAGCCAGAATTAGCGCAGTCCTTCCATAATATTCAGACTGACGGTAACGTCCCCATTTCTGTGCATGCCAATCCAGATCAGATACCAAATCAATTGCTTGCTCTACATGAATGAATTCGGTCGCGATCAGTGCATTGGCATGAGGGGCAATTTTCTCTAGTTCATTGTGTGCAGACGTGTCATGGTCGTCTCTTGCCCTGGCCATCTCATTGCTGACTGCATTCAATACCTCTTCATAAAGTTTGCTCTTGTTATCAACGGTGGTCCTTACAAACCCCAAGATCAGCCTATGCAGCCACGGTTCGTTACCTTCATCAAGGTTGACCAGAGAAAGCCTTTTATCCAATTCGCCGATGGCATCTCCAAGCCGGTCCTCGAAAAGATTGCCTTCGGAAAACCCCAAGATGGCCTTAAGCAACTTCCTTGGAACAGGCAACGGCGCCAAAAGAGACATGGCTTGCAGTACCAACTTAGCGTCCGGCGATGCCATTGCAAAACTCATTTGAAAAGTTGCTGCCACTTCCTTTGTATGGCGGCTCGGCAATTCATCTGCATATTTTTCAGCAAATACGGCAAGGGCCTTCATCTCACCTGTTTTTTTTATTTCATTCACAAGACTGTCGATGGAGATATCTGGCCTTATATTATTTAGGTAATGTTTTGCCAATTCCATGGCTAGCGGCAAGCTTCCAAGGAAATTTGCCAAATCCTTTGCTTTGTTTCCGAAGCTCCTTTTTCCGGAATTGATTAAGGCGGCTCCCTCATCTGGCGTCATAAAGTTGAGATCAATTGAATTAATTCCGATATCACGCCGCCTGGTAGTGATGAGCACGCAAATAGAACTTTCCGACGGAAGCCAGGGGATAAATGGCTTATTTTCTGGAAAGTTGTCCATAACTATCAGCACTCGATGAAATGCACTGAGGCCCTTCCATAACTGCTCAAGCTGCACGCTCTCATCCTGCGTATTATCAATACTGATCCCAGAATCCCTTATTAGCTGGGCAATCATGGCTGAAATGCCGCGATCAGCGTCTATCCAGAACACACCACCCGGGTAGTTGAGACCAAAGCGATGGACGTACTCTATGGCAACTTGAGTCTTTCCAAGTCCACCCATTCCCATTACCGCCCCTACACCTTTAATTGCGGCATTTCCGCTTTCGCGCAATATGTCGTCCAATTGCCAGATGTCTTTCGCTCTTCCAATAAAACCGTCTCCAAGTGAGCGATAGGGCATCCTGTGCCGATCTGGCAGTCTGCCTATAGGCGGCAGCATGCTACGATCTACACAATGCGTTTTCTCTAAAACTATGCCGCCCAATTCGGTACAGATCTTTGGATACTCTTTTTCGAATTTCGAATCAGATGAGATATCCAGAAATTGTATAGGCTTGAGGAATCTGGGCAAAAGGTCGGTGCATGGCTCCAGTAGCAGAGGACGTATTTTTTTTCTCACTGCGGCAGGATCATCAGCTATAGCACTGGTCCTCTCCAGCTTTGACCACTCTGATTGGCAATAAGCGGGAGAAAGAATAAGTAGTACATTATCACATTCGTCGATACCATTTTCGAGCTTAGTAACCCAATTATCACCCCATGCTATGGATTCTTTGTCGAAAAAGCAGATAACACCGTCCCTGGTGAGCTGAGTATAAAGTTTTTCTACGAACGCTTCATTTTTATGGCTGTAACTGATGAAGGTCTTTTTCAAAAAAGCTCTCCCTCTACACCCTCTACACGCGAAGCCATTACAAAACCAGGACTTTTAGCAACTATAGCATGTCGTCGCCGATGACTTTCAGTCCTACCAACTTTACATAATTGCTCCTATCGGTCCCTTGAAAAGTTGTAGAACAAGATTATTTCCTTTGTTGTTTTCGCCAATATTTAGGGGAGACGTATTTATTTCCCAAGGACCACATACCTTTTTTGGTTTTGTCGCATTAGCTGACGGATTATTCGCGGTAAGGCTATCTATGCGCCAATAAATTCACACTGCGAGAAACTAAGTCACTTTG
>JBNKEI010000068.1:0-55231 GCA_050288705.1 Myxococcales bacterium
CTTGGGGTTCTTTATAGGGTGTATGCAGAGTGCCGAGAATTTTTAGTGAAATCATTGTTCCAAATTAGCACACACCAGTCGGTAGGCTTCAAGAATTGATTTTACATAATAGGCAGTAACTTGAGTCATCCCGTCGGCAATGGTTCGCTCTAGGCTTTTTCGCAATAGGCCGGCTATTGTGGCCAGCTCGAAGGATACGAAGGAACGCAATTAAAGTATCCCCCATTAGTGCATCAACTGCCGCGAGTTGCGCGGGAAGTCGCGCCTGTCAGATACGATGCTGGCCAGTAAGGAGCTTCGGGGCAGGGAATCAGGCCGTGTCCTATTTAGCCATGGTTTGAACAACGGAAATAATTCTGCCGAACTACCTGGTAGGAGGTGCTAAACTTGTTTACCTACCCGCCATAGAGGGCAAGGTTAGTTATGACGTCAGAAAAACGCCTTTGCAAACGCTTAAAACGCTTTTGTCGCTACTACATAATCAGATTGATTTGGATATTAGTTAGTCTTTTACCTCTTACTTTGGCGAAAAAAGGTGGCGCCTGGTTTGGCGCAGTTGTTTTCTTACTGGCAAGAAAAGAAAAAAATAAGGCCCTGGCTTCGCTTTCCATTGCCTTTCCTGAAAAAAGCCAAAAACAGCGTTGGCAAATAGCCTTTCAAAATTTTTGTCATTTAGGCAGGTGTGCAGCAGAGCTGTGTTGCATGCGTGCTATCGATAGGCAAATTCAAGACTATGTAGAGTTTTTGCCTGCAGACCGCCAGTTATTGCAAGCAGCCATGGAAGAAGGAAAGGGAGTGTTATTTATTTCTGGACATGTGGGTAATTTTGAGCTTTTAGCGCGCCGAATAGCCATGGACGGATTTCCCAGCCAAACCATTGCCAAAGAAACTTCTGACCCTCGCCTGACTCGGCTAATCGAGCAAGTGCGTCGCAGTGGCGGATTGAGTTGCATTTGGCGCGGTCAAGAGGGAGCGGCGCGGCATATGCTTCGTGCCTTGAGAAAAGGCGAGCTGTTAGGACTACTTATTGACCAAGACACCAAGGTACAAGGAGTTTTCGTCGATTTCTTCGGCAAAAAAGCTTTTACTCCTCGTGCGGCGGCTGATCTAGCCTTGCGGACGGGAGCAGCAGTAGTGGTAGGGTTTGCGTTTCGCCGAGCTGATGGCGGTCACCGCCTAGCCCTAAAGCGCATTGCCACTACCACTCAAAGTAATGACCGAGAGCAAGATGTTATTAATCTGACCCAAGAGCTTACCGGCGAGGTTGAAAACGCAATACGCCAAGCGCCTGATTCTTGGGTGTGGATGCATCGACGCTGGAAAACGCGTCCAACTTGATTTTAGCCAATAAACCTGCCCGTCCCGTTTTCAAGCTTACTCACGCATTAAAGCTGCTCCCCAATGAAGCCCCGAGCCTAGACCGGCAAAGCATACTAAGTGGCCAGGCTGAATACGCCCTTCTTGGCGACATTGATGATAGGCAATAGGAATAGTTCCGGCAGTGGTATTGCCGTAGCTCTGAATGTTATTGAAGACCTTTTCCGAAGGTAAACGTAAGGCTTTTTGCACGGCTTCATTAATACGCAGATTCGCCTGATGCAAAATCAACATATCAATGTCTTGAACTTCTACCCCTTGAGTCGCGCAAACGCTGCGAATAGCTTGCGGAAGGTAAGTTACTGCACTTCGAAACACCGACCGCCCATTCATTGCCGGCATATGTTTCATTTCCGCTAAATGCTGATGACTTATGTAGGGACGAAAGGCTGTCCCGCCCGAAGGAACATAGAGGTCTTCTAAGTTATTGCCATCGGAATGGAGAGTGTACGCAAGTAAACCACTGGTTTGTGAATCAGCACGCAGAACTACTGCGCCTGCTCCATCGCCAAAAAGTACTATGCGATCACGGAATCGAGAATACTCTTCCCGATCTTTGGCCGATGGCCCCTGGTCAGAAAGCCCAAACAGAAAATCCCATTCTTTCCAAGGCATAAATCCAGTATGTACGTCCGCGCCGATCAGCAATAAAGTTTTTGATTGACCGGAACGTAGCAAAGCGTCGGCTAGTTGCAGGCCGTAGAGAAAACCGCAGCATTGCTGCCGAATATCAAGCGTAGGAATATTCTTCACTCCCAATTTTTTTTGTACCAAGCTCCCGCATCCCGGAAGGTAGTAGTCTGGCGTCATGGTAGCTACCAAAATGTAGTCTACTTCCTCTTTTTGAACGCCAGCAGATAGCAACGCCTTCTCTGCTGCCTGAGTAGCAAGGTCAGAAGTAGTCGTGTTTATTCCACAATAATAGCGATGCTTGATGCCTGTTCGCTCGCGAATCCACTCATCCGAGGTATCTAATACGCGGGTAAGATCTTGATTGCTCACCCGGTGTTCCCCAGTGGCAATAGCGGTTCCAATAATACGAGTGTGCATGCTGCGCTCCTTTGGAAACCGATATCGGGTTTGCAAGGTGACTTTGTCAAGAAGGTATTTGGCACGCACTCGGGCATACTCTCTTTTAGCCGTTCTCGCTCTCTTTGATTGTTCGCTTTTTGCGGAATCAGTGTAGCCAAAACTTCGTTATTGTCGCATAGTTTTTTCTTTTTCACTAAAGTTGTGCTCAATGGCATCAAACAGCGGCATGGTGGTAAACTACAAGAACCACCGGACAGGCGCTTTCGTAAAAATGTTATAGGTAGGGCTTTCATTGGGAACGGTGGAAAATGAGGATGTACGACCAAGTGAAGAATGCTGCTGAATACAGGGAATGCAGGGATGGCAGTCCAAGCAAACCAATTTCAAAACCCTCCGGCTGCGAAGTTCTGAGCAATAGTTCTGAGTGGAGCGAAGGCTGGAGCCATTGTCAAACTCGAACGGATAATAGGAGTTTTGAAACCTCTAAAGATAAGCGTCGATTTTTTATCCATACATTTGGATGTCAGATGAACGAATCTGACTCATTACGCATGGGTGAAAACCTAGCTCGAATAGGGTACGAGCGAACGCATATCGCCGAAGAGGCTGATTTGATTTTGCTCAACACTTGTGCTATTCGCGATAAAGCTGAACAGAAAGTGCTCTCTGCCTTAGGTCGCTATCGATTAATTAAAGTTTCTCGAGGCGCCATATTGGGAGTAACTGGGTGTGTAGCACAGCAACAAAAAGAAGAGTTTCTCAAAAAGGTTCCCTATGTAGATTTTTTACTAGGTCCGGACAAACTTTTGCATTTGCCCCAGGTGCTAAAAAAAATAGAGCAAAAGCAAGGAAGAATAGCAGAGACTGGGTGGTCTGAGGCTTCGGAATATGTTTTTCCGAAAACTGATTGCTCTCAGGTGCAAGGCAGAGTGGCTGAGTTTGTCACAGTGATGAAAGGGTGCGAGCGTTTCTGTTCGTATTGCATAGTTCCTTTCGTTCGTGGGAAAGAATTAAGCAGGCATTTTGGCGAGGTGTTGGAAGAGGTCAATGGTTTGGCAAAAGTTGGAATTCGAGAAATCACCTTAGTGGGTCAGAATGTGAATTCTTATCGGGGTGGAATACCTTTCGCGGAATTACTAAATGAAGTTTGCCAAGTAAAGGGAATTGAGCGAGTTCGCTTTACCACTAGCAATCCTAGTGATTTATCGGAAGAACTTATTGAACAGTTTGCAAAACAAAAAAAAATAATGTCTCATTTTCACTTGCCAGTGCAATCGGGCGCCGATCGAGTATTGCGGCGCATGCGAAGAGGGTACACTGTTCAAGAATACCTGGAAAAGGTAGAAAAATTACAAAAAGCAAGGCCGGGAATTGCCCTAACCAGCGATATTATTGTTGGATTTCCTGGGGAAACCGAAGAAGATTTTTCCGCAACATTATGGCTAATGGAGCAAGTTCGTTTTGATAACGTGTATTCTTTTGTATATTCACCTCGGCCAAACACCCTTGCCGCTAGCCAAGAAGAAAAATTGGGAAATGAGCCCGGTGAATGGAGCCGAGTGGCCAAGGAAGTAAAAGTTGAGCGGCTAAAAAGGCTTCAAAAAAGAGTAAGAGAAATATCCTTAGAAAAAAGTCAAAAATACGTTGGAAAAAGAATAGAAGTATTGGTAGAGGGGGCATCGAAGACAGATTCCTCCAAGCTTTCCGGAAGAACATCGGAAAATCGGGTGGTTAATTTTGACGGAAGCGCTGTTCCTGGAAACATTGTGCAAGTAGAAATTTTATCTGCCACGGCAAGCGCTCTATTGGGGAAAGAGTATTATTCATGAAGGCAGGAATATCTAAATTTGTTTGGTATTGGATGCCACTGGTGGCATATGCTGGCGTGATTTTTTTTGTTTCTTCCATGTCCAAGCCGCCATTGCCACAAATCAGTTTTCAGCATTTCGACAAAGTACTTCATGCAACCGAGTATTTTGTATTTGGATTCATATTGTTTCGCGCGTTGGCAATGGGGCAAGAAGGATTGCGGCCAAATTCAGCCCTTTTTTGGACGGTTTTGCTGGGAGCGATTTATGGCGCATCCGATGAAATCCACCAGAATTTTGTGCCTCATCGGTCTGCAGATATAAATGATTTTGCGGTAGACGTATTGGGGGCTCTTGCCGGAGGAATAGTGTATTGGAAAGTGATTATGCGTTTTTCCCATGCACGGGTGGGGCTAAAGTCATCTTCGGTGCTAGAAAAACCATGACGTTGCAGATTTTTCAGGCACAGTTTCCCCAGGTGTCTCCCTCGGCATTTGTTCAAGAGACTGCCCAAATCATCGGTGACGTCAAAATTGGGGACCAATCCAGCGTATGGTTTAATTGTGTTGTGCGGGGGGATATTAATTTTATTTGTATTGGGGAAGAAACTAATATTCAAGATCTTTGCTGTTTGCATGTGACTCATAAACATTCACTAGTAGTTGGAAACAGAGTAACGGTGGGGCATGGAGCAATACTGCACGGCTGTGAAGTTGGCGACGACTGCCTAATCGGAATGGGTGCCATTGTTCTTGATGGCGTGCAAGTTGGAGAAGGAAGCCTCATTGCTGCAGGTTCTTTACTAACTCCAGGTACCAAAATAGCTCCGGGAAGCCTAGTTAGGGGAGTGCCAGCAACAGCTATACGGCCGAGAAGCAAAGAGGAATTAGAGATGATAGTCCAAACCGCCCAAAACTACGTCCTTTATGCGCGGCAATATCAGCAACAGGAAAAAGGGGAGTAATCCTAAACCTTAACCCTTATAGAGGATGTCTAACGAAAGAGCTTGTTGCTATCTCATAGTTGTTCTTTAAGGAACAAGAGAAAGCAATGGCATTGAATAAAAAAAATAAACCAGTATTCAAGAAAAAACCAATTAGCAGCTTCTTTTTTGGGATAGAAACTTGGATATACATTTCTGTGGCTTTGGCGCTAGGAGTGATAATTCCTAGATTCAACCAATGGTTTGTTTGGCGTGAGTCTCCAGTAGATAAAACGACAATGTCTACAATATTGTCGTCTATTGCATCGGGAATGATCACTTTAAGTGGTATTGTTTTTTCTCTAGTATTTGTGCTTGTACAGTTTGGTAGTGCAACCTACTCGCCGAGGATTACCAAATTATTTGAAAACTCATTGGCGCTTCGTCATTCTTTGGGAGTCTTTACAGGTACATTCCTTTATTCGCTAATGGCGTTACGAATGATTGGCATGGAGCAGGCTGCTAGACCAAGTTTACTAACCGTTTGGGTTGCATTCATATGGTTGCTGGCCAGTGTGATCACTTTGGCAAAGCTTGTTCAGGTATTTACTACTCTTACAATTACCAATTTGTTGGTAACATTGGATAGAATTGGTAGAAAAAGTATTGATCGCACATATCAGACTTATTCCTCCGTAAAAAAACCTATTCAGCATTTCGCTGGCGGTTTAGGTGAAAATGTAAGAAAAGTATTCTACGATGGCGAACCATTGTACGTTGCTGGATACGACTTCGAGTCGTTGGTTATGCTTGCATGCAAGTCAGACGCGGTTATCTGTCTGCCATATTCTATTGGAGATGCATTAAAAGACGGAGCGCCAATAGCCATAATTAATGGAAACAAAGCGAGTATTTCTGAATCAAAAATTACTAGTGCGATTCAATTTGGCTACGAACGAACATTTCTTACCGACCCAAAATATGCACTACGTCTTTTGGTAGATACCGCCATTCGGGCATTGTCGCCCGGCATCAATGATCCTACTACCGCGGTACAATCTCTTGATCATATTGAATCGTTGTTACGGCGTTTAGGCAACTGCAATCTCGATATTGGGAAGGTAAGTGATTCAGAGGGAATGGTGCGAGTAATATATAAGACGCCTTCATGGGAAGACTATCTGCAATTAGGACTTGTGGAGATAATGCATTATGGAGCCGCTTCCATACAAGTGCAGCGGCGACTCGCCTCGCTACTGCGTTTCTTGGAGGAATCCGTCCCGCCGGAACGAGTCAAAGAAATCACTCGGTTCAAAGAGCAATGCCAATTACTTATAAAAGAATCTTTTACAGACATCGCTTTTCGCGAATGGGCAAATACATCAGATCGCGAGGGTATTGGCAGTAGTTCGGAACTGCCAGAATTTGTCAGCTAGTCCAAGAAAGTCAGGTTATTTGCTGAGAAGTGGTATGGAAGACGACTTGGCTTCCAACCATCTAGCCCATAAAAATAGTAATCCAATGATGAGCAGACCACTGATGATTTGCGTTGTTTCCGACAATTTGTACGTTTGAAGTACTGATGAGGCCACGGTGACAAGCGGAAGATGGAAGCAGAATACCGACAGAGAATGTCTCCCTAGTAGTGCTGGTATTGCCGCAATACGCAGGGGAGGGCGAGGATTCCAAACCAGTAGTAAAACGCACCATCCTGTAAAATTTAGCAACCGGAGAGGACCTAGTGTCCATTTGTTCATAAGAAGAAATAGATTAATATTTCCACAAAAATGAGGTAAAAGTTGGTGTCTAATAAGTGCTCCTATTAATATAATAGTTAAGGACAATGCGGTTAAAATTTTGCGATGCAGTGGGTTGTATAACGGTGTATTGCGAGAATGAGCTTCTCCCACGGCAACTCCCACAACCCAAAGTAATTGCCAAGCGAAAAGATCAAATGAACCTGGACGAGGTAAAGTCCATTGCCACAAATTTATCCATTTATTGCCAATAAAGAGCCCCGCTAATTGGTGTTGCGCTATCAGCCAAGTAAACGTGGAAATTGCAAGTATAGTTAGCCAGGTGTAACGGCGAGCGATTAACAATATGAAAGGAGTTAAGCCAAGAAAGATGATATATAAAGGTAGAATATCGAAAAGAGAGGGCTGGTAGAGAAGTAATGGCATCAGCATCAAGGTACGCCGAGGATGTAAAAACAGCTCACCAAAATGGTTTGTTAGGGGCTCAATCTTGCTTGCAAAAGCCAGTATAGCTAGTCCCATGAACAACAAAATGGCTAAGTGGACATAATAGAGACGCCAAGTGCGGCGCCAGATGCGGATTGACATGGTTTGCCAATCAGAACGCCAGTAAATTCTACCGTAAATCAATCCAGTCAGGCAGGCGCTAAGAAAAACGAACCCTTCTGCTGCGCCATTGGGACCAAGGGGTTCTTGTAGCCAATGAGATATTGGGGTAGGTACGTGTACCGCGGTCATGAGAATCAAAAAGCATCCGCGAAGCGCATCTAGGCGAACGTCACGTAGTCGTTTTACTGCCTCTGCAGCCATTTCTCCCGCCCCTTGTTGGCGTTGCGTAGCTGCTATTTATCGTTTTTGAGAATGCATGACTACTGCGTTGAGTGCCGAGCCGTTATTCAACGCCGTGTTTTCAACCTTGCCACTTATGCTTACCTGCCCCGGGATCAAGAAAGGGCGCTGATTGAGATCGACGAAGGCCGTCAGGATGAAATGCCGAATTGCCACAGTGCACAGTGGGGCCTTGACAACTACTAAAGCAAGGGAGCTAGCGTTAGGTTGACCGCAAACCGGTAATTGCTAAATAAGGAGGTTGTTTAAGGCGTTTTTTAAAAAGGGAAAATGGTAATGAGAGAAAAGGTGCAACTGATATGGAGGATTGATATATGTCCAAAAAAAATTGTAACGGCTTAGGAGTCAATACGGACAGCATAGACATTTATTTCTCCTTGGCTATTCCGTTATTGCGATTTTTAATGTAAAACATGTTTTAACGACTAAGCAGAAAATCCCACAAGAAACGAGCTTTGAAGATATTTCATCCGAGGCCACTTATGTTAAAAAGAATTGGCGACCAGAATCTTCTTTATCCAATGCCAGTAGCGTTGATCGGTACCTATGCCTCCAACCGTATAAATTTCTGCAATATTGCCCACGTTGGTATATTGAACTCCGCTTCCCCTCACCGGATTTCATTAGGAATCAATAAACGACATTTTACCAGTATTGGTATTCGCGAAACCGGCGAATTCAGTATCAATCTTCCATCGCAAGAAATGGCGGAACTTGCCGATTATGTGGGACTTGTCTCTGGCCAGTCAACCGATAAATCAGCGGTCTTTGAAACTTTTTTTGGCGAATTAAAGCACGCGCCCTTAATAAAAAACTGTTTTGCGGCGATGGAATGCAAGCTCGTAGACACTTATGTGCTTCCTAGTCACAATGTCTTCATCGGTGAAATTGTGGCTAGCTATACGGATTCCGAAATGATGACCAATGGTAAACTCGATCTCTCCAAAGCCAAACCGCTTCTGTTTGATATGAGTAGTCTTCAATATTGGTCAATCGGCCTACCGGTTGCAAAATGCTGGCAAATAGGAAAAAAACTTAAAGTCTAAATTTAATCTGATGCCTTGTTGAATTGTAATTTCGTTTTTTGTTATATTAAAAATGAATTCCGAGTTATTCACACGGTTTCAATTCTCAACCTACACTAGCGCTTTTTTGGAGACGAAAATGAAGCAATTTTTTTCTCAGTCTATGACATTGTTGGGTCAGATCGAAGAAATTCGAACCGAAAAGCACTCGTTTAGTATTCGTTTGCGATCAAATGATTCTGTATTGATCTACGCGAGCCCTAACACTTACTTTACAGTAATGACTAATCTTGACGGCGTGGATCGTGATCGACTCCCAACCCCTAAGGAATATAATGACACGCTTTCTGACCGTATTAATAAATACATTCATACAGGAAACACGGTTTTTGTAGAAGGCATCTACCAAGAGCATGAAGGATGTTCTCGATTCGAAGCACGCAAAATTACTTGTATGCATTCAAAGTCATCAGGTTTCGTTTTCGAAGAGACCCACTGGTGGCTAACTCAGATCAAATACCTCGCTGATGAGTGGCTTCAAGATCTATTCGGGAATCAGAGAAATTACCAAGAATCCGATTTTTCTGCCATGTATAGAACAAATCTTAACTTTCTTGGGGGTTGTACTGAAAATAAAATTCAAGTAATGGCTACTTTGTCGCGCTTTATTTATGGCTTGTCCTCCGCATATTTATTAACTGGGACTGAGCGCTATCTGGAAGCCGCAAAAGCTGGAGTTCATTTTCAGCGGACTACCTTTAGAAACGTAAGCCACAACGGGACTCACATCTTCTGGTCCTATGGTCGAAAAGAATTATCGAATGGATCGGTTATAATTGTCCCTTCTCAAAATTCCGATGATTTTGGTTCCATCGCTCTCTATGAACAAATTTACGCGCTCGCTGGCTTGACCCAGTATTTCCGAATTACTGGAGACCTTGAGGTTCTCGAAGATATTAACCGCACTATTCGCGCGTTTGACGATTTCTTTCTTGACGAAAAGTCGGTAAACGACGAATTCCCGGGACTGGGTGGTTATTTTAGCCATATCGATCCTGCAACCATGCGGCCTGATACTTTAAAAGACGAGAAACTCAATCTGCGGAAAAACTGGAATTCCATTGGAGACCACATTCCTGCCTATTTGGTTAACTTACTATTAGCGCTGGAGCCGATTCCACATGGCGCGGGCGACGAAATTCGCGACCTCGTGACGCGATCAAGAGCTTTACTCGATCGCACCGTAAACTATATTGTGGAAAAATTTCCCGATACTGAAAGCGTATACGTTAACGAGCGCTTCCGAGCGGATTGGACACCTGATCACGACTGGAAATGGCAACAGAATCGCGGAATTGTGGGACACAATCTGAAAATTGCCTGGAACTTGACGCGAGTGGCTTGCTATTACGATTCTATTGACCGTAAAAACGACGCCAAACGGTTGGTTGCTCTGGCAGAAAAAATAGCCAGTGCAATGAAAACTGCTGGGCTCGATTTAATCCGGGGTGGATGTTTCGATGCAGTAGAACGACAACCCAAAAATGGCCAACCAATCCAATTTTCATGGTATAATACCAAAGATTTTTGGCAGCAAGAGCAGGCTATTTTGGCCTACCTTATTCTCTATGAATACACTGGTAAAGCTGAATACCGCGATCTCGCTCGCGATTGTCTGGCATTCTGGAATCAATTTTTTCTGGACAAAGATAATCGTGGCGTCTTTTTCCGCACTACAGAAAATGGAATGCCGGTGGTTGAAGGTAGTAATGGACAGAAAGCCGGCTATGCAATTGCAGGTTATCACGCCTTCGAGCTTAATTATTTAGCTCATGTTTATATGAGAACCTATTCCAAGAGCTCGGCAGATGATGGTTTCTGTTTTTATTTCCGACCAGAGGCCCATAGTGGGTTGGGATCGCTCAATGTTTTGCCCGATTTTACTCCGCCAAATCGCCTTGTGGTGGACGAAGTGACCATTGGAGGAAAACTCCAGAAAAAAGCTGGCGATTCAGGGGTTCAGATTGTGGTGGGACAAGAGAATCGGGGTCAGGAAGTAATTGTGAAATTCCGAGCTCAATAAAAATAACAAAAGATAGCCAATTGCAAAACCCGCCATGAATCGGGTTTTGCAATTGCCTCAAAGAAAGTGAGCATAGGCATGTCTTCTAAGCCTCTCGATGGAAAACGAATTGGCGTGCTGGTAGAGAGTCAATATATTCCCGAAGAAATTGACCTTTACGTTAAAAAATTCCAAGAGTACGGTGCGGTTGTCGATCTGATATCCGATCTTTGGGGAAAAGATAAACAAACCTTTATTAGTAAGGTCGAGTTCCGGCCCGGTACGTTGGAACCGGAGCAGGCGCAAGCCCTTGAGGTGCACACCGATTTTAAAAAAGTCGATTTAAATCAATATGCAGCCATTATTTCCTCGGCAAACTACGTAAGCGTTAGGCTGCGCTATTTTATGCCGCCAGAGGGTCAAGCCATCCGGCCAGAAATGGTCAGGCGTTCTCCCGCAGTACAGTTTTTTTGCCAAGCTATGCGCCGAAAAGAAATTGTCAAAGGAGCGTTATGCCATGGGCTATGGTTACTAACGCCTGCACCGGAGCATTTGGCTGGGCGCAAAGTTATTTGCCATGAGGTCGTATTGGCCGACGTGGCGAATGCCGGCGGGGCCTATACGCCATCTTCCTCGGGAGTTGTCGTTGACGACGATTTGGTTACTGGTCGTTCTTACCATGAAACTGCGCTTTTAATAGAAGCTATCAAGGAACAAATTCTCAACCGTCAGGTTCAAAAAACCTGTCCCTGGCGCCCACCAATTTCTTCCACCAAAAGCAAAGGCACAATTTTGGTCGCTCTTTCCGAGCGAGGCTATTGGGGGGAAGAACTTGCCGGTCCTTTGGAAGTATTTGATGAAAGCGGCTATTCGGTTGAATTCATCACGCCCACCGGAAAACGGCCGCATGCGCTTGGTCCTAGCATGGATAGTGACTATGTTGATCCACCGCTGGGCCGTCCGGTCACTACTCCAGAAATGGCAGCGAAAGTGCGCGTCCTAGACGAAGGCACTCGCCTGGATGCTCCGCTTAGTCTTGCCGAAATGATGCCTGAACCTCCATACTTCAGTCATCCTGTATTAGTGCGGCAACTGGAAGCATATTACAAACAACGGGAAGAGGCATCAAAACAGTTTGATTGCTATGTGGCCCTGTTGTTGGTAGGCGGATCCGGCCCCATTGTTGATATGGTCAATAATCGGCGCATTCATGATCTTATCTTGGGGTTTTACCGTGCCGGAAAACCAATCGCTGCCGAATGTTATGGAGTTGCATGTTTAGCATTCGCTCGCGACTACGAAAATCGTGAGAGTATTATTAAGAATAAGCATGTAACCGGGCATTGTCTAGAATATGATTATAAAGATGGAACCGGTTTCCTGGGCACCGATTTTAATATGGGCCCGCCACCTTACCCTCTAGAGTATATTCTTCGTGACGCAACTGCGCCCCAAGGACGCTATATTGGTAATTTTGGCCAAGAGACATCAGTAATCGTTGATTATCCATTCATTACTGGTCGCTCTACCGCTGATTCGTACCTAACCGGTAAAAAACTTATTGAAGTCATAGAACAGCATTTGCGGCGCTGGGGATTTTGAATCGACCGATATGAGAACCGGCATCCCCACTCTCTATTAATGCCGATAATTCTTTAGAGGAAAATCTCAATGAAATGTCGAGAGGCACTGGTACAGCAATTAAATACCGATGGATTTAAATATATCTTTGGTAACCCGGGAACGGTGGAACAAGGTTTTCTAGGAGAAATTCGAAATTCTCGGGAAAAGAATCCTGCGAGCATTGAATATGTACTCTCGCTACAAGAAAGCATTGCTGTTGCCATGGCTGACGGCTATGCGCGCGCAGCCGGTGCGCCTGCAATAATCCAGCTCCATTCAGGAGTGGGTTTAGGCAATGGCATTGGAATGCTTTACCAAGCGAAACGGGGGGGATCGCCACTGGTGGTGCTCGCTGGTGACGCGGGCGTAAAGTATGATGCCATGGACGCCCAAATGGCCGCAGATTTAGTTGCAATGGCGCGTCCAGTAACCAAATATGCTATTCGGGTAACCCAGCAGGAGTCGATGCTGCGCCTTTTGCGTCGAGCCATTCAAATTGCAATCACTCCTCCGACTGGCCCCGTTCTCGTACAGTTACCGGCGGATATTTTGGATGAGGAATGCTCGGAAGATATCTTGCCCACCATTCCTCCGCATACTCGGGTTTTGCCTGCGGAGGATCTATTAGAAAAAGCAGTAGCCACGTTGCTCAACGCGAATAATCCAATCATTATCTGTGGTGATGGCGTTTCGCAATCGGGCGCTACTGAAGAGCTGGGGGCTGTTGCCACGTTACTAGGCGCTCCGGTATACGGTGCTAATTCTTCCGAAGTGAATTTGCCGTACTCTCATCCGCTATGGCGAGGAGCGACTGGGCATATGTTCGGCGAAGATAGTCGCCAATGCACCCGGGGAGCGGATGTGGTTTTGATATGTGGTACCTACGTATTTCCAGAAGTATTTCCGAATTTAAAGGACGCCTTTGACCAAGGCGCGAGTCTTATTCATATTGACCTTAATACCTATGAAATAGGAAAAAACTTTCCCGTCGCTCTCGGCCTAGTTGCCGATCCTAAACTTACGTTAGCGGCTCTACTGCGACTTCTCAGTTTGCGGCTCGATTCATCCAAGAAACAGCGTATTCAGGAGCGTTTGTCTAGGGTATGTCAAGCCATCGCTGCCGAACGGGCTGATCAACAGGCTAAAGATTGCCAAAACCGCGAGAAAACCGATGCAACTACTGCTGAATGGGTTGCTAAACTAAGAGATGAATTAAAATTGCGTGGGCAGCTCGATAATACAGTTATTTTTGACGAAGCACTTACCGAATCGGCCACAGTAACTCGTGGCATTATTCCCAATAAGCCAGGAAGTTTTTTTCAAACACGCGGAGGATCTCTAGGGGTAGGAATTCCAGGAGCAATTGGAGCCAAACTACAGTTCCCCGAAAAGACGGTTATTGGCTTCACTGGAGACGGGGGCTCAATGTACACGATTCAAGCCCTCTGGACTGCGGCTAAATATGGTATTGGGGCCAAGTTCATTGTGATTAGTAATGGAGGTTACAAACTTTTAAAATTGAATATTCAAAATTATTGGGGAAAGCAAAAAATTACCCCAACCAATTTCCCCGACTTTTTCGATATTGCTCCTCCTCGACTTCATTTCGACGAAATTGCTCGTTCCTACAAAATTCCTGGCCGGCGAGTGGAGACCGCCAAAGAAATTCCCTCAGTAGTGCGCGAAATGCTCGATACCGAAGGCCCATTTTTGGTGGATTTAGTTGTTTCCTCTTCAGTTTGACATAGACCAGTTCTTGTAATTCAAAAGGAAGTCGAGAAAAACCATGGAAAACTATCAGTATTTCAATCCGGTAAAGCTTAGGTATGGGACAGGAATCGTTGATGAAGTTGGACAAGCGATAGCGCCCTACGGAAACCGAGTGCTCCTGGTTTATGGACGAGAGCACCTCAAAAAAAATGGTACTTATGACCGCATTACTGAGTCGTTGCGCAAGGCCAAATTATCCTGGATTGATTTGCCGGGCGTGCAACCCAACCCTCGGGTCGAATTAGTGCGAGAAGGCGTCCAGATTTGTAAAAAAGAAAAAGTCGATTTTATTCTTGCGGTGGGCGGAGGAAGCACCAGCGATACAGTCAAAGCAATTGCATTTGCCGCAAACGCAAATTTTGATGTCTGGTTAGCCTACAGAGATTTTCACAACCTCATGCATGGAAATAAGGTCGAGACACCTCATGTGCCGGGCGAGGTTATTCCCTTTGGGGTGATTATGACCAAACCAGGTACTGGCTCGGAATTTGATTACACCAGCGTTCTTTCTAATCCGGAGACAAGCGAAAAATTAATGGTAATCGACAAACGGCTATATGCTCAGTTTGCATTTCATGATCCTGAATTAACATTTACCTTGCCTCAATGCGAGCGTGCCTATGGCGTTGCCGACATTATGAGTCACTACTTAGAACAATATTTTTCCTCTACCCTAAACACCTTAATTCTTGACCGCACCAAAGAGGCTGGATTGCGTACAGTAATTGAAGCTGGAAAAAGAGTTTTTGAAAATTCCAGTGATCAATCCGCACAGAGTAATCTGCTCTATTGCGCTGCCTGGGCCTGTAGCGATCAAAGCATGTCGGGAATCAACGGCGAATGGGCAGCGCACATGATCGAACACGAAATTACTGCAATAACCGATCTCAATCATGGCCACGGAATGGCAATCATCTATCCAGCCTGGATGAGGTATGTGCTCGCGACCATACCCGCGAAATTTGCGCGTTTTGCGACCGAGGTTTGGGGCATTGCCAGAGAGGGACGAAGCGACCTTGAGCTCGGTAGCGAGAGTATTCGCCGAACAGAAGATTTTTGGCGTTCGCTAGGAATTTCCCTGTCGCTCAAAGACGCGGGAGTTAGTCCAAGCCTCTTCCCAAGAATTGCTCAGCAAGCCGTTCGTTTTGGCTCGGTAGGCAGCATAAAAGCACTCCATCAGCCGGACGTAGAGCGCATTTTGGAAAACACATTGGCTTAGAGATTGTTTCTCGAAATGGAGGGGATTTTTTTAAAAAGACTTGCTGGAGGTTATTCATGGATACCCAACCAAATGAAATCGAAACAATGGTGCGCCATTGGTTTAGTACACTCAATACTCACCCTCCAGTTAGTACCGTGCTAACGCTACTTTCTGAAAAAGACCTTTTAATGGTATTCCCAGATTCAATTTTAAGAAACTATGATGATTTTATTGAGTGGTACGATGAAATTGGGCGCACTTATGCCGATCAGCACCATTTAATCGAAAATCTTAAAATCTCTAAATGCCGTGAAGGTTTTAATGTCGATTTAATCGTAAAATGGCAAGCACGTAAAATCTCCGATTCAACGGCCCTTGCCATGCGCGCAGAACAGACTTGGAAAATCGTCAAGAGTCCCCAAGGTCAAAATGTTATTCAAACTTATGTGGTCAGGTCTCTGTTGCCCGCAGATGAGACCATTTTTGCTCATGTTGGGCTAGCTTGTAAGAATCTGGAGACAACCGAACTTTTCTATTCTCGTTATTTCGGTTTTTGTCGAGCTCGTACAATTGGTAGTGGCAAAGACCAAGTCATTTTTTTGAAAAATAAAGCAGGAAATTCTCGGCTGGAGTTGTTTACCGCCAAGGAAGAAAGCTCCCTGGCGCCATCTAAAGGTGCAGGACCTGAATACCCTGGATATCGCCATATTGCGTTTCAGGTGGAAAATGTCGATGCCAAATGCGGAGAAATGGGCAATGACGCAGTAATTACCCTTGGACCGCTTAGCTTTGATGAAGTAATACCAGGATGGCGTACTGTTTGGGTGGCTGATCCTGATGGCCGTATTGTTGAAATTACCCAAGGGTATACCGACGCGAGGTAAGAAACATAAAACTTGACTCAATCGATTGGAGAATACCAATGAAGGCTGCACGACTTACCAAAGCAGGAACCCCCCTTGTAGTTCAAGACGTACCTGATCCAAAACTAAAACCAAGCGGAGTGGTTGTAGAGGTTTTGAGCGCTCACGTTCTTTCCTTTTCCCAAAAGCTCTTCGCAGGAGAATTACCGTTCCAACTTCCCACGCCCTATACGCCGGGTCCGAGCGCAATCGGCCGGGTTATTGAGTACAGCGCTGATGTAACTGGGCTCCAAGCTGGCGACCTTGTTTTCCTCGATCCGCTAATTCGTTCCAAGGTCAACGGCGGAATGCAAGATGCTGCGCTACTCGGATGGTTCGGGATGACTCCTGGCTCGTCAGCACTATTCAAAGAATGGCCGGAGGGCGTCTTTGCCGAGAAGGTGCTTTGGCCGGCAGAGTGCGTAACCGTCATCGGTGAATCCAATATATCTACCGATAACTTAGCTGCGCTAAATTACTGCGGTATTGCTTACGGCGGTCTCCTTAAAGCAGGATTCCGACCCGGGCAAAGCGCCATCATTAACGGCGCTACCGGCAATCTAGGCTCGGCAGCCGTATTGGTGGCATTGGCTATGGGAGCTTCGCGCGTGGTTGCGGTGGGCCGTAAGCAAGCTTCTCTGGAAAGTCTTACTGGGCTGGACAAACGCGTCTCGGTGGTTGCTCTGGCAGATGAACCCGAAAAATCAACCGGTCAAATCCAGGCCAGTGCCCTGGGAGCTGACGCAATGATTGACGCCATTGGCATGGTGATGTCGCCCGCGACCACATTAGCCTGCATGTCCGGATTGCGTCCGGGGGGAACCATGGTTTGTATAGGTGGCTCTGCGGCCACCTTACCCATTCCTTATTTTCAGCTAATGGCGATGGACATTACCGTTCGCGGCGCCTTCATGTATCCGCGATCGGCGCCCAGTGAGCTCATGACCATGGCACGCTCTGGCCAGCTCCGGCTCGATCAAATTCGCACTAAACCCTTCAAGTTGGCGAATATCGGAGAAGCCGTTTCTGCAGCAGCAAAGGCAAGCACTGGTCTTGATTACGTAGTCATCAATCCTAAATAAAATGTAATTATTCAGTAGTCGCTGACCTTACCAAGACCTAGTTTCGCCAATTCTGCCGATAGTCCTCTCTCCCTTTGGGAGAGAGTTAGAGTAGGAAGAAATGAATCAGAAACTAGTCTTGAATCACATTCCCTCACCCTTAACCATTTCCCAGAGGGAGAGGGGATTTGCTGTACGTATAATAAAACATTATTGCTAATTCGAGGAATCAATGGCTGAATTCGAACCTAATATTTTTAAATATACAGCAACTACGAATAATTGGTTTGTTAATGTCTTTCTCGTCGAAACTAGAACTGGGGTAATTTGTATCGATTCAGCCATTAGCCTTTCTTCGGCCAACGAGATTAAAAAAATTATCAAAGAACAAATACGTAAACCCTTGCGCGCCATTTTGCTCACCCATGGACATCCGGATCACTATACCGCGGCGGGAGTAATTCGCGCCGGCCAAAACATTCCGATTATTGCGACCCGGGGAATTCGCGAACAATGCATTCACGAAACCGAAGAAAACACCAATATGGAGAGATATTTTGGCGCTGACTTCCCGTCGGAGCGCCCGCTTCCTGACCAAATAATCAGCGATGGAGAGATTCTAACTTTCGATGATACTGTAATTTCTCACAAGGATTGCGGGCCATGCGAATCGGACAGCGACTCGATTTGGATGGTTACCACACAACAGAAAGAACACGTTTTTGTAGGAGATCTGATCTTTAATAAAATGCATTTATTCCTGCGTGACGGGCATATTCGGGAGTGGCTTGATTTAATGGAAAGATTTCTTAAACAATACTCTCATCAAACAATTTTTCACATAGGGCATGGACAGGACTGCGGTATTGAAGCTATTTATTGGCAGAAAGCATATATTGATGCATATTTTCATATTATAAAATCAATGTTAGGAGAACGCTCGGATATTCTTCCTGATGAAATCGAGCTATTAATGGAAAGAATGCGTTTGTTTGTACCAGATGACAGTCTGAAGTTTTTGGCTTTGTTCGAAATAGAAGAAACAATAAGGCTTTTAAAGAAATCTCTGACTCACTGATCAGCACTTCGCATAGCAAAAGGACATTAATATGGCAAAAGTATTAATGATTGCATCGAACTATGGCTTATGGGCCGAAGAGTTACAGGCGCCATGGGATCGCCTGCGCCAAGCAGGACATAGGGTCCAGCTTTGCACAAAATTCGGAAAAACGCCCTTGCCGCTCAAACTAAGCGTGGATCCATCCCTGCGAGATCCCACCATGGGAACCCAGACCAACCCCGAAGAAGTTGTTCAGCGGATCAATGAGATTCTCGACGCCAACGAGTGGAGTAATCCAATCAAGATTTCCGATGCCAATATGGATGATTATCAAGCTCTAGTGATTGTAGGCGGACCAGGGTGTCCTTTTGACATTAGTGGAAATCCCTTAATTCATCAGCTTATACTAAGCGCCTACAAGAGCAACAAACTGATTAGTGCGCTATGCTATGCCGTGGGAGCGCTGGCCTTCACGCGCGATGCTGATAATAATAATAAGAGCGTCATTTACGGAAAGACAGTAACTGCCCACCCGCATTCTTGGGATTTTGAATTCGATTTAAGCTATGTGCTAACCCGGGCGACGCCGGAAAACCACGGAACGGACATCATAACCCAAGGATTCGTTTATCCGCTCCAGTACTTGATTGAAGACGCAGTTGGAAATGCAGATAAAGTGCTCAAGGATCCCACGACCAACCGTAATAAACCCTTGATTGCTTTCGACTGGCCATTTTTGACCGCGCTTAGCGTGGAATCATCGCGCGCATTCGGAGACAAATTAGTTGAACTCTTAAGCGAAAAAACTGTTTAGTCAATTGCACCCTATGACATGGCTTAGTTGGGACTACGTACGCAGCAAGATCAGCGAGATGATGGAAGTCACTGAATAGTTGCTATGGGAGAAACCAAATGCTTAGCTTTATGTTACAAATCAAAGTGCGAGAGGAATTCCAAAACCGAGCTTTGGAAACGCTTTCTTCTATTGAAAAGCAAGCCCATGGGCACTCGGGGGTAGTAAGTTTTAGCTGGTTTCAAGATATTGAAAAACCTCTCCAATTCACCCTAATTGAGCAATGGGAATCTCAGGAATTTCTTGATGCTCATGTTCAAAAAATTATTGGGCAATGGAACGATTTCGTTCCTTGTTTGGATGGAACCCCGGTATCAACTCAACTTAAAAAGCTCATGGCTTGAAAGGTTTCCCTATGTTCAGACATATCGCTTTATTTCAACTAAAAGATGACGCCAATGGTCTTAGCAAAGAAGAAAGCCGTCAGCAGATCATTCAAAATGTTCGCAGACTACGAGAGAACATTCCGTTTATTAAGCGAATCGAGGTGGGAGAACATTTTGTTGATCAGAGAACGACGTTTCCTGGAGCTGATCTTTGCGTTTATGTCGAGCTAGAAACGCAACAAGACTACGATAATTACATCAATCATCCGGTGCACCAAGAAATCGCCCAGGTTACCAGATTGCTGGTAGCCAGTAGCTCTACCATTACTTTCAACCAATCACTCGCATAATTGACAAACTCCCCAATAACTAGGAAGTGCCTATGTCTCTTATTCCCGTGCGCATTGAATATCGTCCAGGTGTCAAACAGTTAGATGTTTCCAATGTTCAGCTAATGGGAAGTTGGAATGCACAGGGGCAGTTCTCCAAACAATGGACCTGTCTACCAATGATTCCATTTGCAGCAGAGGATGGATGTCACTCGTTTTTTGCAAATGTTTGTCTCGCAGAACAGGATATTGGCCGAGAATTCCGTTGGGGAGTTACGTTCGATCAAGGTGACCAAAAAAATATTTGGGGTATTACTACCGAAATAAAGGATATTGCTTCAAATGATCGCTATTGTTCTTTTATACTAAAAGCATCAGGGCAGACCGAATCATACTATTTGACCCATTGTTATCGCCTTGGGGCCAATAAACATAAAAATAATGGAACCACCGCTGTGCGATTTGCCCTATGGGCTCCGAACGCCAAAGAAGTGGCTTTAGTCTGGGGAGATGCGCGAAGCGGCTATATAGGCGATTCTGGTCAAGGCATCGTGGGCCAACCCATTCCCCTGTGCAGTGAAGGGGGAGGAATCTGGTCGGTAGTTATTCCCGAGTTTAAAAAATATGACCATGTTCCCTATATGTATAAGATTATCAGGAAGGATGAAACTACTACCTATCGAACTGACATGTATTCTCGCTGCCAAATCGGTTCCGGAGGAAAAAATCCCGCCAGGCCCGACCAAGGACATTGGAATGGCACACCGCAAGACTTAAATGGAACACCGAGCTGCTCAGTGGTTGTCGATCCCGATTGCGTTGCAGCCTGCTTTGAAGAAAAGGAATCCTTAGGTAAGCCAGTATTTATTCCTACTCAGTGGATCGACGAAAAAGAATTTTGGAAAGAAGAATTTTCTGAAAATCATCCCTTACCTAAGCGTATTGAAGATCTGGTTATTTATGAGCTTCATATTGACGGGCTAGGAGCAGGAAAAACTCCCCGAGGAACATTTTGCGAAGCTATGGAACTTCTCGACTATCTGGTCGATTTGGGGATAAATTGCATAGAACTAATGCCCACTTCTGAATACTCGGGTGCGGCAGATTGGGGTTATAAAACTTCTCATTTTATGGCAATCGAATACGCAGCTGGCGGGCGCGATCAATTAAAGCATTTCGTGCGCGCCTGTCACCAGCGAGGAATAGCGGTAATAATGGATGTAGTCTACAACCATTATGCCCATGACGCCGAACGCGCTGAGTGGGCATACGATTCTGCGGTACCGGAAGAAAATTGTTATTACTGGTATGAAGGACGCGCAGAAGATTACCCTGAATTTCCTGATGGTTCCGGAGGATACATCGATAATATGTCAACCGGATATGCACCCCGATTTCATGAAGAAATGGTGCGCAAGCTTTTTATTTCTAGCGCCGCGATGTTAATGCGCGAATTTCATATTGATGGTTTTCGCGCCGACCAGACCAGCTCGCTGCATGCCTATGCTGTTCTCCACGCGGACGGGCGGCCAGCTACCAACGCCCGAATCTTTGGCGCAAGATTCCTGCGCGAGTGGACACGCACCTTGCGCATGTTAAAACCGGGGGTCTTTCTCATTGCCGAAGACCATTCAGGATGGGAGGCGGTGACCGAATCTGCCGCTGAGAATGGGCTGGGATTTGACGCGACTTGGTATGCCGAGTATTACCATCAACTAGTCGGAGACTCTACGAATGATTCCTGTCGAGCGCGGCTGCTTAAACTCGCCGGAATAGGCGATAATCGCGCGTTGTGCATGGATTGGTTTCTAGGTACCCTCGGTTCATCTAGCACGAAAAAAGTAATCTACCACGAGTCGCACGACGAGGCGGGTAATTCGTCGTATCGAGACCAGGAACATGACGTTGCTTCAGCGCGCACCATCCAGGTTGCAGTCAACGGGGCTCCTCTAGTCGACGCAACCCGTCTGTATGCCGAAGCGCGAGTCCGTTTTACCGCTGGCCTTACGTTTTTGGCGCGAGGAATTCCAATGTTTTTCATGGGCGAAGAAGTTGGCGCTGCGGAACCCTATCGCTATTCTGATTTCATCGACCATCGAGAAGATTTTTTCGAACTGAAAAAAACCAGTGGAGCGCGCCTTTTTGTGTTTTACAAAGAGCTTGTTGCTCTGCATCTTTCTAGTGCGGCACTGAGGTCTAAAAATTTCTTTCCCATCCATGCACATAATGAAAACCGGGTGCTAACCTTCTGGCGCTGGGAAAAGGACGAGAACTTGCTCATTATTGCAAGTCTTAACAACCAGGCCTTCTCCAATGGATATTCGTTGCAATGCGACCGTCTCCCGACTGGAGTTTGGAAGGAAAAATTTAATAGTGATGATCCCAAATTCGGTGGACAAGGTATTTTAAATCCTCAGCCAATAATATCGCAGCATGGCTTATTGTCGGCACGTATACCCGCAAACGGAATCGTAGTCCTGCAGTTGGAGCTGGGCTTATAGGTGGATATCGTTGGACCTAACTATAGCCAGCAACTTGTTATCGTCAGAGTGTTTATCTCCGACATCTACCGTTTTTTAGCCAAAAGATTATTTCGAGTATTTGCCACCGTCGTCTTTTTTGCGAAAGCTGTGAGCCAATCCGGTAGCTTGTTGAAGAAAAACAAGCACACGTTTATCGGGAGTATCGGCTGGTAATTCTTCAATTAATGGCGTGATCGGTGGAGAAACACGTTCTCTACCTCTTTGAGGCGAGAAGCAGTCAAGCCTTGTTGGACAAGAAGAGGGAATCCGTGTAGATCTTTATCCTCTTTGACGCCGCAAACCACGTAGCCACCGCCAAGATTCTGAAGATCGTTGGCAAATGCGCACAAGGTTTTAACAACATCGTCGATGTCGGCGACGTTTTCTTTCCACTCGGTTTGCTCATTCTCCCTCAAGGAGAGATCGCTAAGATTTACAATTGATTTCATGGTGGTCGACTTTATGGGGAAAGATTGTATCTCCGTCCGAGCTAAGATTAAGCAACACTTCTAGCAGATAGCTAGTATGGGGTGTATACAGGCAAACCGGAAATGACAGGATAGACTGCTATTTTTTTAGGTAGACACTAAGTGGCCATCGGTTGGATGCATACGTCGATTACTCGTATTTGGTATTCCCGCCACGAAGGATGGGGGCGGAAACTCATACTATTTCCATTTTTTCTTTTGTCATTGCTGTACAGAGTCATTGTGGTCAGGAAAAGAGCTGTTTACTCGCGACCAAAGAGGGTGCGGCGTGTTTCCCAAGCACAAGTGATTTCCATTGGAAATCTAGTTGCTGGAGGGGCGGGAAAAACTCCCGTAGCTATTCATATTGCTCAGCGTTTGCAGGCTATGGGGCGCAAGCCTGCTCTATTGTCCAGAGGCTGGGGAAGACAGAATCCCAAACAGACTATAATTGTCAGTAATGGCGAACGTATTCTCCAGTCGGTGGAAAAGGCAGGCGACGAGCCCACTCTGATAGCTCGGTCTTGTCCGGGACTTCCCGTATTAGTGGGGCCCGACCGGGTAGAGCTGGCGCGACTGGCAGTAGCCGAATTTGGAGCCAATGTTTTGGTGCTCGACGATGGCTTTCAGCACCTGCGACTGCATCGCGATTTAGACATAGTAGTTCTTGATGCTGCCAACCCTTTTGGAAACGGACATCTTATACCCCGGGGACCATTACGCGAGCCAATTTCCGCGTTAGCTCGGGCAGGAATGATCTGGCTAACAAAAGTAGATCAGTCCTCGCCGCAGCAAGTGGAAACCTTGGCCAACTACTTGTGTAGTTTAACTGGACGGATGCCTATTCGTTCCACCTATGAAGTAGTGGAGTTAATTGACGAAAAAGGAAACGCACTTCCGGCAAGTGCATTGGCGGGCAGACGAGTAATGATGATGGCCGGACTGGGGCGTCCCCAGTCTTTTGCACAAACTCTTCAATCATTAGGCGCGAAAGTAGTTGCCCAAAAGCTTTTGCCCGACCATGGCTGGATTTCGCACCAAGAATTGGAAAGTGCCGAACATAATAAAAACCGCCAAGGATGGGATCTAATTGCTTTTAGCGAAAAAGACGCGGTGCGCTTACCTGAGGGCAGGAGCATAAAAGTGCCCTCCATAGTGGTTCGCATAGAAGTTAAAATTCTTTGCGGCGAAGAATACATTTCCCAAATACTGTGAAAATCATGATTACTCTTATTATTGCAATTTTGCGAAAAATTCCCGAAAGCTGGGCGGTTACTTGGTTACAGGCAGTAGCCTGGGTAGCTTTTTTTCTAGGAATTCGTAGAAATGTAGCCCTCGAAAACCTGGCACGTGCCTTTCCTAATCTTTCCGCAAAAGAACGCCAGCAACTGGCAAAAAGAAACTATCTTCATTTAGGAGCTTGCGCGGCTGAGTTTTTGCGCAGTCCTGACTGGTCCGATCAAGAATTAAAAGAGCGTATTTCTCCGCATGGTTGGGAAAAAGTCGAACCCTATCTCAAAAAGAAACAAGGTTTTATAATATGCACCGCTCATATGGGTAATTTCGAGTTGTTTGGAGTATATGCAGCTCGCCAAAAAGCACCACTAACTATCTTAACCAGGCCGCTCAGAGGGGTTACTAACTCTCGCTGGGTGCGCACCCGAGCTATGGCGGGAATTAGAGAAATTCATAAAGGACTTGATAATCTCATTCAGGCAGTGCAAAACGGAGAAGTCCTTGCTTTGTTGATTGATCAGAATATGCTACCTAAAAGGGCAGTATTCGTTCCCTTTTTTAACCAACTTGCCGCCACTACTCCCGCTCCGGCAGTAATTGCCGATCGTACCCGGGCGCCAATATTCTTGGCTTTCATGGTACGGGAAAAAAACGGGCACTACCGAACGGTCATTGAGGGACCAATTTTTTTCCATTGCCAATCTGATGATCGGCAAAAGGAAATGTTGCAATTTACCAAGATGATTAATCATCGATTAGAAACATATATATCTGAGTATCCCGAACAATGGTTTTGGTTGCACCGTAGATGGAAGACCCAGCCCGAGCAAGCAGCAGGAAAAATGCCCGTTTGGTTTTGTTAAATCGCCAAAAAAAAGTTACGCCATGTCTGAATTTTCTGTACCCCAATCGCTAGTTACTACCACAATCCCCCGAGAAATCCTTGCGGTCCTGTCATCACTATCTAGTTCTGGTTATTCTGCTTTTTTGGTAGGAGGATTGGTAAGAGATCGCTTGTTAGGAAAAGAAAGTAACGATTACGACATTGCCACCAGTGCGCATGCGCACGAGGTTATGAAACTTTTTCGTCGGGTTATACCCACTGGCATTCAGCATGGAACGGTGACAGTGCATACCGGCAAATACGCGGTGGAGGTAACCACCTTTAGGGGAGAAGGCGATTACGTTGATGGGCGCCGACCTGAATCAGTCGTTTTCCTAGATAATATTGTAGATGACCTCTCGCGGCGCGATTTCACTATCAATGCCATGGCCTATGACCCCTTAGGCCAACAGTTTATCGATCCTTTTGGGGGAATAGCTGACCTTGAGCGACGTCAAGTTCGCTGCGTGGGGGACCCTTATCGCCGATTTTCTGAGGACGGATTGCGTTCTCTTCGAGCCATTCGGTTTGCCTCGGTATTGGGGTTTGAATTAGAGCCGGCAACTCGCCAGGCCATTCCTTCCACCTTGCAGACTTTTAACAAAATCGCCAAAGAGAGAATTAGAGAAGAACTCTCGAAAATGTTGCAAGGGCCACATCCGTCTATGGCAGTAGAATTGCTCGCCAATTTAGGGCTCCTGGCCATCATACTGCCTGAGTTGACACTAAATGGCGAATCTAGCGCTGGTCAGCAAGCCCTAGTTCGTCTGCAAGAAACGCCTGCCGACTTGTGTCTGCGCTGGTCAGCGCTTCTAGGGGATTTGCCTTGCTCGTTAGTACGAAAGGCATTGAAAACATTGCGTTATCCCAACCACACTATCGAAAAGATAACTCGCCTGACTACCTTCGCCAGCTTTGCTCACCAAAGTTACCCCCAAGACGGTGCTATGCGCAAAGCCATTTCTCGTGCGGGAAGGGATCTGGTGCCTGGCCTTTTAGATTTGGGATGGGCGCAATCGGTGGCCAAACAAGACCCTCAGGCAAAGCAGGTGGTGGAAAAGAATCGCCAGATGGCCCGGCGAATCATGCAAAGCTCTTCGCCTCTAACCACAGCAGAGCTTGCTCTTAACGGGCAAGAAATCATGGCTATTCTGGGTGTGTCTCCAGGCCCCAAGGTGGGGGAGGCCGTTCGGTATCTGTTAGATCAAGTACTTGAAAATCCTGAAAAAAATTCCAAAGCGTCATTAGAACGTCTGTTGTGGGATCAAAAAAACAAAATCTAATCCTGGTCATCGCTTGGGAAAAAAGGTACAAGACGTCATCTCCTGACCTCTGATGACGTCTTGTACTGCCATGGCTATGGCAGCCGTACTTTGCTGCGAGTTATCCACAGTTGTTTCCACAGGTGGTTGTGGCTAACGTGGAATGGGAGTAATGCTGCTATTGAGAAGACTAAAGCAAGTGTTTGTTCGTGCAAAAAAAGCTAGTAAAATCAAGATATTGGACTGCGGAGATATTCTGAGATGACTGATGAAGGATAAGGTAGCGAAGTGCAGAAGCTCAGCCGTGGCCTGTTGATAGCCTGTGGATATCCTATTGACAAACGACAAACAAAAGAGGGGTATATGCTTTCCATGAACACGGTAACTTTATATTTGTCGTTGCTTTTTGATTAGCAAAGGCTTGTGGGGAGCAGCCATGGCAGGCGTGGCAGGTTTACCAAACGAGCATAGTCCAAAAGTGCTCCTGGTTCAGAAAGAAATTGTTGACCGGGGCAAAATCGCCCAAGCGCTTCGAGACGCGGGGTTCGAAGTTGCGGAGGCTGATAGTGGAATCTCCGGAATTGAGAATGCAATCGCCAGCTCTCCAGACTTACTGTTGGTGGATTTGCACTTGCCTGACCTAGATGGAGTAGAAGTTGCAACTAAGCTTCGACGTCTGGGATTGGCTGGTTTGCCTATTGTGGGCATGGGACAACTTGGTTCAGAGAGGGGAATGGCGCTTTCTGCTGGGTGCAACGGAACAGTTCCCAATCCACCAGATCTGCACCTTCTTCCTGGGCAGGTTCGGGAATTTTTGGCAGGAAAGCGCGATCGGCTCAGGGTTGGGGAAGAACGACGCTACCTTCGCGAGCTTACTGGCGCTCTTTCGGAAAAACTTGAAGATAAAGTAAGACAACTGACTCTGATCAATGAGCGGCTACGCAGCGCTGGGGAGTTCAAGACTGAATTTATGAAGGCTATTTCTCATGAGCTTTCATCTCCCTTGACTCCGTTAGTAGGGTATCTACGAATCTTACAAAGCGAAAAACTTGGTTTGCTAAATGAGCGTCAGAAGCGAGTGGTTTATTCGATGCAGCAAAGTGCTGAAAGGCTTTCGCGAACCATCGATAGTTTGGCTGACTTCGTAATGTTAGAAATTGGGCAATATCGCGTGCGCGCGGAATTGGTCAATCTTGTAGGTTTGGTGCAGAAAGAAGTTGAAGGGTTATTGATTTCCCAAGCAAAAGCCAAACGAGTGCATATTTACATGGAAGTTCCCGGGGAATCATTGGTTTTGCAAGCCGATTCCGCTCGATTTTCTCAAGCGATACGAAACTTGGTAGAAAATGCGGTGAAGTTTTCACCTCGTGGGGGTAATGTTTTAGTAGAAATTCAACAAACCATGAACAAAGTCGCCATTGCGGTATACGATCAGGGGGCTGGAGTTTCCCCTGAGGACCAAGAAAGAATTTTCGAACCTTTTCACCCTGCCAAAGGGGCGCAATACGTAGCCAGTGTGGGGTTGGGTCTTCCTGTTGCTCGCAAAATCGCCGAAGCGCATGGAGGTAACCTTTATGTCGAAAGTCCCCCTAAGGTGCAGCCGGAATCAGAACGTCTTTTTACAGGAGCAAAATTCGTTTTGGAACTTCCTATTTAAAGTCGCATCGTAAAGATGTTCAAAAATAATTTTTTACCCAGATTCACGTGGTGGAGGCGATCGGGATCGAACCGACGACCTCCGCATTGCGAACGCGGCGCTCTCCCAACTGAGCTACGCCCCCACGAATCATATATTCACAATTTGAAGGAATCTTCTATAAATGCCTTGATGAAAAAAGTCAAGGGCTCTAATGGAAGATTGCGGTGCTTGCTTTTATTGGCCACTGTAGCAATTTTCGGCATCGGGCGAGCGGGCTAGAACTTCAACCGGTTTATCTCTAAAACAAGCGTGTGCTTTGTTTTAATTAGAGGTGTATCGTGTATGAATTGAGTTACCAAATTTTGGAGTAGACTCTGTCTGAAGAAAAGAGCTGAACGAGAGAAAGTTTCGCGACGGCACCTGGTAGTTGGTTCAAAGACTTTAGACTGGAAAGGGCGAGGGGACAAAAAGTTCTCGCTTCGCGCAAAGGAACATGCAGCCAAGCACACCAAAGACACCAATAAGCCCTGCCGAGTTAGCTAAGCTCGAGCATTCTTTTGCTACTGATCCGGAATCCCAGGCTTTTATCGCGCTTGCAGAAGCGTACCTTTCCATGGGGCGCTTCATGGAAGCCATGGTCGTTTGCAAAAAGGGAATAAAAGCTCACCCTCAAGATCCGGCGGCGCGAGTCCTGTTGGCGCAAGTCTACGCCGATCAATCAAAAACCAAAAAAGCTTTGGAAGAGCTCGAATCGATCATGCAGAATTGGCCCGACCTGATTCCTGCCTTGCGTTTAAGAGGAACAATTCTATGTAAAACGGGGGATGCCGTTAGCGGTCAAGAAAGCTTGAAGCGTGCTTTAGCAGCCGATCCTACAGATCAGCAGACATTGGAAATTTGTCAGAAGTACGGGGTTTCCATACCAACCGCAGTGCAGGCTCAGCCAGTTTTGCTTTTGGAAGAAACGCCAAAAACTCAAAAAATTGGTCTGTCTCCAAAAACTAACGCCGAACCCACTGGGCATTCGATTAGTCCAGTACCCCCTACTGCTTCTCTGTCTTCATCTTCTCCTAGCCAGTCTGCTATTGCGAATCCTGCTCCCTCGGCTATGGTTCCTCCGCCACCTTCAGACGCCATCATAGAAGGTTCTGCGGCCGCAACTAGGCCAGGGAAATCAGCCGTGCCTCCCCGAGGACAAGCGGTTTCGTCTGTTGCAAGTGACGCAAACATCTCTCCTACTTATAGCGAGCCATTAAGCGACTATGGTGCCCCTAAACACCGGCAAACCACAGTAATAGCGTTGGTGGCTACGGTAGCTTTTTTGTTTACCGGATTGGCTGGATTAGGCGGCTACTATCTGGTGCGCAAAGTAGGAGCGGAGCGTGACCGAAAGATTGAAAAGTTGCTTAAAAAGGTTCAGGAAGAAATTAGTCGCGATAGCTTTATGGGGTATCGAGTCGCTTGTGACTTCGGGCAGCAGATCGTTGGTGAACTAGATAATGAACTTTATTCGGTACACGCATATTTGGCCTATGCCTATGCCATACGCTGGGTTGAGCATGGCGAAGGTGATTTTGCTGAGAAGTTAGCTCGCGAGCATCTTAATCGAGCTAAGAAAGCCCATATTGACCATTCGCATGCTATTGTTGCCGATGCCTATATTAGCTTTTATTCAGGCGAAACCGAAGCCGCAATTCGTTCGCTTTCTCAAAGCGTGGAAGAAAAAGGCAAGAATAGTAGCTTGCTTTTGTCGTCGTTGGGAATACTGCAATTGCGCTCTGGCGACTTAGACAAAGCTGTCGAGAATTTGAGAGCAGCGCAGAATTTGGCTCCTTCCGACGCGCGCATCAATGCGGCCTTGGGAGATGTATTTCGTTGCTTGGGAGATGAATATTTCGACAACTATGAAGCCGATTTACGCTACCACAAGGCTGCAAATTCCTACGAAGCTGCTTTGCGTTATCAAAAAGACCATGGGGAAGCCCTTCTAGGCGTGGTGCTAATGTCCATCGATACCAATCGCATGGATGCTGCGCGAGCGCTTATCAATTCTATTCTCAACGAGCGGCAAAACACCCTTTCTCCTCGACAGATGGCTCTGGCTCATCTAGCGCGAGCAATAGTTTTGGATGCCGACAATGAACAGGCAAAAGCTAATCAGGCAGAAGCTGATGCTTTCCAAATAGACTCCCGCAATCCAGACCTATTTTTGTTAAAAGCGCGTCGGTTGGTGCGCAATGGGAAAGCGGATGAAGCAGCAAAAGCAGTTCAGGAAGCAATCCGCCGCGATTCAAAACGATCGAGCTATCGGGTTCAGCTAGCCAAGATGCTTTTGGCAAAACCAGGAACCGGCCCCAAAGAAGCTGCGCAGGCTATTCGGGAAGCGATTCGCGTTATTCCCAATGCAAATAAACTTTACGTCGTTTTGGGTGACATATTGCGTATTGAAAACCTTTTAGATGAAGCCAAAAATGCTTATGAGAAGGTAATTGCTACTTCTGAAAAAGCTCCTGACGCGCGATTAGCACTTGCTGATATTGCGCTTTCCAAAAAAGACTATTCAAAGGCTATTGCGTTGTATGAAAAGGCAAGAGAAGAGTTCGTGGAAAGGTCTCGCGATAACCTGATTTCTTCGGCGCGAAAGCAGTCTTATTCGCTTACCGAGATTGCAAAAATTCTCGAGGCGCGGGGGGACCGCAAGGCGGCATTTGAGAAATTCAGGCAAGCAGTTCGTGCAGACTCCAGCTATCCGCCGCCGGTTTTTAATTGTGGCCGAATCCTGGTGGCTGATAGAGAAAAGCAAAATCGGGACAAGGGGTTCACAATGTTGGAACAGTATTTAAAGTTTGATCCTAAAGGAGAATACGCCGATGAAGCTAGTCGCTTAATTGGGGGGCGGCGGCGCTAAGTTTTTGCACGTGTAATGTCTTGACAAGAAAATGGTTTTGTAGATATAGTAAAAGTATCCTTAGACGCGCCAAAAGTCTGGCTCAAATCTGGCCATTTTTGTAGTGTACTGGTTGAGCTTTCCTGTAAGGTAGGAAGGCAGGCAGAGAGAGTCTTGGTGCATTAGACGCCTGGTTTTTATTCCGCAGTTCATAAATCATCCATAAGAATCACCGATGCGTCCAGGTAGACGTAGAGGTAAATAGTCCTCATGGAAAAAACATCTTCAAGCAGAAGCGGCACGCGACGTCGTCGTGGGCTAAAAAATGGAACCGAGACCAAAGCCACTACTCGCCGGCGCAAACCAGTGCCTGTAGAGCAATCGGCTAATTTTGATGAACCTCCTTGTGAGGGACCTGTTGCTGAGCTGGTCAATAATAGCAGTAGCGATGGTGGTCCTAAGGGTGGGGAAGAAGCAGAAGTTTCGTTATTAGGCGCAAATTCGTCGGTGGCCCCAGAAGAGAGTGACCAAGAAAGCTCTGAGAAAAATGGGGAGGCTGCTTCTAATGATATTTTGGAGTCTCCCCCGCCACAGCTAAATCTGTCGACTCTTAAGGCTATGAAGATTACTGATTTGTCATTAATGGCCCAAGATCTTCGTGTAGAAGGTGCTGCGGGAATGCGTAAGCAGGACCTTATCTTTGAAATTCTTAAGGCAACTAGCGATCGTCGGGGTGAAATTTGCGGGGAAGGAACGTTAGAAATTCTCTCCGACAATTTTGGATTCTTGCGCAGTCCTGATTTTAGTTATTTGCCTGGGCCCGACGATATCTATGTTTCTCCGTCTCAAATTCGAAGATTGAATCTGCGTACTGGAGACACGGTGCGAGGGGTAGTGCGCCAACCTCAGAGCAAAGAGAATGAACGTTATTTTGCGTTACTTCGAGTGGATAGCGTTAATTATGCCCAGCCAGAAGAAAACCTAAACAAAATTCTTTTCGATAATCTGACTCCCTTGTATCCCACTCGTAAGCTTCATCTGGAGCACGAATCAACGGAGATGACTACACGAATTATCGACCTGCTTACGCCTATTGGAAAAGGGCAGCGTTGCCTAATTGTAGCGCCTCCGCGAGCAGGAAAAACGGTATTGCTTCAGAATATTGCTCATGCCATTACTGCCAATCACCCCGAAGTAATCCTCATTGTTTTGTTGATTGACGAGCGACCAGAAGAAGTTACTGACATGGAGCGTTCTGTCAAAGGGGAGGTTGTTTCTTCTACCTTTGATGAGCCAGCAACACGCCACGTGCAGGTTGCAGAGATGGTTATTGAGAAAGCCAAGCGGTTAGTGGAGCATAAACGCGATGTGGTGATTTTGTTAGATTCCATTACTCGGCTAGCGCGGGCGTACAATACCGTAGTACCTCCTTCCGGGAAAATTCTTTCCGGTGGTGTAGATTCAAATGCGCTACACAAGCCGAAAAGATTTTTTGGTGCAGCGCGAAATATTGAAGAAGGTGGTTCGCTGACCATAGTGGGAACAGCATTGGTAGACACCGGAAGCCGTATGGACGAAGTAATTTTCGAAGAATTCAAAGGAACCGGAAATTCAGAAATCGTTCTTGATCGTAAATTGATGGAAAAAAGAATTTTTCCTTGTTTAGATATAAATAAGTCGGGGACACGCAAAGAAGAATTGCTAATGGATGATTTTACTGGGAATCGAGTGTGGGTATTAAGGCAAGTTCTGCATCCTTTAAATCCTATCGACTCCATCAGTATGCTGCTGGAAAAGATGAAAGGCACTAAATCGAATCGCGACTTCCTTGATCAGATGAGTCGCGCCTAGTATTACCATCAGGTACTCAATGGCAAATAACGGCAGATCCGTTGACCCTGCCGTTGAGTCGAGGTACCTTTTGCCCACAATGAATGGGAAAACTCTTTTAACTTGGATGCTCGTTTCGTTTCTTGGATGTGCAACTATCGATCAGGTGGGCAACTTGGAGTATGCAGACGATGCCTCCGCCGATTATGAATCAGGTCAAGTCGCGCTTCGAGAAGGCCGTCCTCTAGACGCGATTCGGTATTTCGATCATGTGCGTGTTCGCTATCCATATTCGGCAGAGGCAGCATTGTCTGATTTGGCAATAGGTGACGCTCATTTCGTACAAGAAAAATATTTGGAGGCCATCAGCGCCTATCAGAATTTTTTGAAACTGCACCCCAATCATCCTCGGGCAGATTATGCGAGCTTTCGAATGGCGCTTTCCAGCTACAAGGACATGCCCTCGAATTTTATCTTGTTTCCGCCTTCAGAGGAGAAAGACCAGACCACGGTGCGCCAAGCGCAGCAGTCGCTTGAGCAGTTTCTCCACCAGTATCCGCAGTCCAAATGGGCAAAAGAAGCTGCGCAGTATCTTGCTGACGTAAAAAATCGGTTGGCGCAGCATGAAATGAGCATAGCCCAGTTCTATCTCCATCGAGATCAATGGAGGGCTGCAATTGGAAGACTAGAGCGTCTGCTTGCCGATTATCCCTCTTCCAAATTGGAAGTAGAAGCGCTTTGGCAGCTTGCACAGGCGCATCTAAAGCTAGGTGACCGAAACAAGGCTCGCGACGCCCTGCGCCGTATTGTGGAGAAGTATCCCCAAGATTCGCGGTATTCAAAGGCGAAGCGACTTTTGCAGAGTCTGGCGTGATCAGGGAGCTGGGAAGCAGTTTTTTGCTGGTCCTCGTTTTTTGCGTAAGTTGTAAGCCAATTTTGGGACCAGAAGGAAAAATCTCTCTGGTCTTGAAAAAAGTCGAGAAGGAGGGGAGTCGGTGGACAATTCTTACTGAAGGCCAGCAAGCAACTACTATTCATCTTAGCCAGGTTAGTTTTCGCCATGTTTTGGTGAAACCCGAAAACCATGTTTGCTCGCCAGTGGTGGCAGATATTCTTGGAAATTCGGTGAAGGCTTTTGTGGTTGTTGCCAAGGTCGAGGCGGAAGCAGTTTTTAACCAAAAAGTCCGGGTGAGTTATCTTGGGCTAGAACGAATTCCTTTTACTATGAGAGAGGGCAAGTGGGTGCCTTGCCAGGCGCTATTGCCCGAACTTTCTGAGGTCCTTTCTCTTTTGTACGCCAGGGTTAGGGCGCTACAAAACCGCGATTTGACAAAACTCGAGTCCTTAATGGCTACTAACTGGAAAGATTCCCGCTGGAATCGTAAACAGGTGCTTGAGCAGGCTAAAGGTCGCCTACATGATCCTTTGTACGGGGTGTATAAGCCGAGCCGGTGGGTTGTTCAGATTGACCGCGAAGGTGGGGAAGTATTGGAAGAAAAGACAGAAACTGACCAGAAAGGGGCAACGTTTTCTGGAAAAGTGCGTTTTGTTCTGCTCCGGGAAGAAGGAAAATTTCGCTTTGCTAGCGGGTTAATGTAAGTATTGGCAGATTAAGTTCCTAGGATATTATATAAACTGACGATATTTTCCTGGTTGGGCTAATGGAATTTAAAGCAGCACTTGCAGGAGGTCGCAAGGATGTACGCGCTGAAGTTTATCTCGGGCAAGTATCAAGGGGGCGAATTCCCTTTAAAGCTTAATCGCCAGATTTTGATCGGACGTTCCTCCGATCTCGACATGGTATTGGTCGAGGATATGGTGAGTCGAAAACATGCAAAGATTACTTGCCAGGATGGAAAGGTGTACATCGAAGACCTAGGGTCTACCAATGGCACCTTTGTAAATGGAGAAAAGACGCGCCAGGCGAGATTAAAAGAGGGTGACCGTATTCTTATAGGAACATCTATTCTTAAACTAGTGGCCCAGGGTATTGGGCAGAACCTAGACGATTCTTTGGTAAAAAAACGTCTTGAAGAAGCCGCGGAGGCAGCAGCAGCTAGGCAAACTCGGTCAATTTCTTCTATGACTGGAAAAATAGACGAAGTGCCTTTGCCAGATCTTCTTCAGTTGTTTGGCACTTCCAAAAAAAGTGGCGTTTTGCATGTTCGGGGGGCAATGGAAGCGCACATTTTTTTACGGCAAGGACGAGTATATTATTCTGTAATTGATGGTCAGCATAGTCTTGGGCCGAGGAAAAGCTTTTTCCGAATTGTGGCTTGGGAAAGTGGTGATTTTGAATTGCTGCCTCCTGATGACCAGGAATTTGCGGTGGAGCTAGAATCTTCTACCGAAGCTCTACTAATGGAGGGCTTGCGGCAATTGGACGAGTTGCGTAGAATTCAAGAAGAATTGCCTCATCCTAGCTCTGTACTAGAGCTTGCCTATCCCCTGGTTTCCAAGCTGCGGGAGTTGTCGGAAGAGGAACTGGATCTATTACAGACAATTCATAACGAAAAAAGTCTTCAGCCTATTCTCGATAAGGCGGCAGGAACCGATCTTGAAATATGCAGCTCGTTGCTGGAATTGGTTAAAAAGGGATACGTCTCGGTTTGTTCCGATCCCGAGTTATCTCCGATGGTACAAATATCGTAACTAGCGTTTTGATTTGTTCTTTAGAAAAACGTAATTTGGTTACCGGGTTTAAACGTATTCCTGGCCATTTTCCTCTTCGTCTTCCTCTTCTTTTCGGGTTTTATCTGCTAGAAATTCGGCTCGTCTTTTTTTGAAAAAGAAAACTTCCTCAGCTACCCCAAGGAATAAATAGGCAGAAAAATAGGCAATGAGTACAAAGGAAGGACGCATTTGTGTCGCAATCGCAATACCTGAAAGCAGTACTGCGAAAAAAATGGTCGCTGACTTTTTGGAAAGTCGAACGTCTTTGAAAGTTCGATAACGTATCGAGGAAATCATAAGGAATGAAAGAAATACCATCAACGCCGCTATAAAAAGCTGAGTGTTGTCTACGGAAATACTTGCGTGATGGTAGGCAATGACTAAAGAAATAAGCATTCCCGCAGCGAGCGGAATGGGTAGCCCGGTAAAGAATTTGGAACATCCGCGAATTTTCCTTTGAGCCATGACATTAAATCGCGCTAATCGCAAAGCGCCGCAAGTGGCGTAGGCAAAACAGATGAACAGGCCAATGAAGCCCATGGGCTCCAATGCCCACTTGTAGATTAGTAGAGCAGGAGCCACTCCAAAACTAATCACATCGGCCAGAGAGTCGAGTTGAACGCCAAAATCGCTCTGGGTACGAGTCAGGCGCGCCACTCGGCCGTCGAATCCGTCGAAAAACATAGCAAAGAAAATGGCGACCGCGGCATTGTAAAGCTGGAGCGAGGAAGAACCGTTCATGCAGAGCGCAATGGCATACAAGCCGCAGAAGATTGACGAAACGGTAAAGGTGTTGGGAATTACGAACATTAACTTATTCCACTTCATTTTTGCTCCAACGCTATGCACTGCTGGGATATATCTAATCGCTTCAAACAACAACACTATCAGAATTGGTCGTCGTTGGGATCTCGGATGTAGGAGTCTTTTCTGGTTGAAAATCTGCTTTTCACTATAAGTAAAAAACACAAATTCTATCTGGTGACGAGAAGAGACGCAAAAGGTGGTTGATAGTGTTTTTTTCTGCCCAAGAAGGGAAAGTGCTAAGTAGTCGGAAAAGACCATGCAGGAAGAGCTAAGATACTAAATCTGGTGGAGTCGCCGTGCCGCTCCACAACTCATTGTGGTTTTTTCGCTTGAATGTTTGCTGTACGGCTTGTATCTTTCGCAAACTTCAAACTAATTGAAACAAAAAGTTATCACTCGTGCTGCTTGTATGCAGAGCGCTATCGGTTTGTTTTTCAACATTTTTGCGATGTATCAAGAGCAATGCTGTTTTTTACTCAGAGTAAAGTTCAAGGAGATAGCTATGGAAGTGAAGGAAGCCGCTGAAATCAATCGGGAGCCGGTTAATTTGAGCCGTTGTAAGCCTCGACGAGGGTTAACTCTGAAGCGCTACTTCACAACTGTCGGGGTAGATCCGGCTGATGAGATAGCCTGGGAGAAGCGGTCAGCCTCTATTCTCGGTGAGGGCGGGGAAGTAATTTTCGAACAACGAGATATAGAAGTGCCAAAATCTTGGTCTGCATTGGCCACCAACGTGGTGGCCTCACGCTACTTCCGAGGAACTCCTGGACAGCCGGATCGAGAAACGTCGGTACGGGCGATGGTGAAACGAGTAGTCGATACGATCTGCGAGTGGGGAAAACAAGGTGGATATTTTGCATCGCAAGAAGATGCCCAAACATTTAGAGCAGAGTTGGGTCATCTAGTTTTGCACCAGTCAATGAGTTTTAATTCGCCGGTATGGTTTAACGTAGGTATCGAGAGTCACCCACAGTGCTCGGCTTGCTTTATCAATAGCGTGGAAGACTCCATGGATTCCATTCTTTCCTTGGCCAAAACCGAAGGCATGCTATTCAAGTACGGGTCAGGAACTGGTACCAATGTTTCTACTATCCGCTCTAGTAGAGAACAGCTTGCAGGAGGTGGAACCGCTTCTGGGCCTGTTTCCTTTATGAAGGGTTTTGATGCATTTGCCGGGGTAATTAAATCAGGCGGAAAAACTCGTCGCGCCGCAAAAATGGTTATTCTAAATGTGGACCATCCAGATGTCCGGGAGTTTATACGCTGCAAAACCATCGAAGAAAAAAAAGCATGGGCGCTAATCGATTGTGGTTATGATGGCTCGTTCAATGGAGAGGCGTATAAATCAGTATTTTTTCAGAACTCAAACAATTCGGTTCGAGTGTCTGATGCTTTTATGAGTGCAGTGCAGAATGGCGAGAAATGGCAGACGCGATCGGTAGTGGGAAAAAAAACCTTGGATACTTTTCCAGCCAAGGACCTTTTCCGGGAAATAGCCGAGAACGCTCATATTACTGGCGATCCGGGAATTCAGTTTCACGATCGCATTAATGATTGGCATACCTGCCCTCACGCTGATGCTATTCATGCCAGTAATCCTTGCTCCGAATACATGTTTCTCAACGATTCCGCCTGTAATTTGGCTTCGCTCAATTTGATGCATTTCCGCACGATTGATGGTGACTTTGATCCCGAGGCGTTCACTAGGGCGGTGGAATTGACTATCCTGGCACAGGAAATCTTAATAGATAATTCTCGCTATCCTACTGAAAAGATTACTGATAATAGCCACAAATATCGGCCGTTGGGTTTGGGATACGCCAATCTAGGTGCGCTCCTAATGTCTTTAGGCCTTCCTTATGATAGCGACGAGGGACGAGCCTATGCGGCGGCAATTACTAGTCTGATGACTGGACATGCATATCTGACTAGTGCCCGCATTGCTCAGCAATTAGCTCCTTTTGCTGGATTCGCGGTCAATCGCGATTCCATGTGGAAAGTAATTCAAAAGCACCGGCAAGAGGCTCTACGTCTCAATGGTTCTCTACTCCCCGAACGGTTGGCATCGGCTGCGCGATTGGTTTGGGATGAGACACTTGCTTTGGGGGTAGATAATGGATTCCGTAACGCCCAGGTGACTGTGCTGGCGCCTACCGGCACCATTGGCTTCATGATGGACTGTGACACTACCGGGATAGAGCCTGATATTGCCCTGATTAAGTATAAGAAGTTGGCCGGTGGTGGGGTGTTGAAAATGGTTAATAATTCGGTGACCCAGTCGTTAGAACGGCTAGGTTACCAGGCTGATTCTATTCACGCCATCCTCAGCTATCTTGATAGAGAGGAAACTATTGAAGGCGCGCCTCGTTTGAAGGCCGAGCATTTGGCGGTATTTGATTGTGCATTCAAACCAGCTAACGGCTCGCGCACTATTCACTGGCAAGGACATGTCAAAATGATGGCGGCAGTTCAGCCCTTTTTGTCCGGAGCAATTTCCAAAACAGTCAACCTTCCTCATGACGCTGCTGTGGAGGATGTTGAAGAAGTCTATTTAACTAGCTGGAAACTAGGACTGAAGGCTATTGCCGTGTATCGGGATGGGTGCAAGCGTACCCAGCCGTTAAATACCAGCCTAAAAACGGAACCACAGTCGTCTAAAGCCGAGCAGTTGCAAGTTTCTTCGGCTGCACGAAAACGGCTTCCCGACGAACGTTGTGCTTTTACTCATAAGTTTTCCGTGGGTGGGCATGAAGGATATGTCACGGTAGGAATGTACGAAGATGGTACGCCAGGCGAGCTTTTTTGCGTGATGGCTAAAGAAGGCTCGGTGGTCTCTGGCCTAATGGACTGTTTTGCCACCTCCATAAGTCTGGCGCTACAGTATGGAGTGCCCCTACAGGTATTGGTTGACAAATTTGTACATACCCGATTTGAACCCTCGGGATTCACCGAAAACCCGAACATTCCTATTGCTAAAAGCATTATTGATTACATTTTTCGGTGGTTGGAAAAGAAATTTATGTCTGTGCAGGCAACCGAACAAAGCACTGCTGCCGAAGATCTGTCAGGGTCAGGAACTACTCATCGGTTTGACTCTACCCCGACGATCAATCGTTCGGTTTTTATTAACCAAGCAGACGCTCCTCCCTGCCATAGCTGCGGCTCAATCATGGTGAGAAGTGGAGCCTGCTACAAATGCGTCAATTGTGGGGCTACTAGCGGATGTTCCTAGTCTTTTAGTTACATTGAATAATCAATGATCAGTACCCCTCGGTGAGGATTTTTCTCTTCCCCTTGCTGAGGGATGCGGCTTGGCTCTGGAAGAGGTATTTGTATAGACGGGCGTTCTGATTCGCGCCGCTTGTGTTCTCGCTCTCGTCTTTTTATCTCCTCGATGATGAAGGCGTCGAGCATTGGCGTCCTCCAGCTTGTACGCTTGAGTATTACTCCTGCTTCCAATTTTTACCTAATAACTATGCAAACCCAAGGCCGAGGTGTCTTGATTCCCAAAATGTTGAGTTTGCGCAGTTGAAGTACCGGGGACCCTTGCAAGTTTGAGTGGGTCTTATGTGAACCTCCTTTTTTTCTTTCTCTCTTTACTTTGTATAACCAGTTTTCGGCAAACGCCCAGTGAATAGTGTGTAAAGGTAGTCGTTAATAGTATTTCACAAAACTGTACTCTTTTACCAAAGGAGTTTTCCAGGGGCTTCCCTGACTGGGATTAGGTCCCTACTTTCGCATTCGGATGTTTCGTGCCTGTTTTCGAAAGTGTGGCTTAATCGTTCATAGGAGCGTCGGAGGAAGACAATGCAAGAAGAAGGTGTAGGGGATTGTCTCCAGGAGGCTCGCCGGCGTTTGGCGGAGCTGGGTCTTCAAGCGGTAGCACTAATGGCTTTAGATCGGCCATCATTAGATGGTCGAGAATGGAAGGATGAGTCGGTATTGGTAGGAGCTAATCCGCGAGAGTGGTTAGCTTCATTTGCCACAGAAATGGCAGCACAAGGCCTTTTTGACGGCACGCGGTCGTTGGTTACTCCCTCGGATAAAACTTTGCATTCAATCTCTGAGCGGGGATGGGGCATGATTTGTGCGCCTTCATCTTCGCCGAGAATGGCGGCGATTATTCGGCCTATTCCCAACATGGAAACCTACTGGGAGCCAGCCGCAGAGTTGCTGGCCAAAGTAGTCTCCAGCGATGAATCTATTGAAATGGCAGCGGCTTTGTGTGAAGTAACCGGCGCTTCGGCGGTACTGCTCGATGACCAAGGGGAGATTAAATTTGTTTCGCGATCGGCTTTTGTGCAGCAAGGAGCAAACGGTCCTTTTCTTGGGCTTTCCTGTTTGTCCAAGATGACTCCGGAAGTGTTGGTCAAATTACAAACTAGCATTCAAGAAGGCTCGCAAGGTATGCGTCGAGGTAGGGTTGGAGACATGACCATGGTTTGCTTTGTCCGACGTATTGGCGAAAACAACTTGGCAGTGGCGGCCAGTCGCTTTGGTCTAACCCGCGCTGAGCTTGCTGAATCGGAAAGCATGATTGCCGGGCTTTCTTGTAAAGAATCGGCGGCACGTTTAAAAATTAGCCCAGAAACTGTACGTCAAAGACGCAAGGTTATTTACCGGAAACTAGGAGTAGAATCTTGCGGTACAGCAGTAGCTAGAATCTTGGAGCTGGAATTGCCGTCTTCTGGGTCATCTTCCTCGCCATCAGGGAGCATTTCTTCTTCATCGCCCATACTGGCTCCTAAGGAAGTTCGTCAGCCTCTCCCTTTGCGAGCTGGAGATGCGCGTCAATGGAGTTGATGGGGGAGTTAATGGGAAGTCGAAAGTCAAAGAAAACGCGCGGCTAACAAATCTTGCACGTCTAGCAACCCTATGGGGCGTTCATCGCGATCAATAACTGGTAGCTGATCCACGCGCCCCTCGCGCATGCGAGCTGCAGCTTCATATACTAGCTCGTCAGCAAAGCAAGTTTTTGGATTTTTACACATCACCGTACTTAGTTTTATGGAAAAATCTTGGCTGCCTCTTTCTACCAGTCGCCGCAAATCACCGTCAGTAAATACACCTACCAATTTGCCTTCAGTATCTACAACTGAAGTAACTCCTGGTCGGCCAGGTGTATTGGTCATTACCGCCACCGCGCGGTGCAGGGGTTCACTCTGGAAAACAACCGGATTTGCCGTTCCAGCGCGCATGACCTCATAAACGCGCGCCACCTGACGTCCCAATGCTCCTCCGGGATGAAAAAGCGCGTATCTTTCGTTAGTAATGGGTCGATTTTGTAAGACAGTTATGGATATAGCGTCACAAACTGCGTGTAGGGCAGCACTAGAGGCAGTGGGAACCAATCCCATTGGACAAGCCTCGTCAATGTGTCCAATTTCTACTACCAAATCAGCTTCCCGCGCTAAAGGAGAACTTGCCTGGCCGGTGATGGCCACCACTATTGCTCCAATTCGTTTCAATGAAGGGAGGATGCGCAGTATTTCTTCGCTTTTTCCGCTATTGGATAGCGCCAGAACAACATCGTTGGGAGTAACCCTACCCAAATCACCGTGTACCGCTTCCGCGGGGTGTAGATACAGTGAATGAGTCCCGGTAGATGCTAGAATAGCGGAAAGCTTTTGAGCAATAAACCCTGGCTTGCCAATTCCGGTAACTACAACATGCCCTTTACAACTCAAAATAAGGTCAATGGCCTGTACAAAGCCCTTTCCAAGTAAAGGAGAGATAGAAGAAATAGCCCTGGCTTCTAGATCAAGGACCCGGCGAGCGTAGTCAAGGTACGGGTGATCAAAGGTATTCGCTTCTGGGGAGATTGGGGATGACAAATTGTGTGCTTGAGCTCTAGTGTGCATAACATTGCGTTTTAGCAGCCGCAATCGGCGCTTTCAAGGAAGAGGCTAGCAAGTCCGGGGTATCCCAGGAATGACATTCTCTTGACTTTTTGAGAAGAGGAGAGTTCAAAGTAACTCCCTTTGAATTTTCTGTCCAGAAAGAGAGTTCCCGTGAAGTTTTTTATCGATTCCGCAGATGTGCAAGAAATTCGCAAGGCCCATGCTATGGGAATTATCGATGGGGTAACCACTAACCCCACTCTTATTGCCCGAAGTGGTCGCGCTTTTGCCGATGTACTCCAAGAAATTGTTTCCATTGTTGATGGCCCTATTTCCGCGGAGGTCATCAGTCTCGATGCAGAAGGAATGATTCGCGAAGGTAGCGAGCTCGCTAAAATTCATCCTAATATCGTAGTCAAGATACCCATGGGAGTAGAAGGGCTTAAAGCGGTGAAAGCTCTAAGTTCCCAGGGCATTCACACCAATATGACTTTAATATTTAGCGCTAACCAAGCATTGCTCTCTGCCAAAGCTGGCGCTACTTATGTAAGCCCTTTTGTAGGGCGCTTGGACGACATTAGTGAAGATGGAATGGCACTTATTGCTGATTTGGTGGAAATCTTTGCCAATTACCAATTTGATACTCAAGTATTGGTAGCGAGCGTTCGTAACCCCATACATGTACTTCAGGCGGCCAAACTTGGTGCTCATGTTTCTACTATTCCATTCAACGTTATCGGCCAGCTAGCTAGTCACCCGTTGACTGACATTGGAATAAAACGCTTTTTGGCTGATTGGGAAAAAGTACCTAAAAAGTAGCCGGTTAAATTAGCTGACGGATGTATGCGGCAAACCTGATTTTTCAGCGTCTTTTCAGGACGGGCAATTAGTAATATTTGCCGCTTCGGTCTATCAACATATCGTCACCCCCGGCAGCTTGATCAATAAGCCTGGAGAGGTGCGTCTTGGTATCGTAAATATTCACTGTATTCATGGTTGACTTCCTAGGTTAGACAAGGTCGTTTGTTGCTCAACGAATGGCAGATACGTTTCTGGTTTTATATCCACTCGTTACCAAGTAGCCTTTCGAATCGGCCACTATTATCCTTGGATTTGGAATTGGCATGTCCGGCACCGGGACTGCAAGAAAAAGGTAATTTAGAGAACTTGTTTCGGTACATTCCGGGAGACAGGCCGGTATGTTTTTTGAATAAACGAATAAAGGAACTGCAGTCTTCATAGCCAATTTTGAAGGTTATTTCGTCCACGCTATTACTGCTGGTTTCAAGATACCGCTTGGCTTCCTCGACTCTGAGTCTTTGCAAATAGACAATGGGGCTATCTCCTGTGGCATTTTTAAAGCGGCGCTTGAAAGTTCTGGTCCCAAGTCCGCTGAGCCGCGCGATCCAGTCGATGGAAACCGCTTCCGTGAAGTGGGCTTCCATCCATTCCTGAGCCTTTAGAATCTCCTGGTCCTGATGATTTTTTTTGATGCTCAAAACAAAACTTTTGATTCCGGGATTTCCTCGTCCTTCATTTAGAGAATTTTGGGAAAGTGTGACCGCAGATTGATCTGAACCACTAAAATAAATGAAAATCCTCAATATTCATCAAAGAGAGTTCGAGCAACCTGGTTCCGTTATATCAGAAATCCTCAATACGCTTTCTTCTCGGGATGATCGACTGTGGCCAAAAGAATCATGGCCTCCAATGACTTTGAATGAAGGTTTGACAATTGGCTCAATTGGTGGGCATGGTTCGATAGGATACTATGTATCTAAATATGAAAAAAGAAAATGTATTGAGTTCACCTTTACAAAACCAAAGGGATACGTCGGTACGCACCAGTTTGAAATTATTGAATTATCAACGAATAAAGCCTTGCTGAGACACACTATTAGCATGGAGTCTAATCTTTGAGGGCTTGCCTCTTGGATTATTGCTATTAGATGGCTTCATGATTCATTACTGGAAGATTGCCTGGATAAAGTTCAGAATCAACTTTTCCGAGATCAAGTTAGATCCAAGCATAATATATGGGTGAAAATACTTAGAAAACTGTTAAGAAAAAAACGAGTAATAGGAGCATAAAGTGATGACAATGAATGTGGATCTAAAATATTTTTCTGGAACCGGAAACTCATATAAAATCTTAGAGACATGCAAAGAAACCTTTGTCAAGAGCGGTTGTAATGTCAGGCTATCTTCAATTACAGATAAAACTGAGATTAACAGAAATGCAGATTTAATAGGGTTTTGTTTTCCTGTATATGCGTTTGCGATACCAAGAATTTGTCGTAAATATCTGTGCAGCTTGCCAAAGTTTAAGAACCAGAATAAAACTTTTGTATTGGTAACCGCAGGTGATAAAGAAGAATCAGGTGTTTCCGTAGAAGAATGTTCAAATATATTAAAAATTAAGGGGCTAAACGTTGTCTATAGCAGTGTTGTTCAAATGCCTTCTAATTGGACAGTGTCAATGAATCCTCCATCTAAAGAAGAAGCACAGACGATCATTAACGATGGAATAGACAGAGCAAGAAAAATTGCAGAAGACATGTTGAGAGGCAAGTCCCTTTATCATCATTTCAATTTTCCACCTGGATATAGTAAATTTGGTTTCTATAAAGACTATTTGCTCTTCAAGTGGCTAGGAGTAAGCAACTTGTGGCGCAAATTCAGAACAGATGAAACATGCGATTGCTGTCATTTATGTGTAAAAATATGTCCAACTGACAGCATTCAGATTGTAGATAATAAACCAAGGTGGTCAAGAACGTGTGAGCAATGCATGAGGTGCGTGAATTATTGCCCTAAACAAGCGATTTTTCAACTTTACCAGCAATGGCTGAGTGAAATAAGGGAGAGTGATCGTTCTTGCTCACGTACCCCCTTTTGCAAATGCTTGCTGGCACGAAGGCAAAATTTCCGACGATAATTGGTTTCCCTATTTCACTTGCGCTAAAGCTGGAAATGTCCTTTAAAGCTCGCCCAATTGGCATATTGGCGAACAGCCAGTTACCGTCCCTGATTGCCTCGAAGTTGCTTGCGTAGGGCTTGCCGAATTTCTGCGGGATTGCCAACGAACCGTGCTCCAAAACCCGGCTTGTTGCCCTTTTTTCCTCTCCAAACCACCTTTGCTTTCAAAACCGCGTTCCCAAATCCTAAAATTCCGGTATTTAGGCGCAGAGTTATTTCGTTGCCTTCGCGAATAGGGGTTAGTCTAGACATATTAACAAATGCTCCGCTGGCAGATAGATCGCACAATCTTGCGTCTGAACAGTGAACACCGTGGATTACGGTGCATCGTAATCCGCTTGGATAGCGTTTTTCCTGAGCAGTACCCTGTTCTGCTGGTCGATTGGCGCACATGGCCAGCAATCGTACTGCGGGATCTTTTTCTTCTGGCGAGATATGCATCCCAAATCCTGGCTCCCTCTCATTACCAGCAAACGAATCGCGCTTCCAGGCAACTGTGCCAGACAAGGAGAATGATTCTTCTAATCCCTCCACAGTAACTAGCAACCTGATTTTCGCACCTGTTTCCACCGGTATGCAGGAAGGGACAAAGACAGTTATCGCGGTTCCTTCGGCACGAAATGACGAAAGCACTGCCCGTCGAGAATGAAAACGAACGTATGTTTGTGGAATGTCGTCCAAGCTATTCTGAACTTGATTCATCGCAAGTCTCCCCCAGAAAGTTTCGCGCGCTCAGCTTAGCAATTTCTGCAGGTACGATTCGAGTCGGGCGAAGCGCATGTTTGGTTACATAACCTCGTCTGCCAAGCTTATCCGTTCTCCTCGTGCTTGTTTTTTAAGGACAATTCGTACTAATGCATCTACTGCTTCGGGATCTAGAAGCCTGGATTTCATGTCTTGCATTAAGCGCAAGGCTCGGTCGGTAGTCATTGGCATTTGGTAGGGACGCTCTGAAGTTAAAGCATCCCAGGTGTCGGCTACGGCAACGATTCTAGCCAAGACAGGAATTTCTTCTCCACGAAGCCCATCTGGATACCCACTGCCATCCCATCTTTCGTGATGGTTGCGTACCGCAGACATAACTGGTTTCAGAAAGCTTACCGACGCAATTATGGAAGCCCCGATTACTGGGTGAGCGCGCATGGCATCCATTTCCTCGATGGTAAGAGATGATCGCTTTCCTAGTATGGGCTCGATGACGCCTATTTTTCCCACATCGTGTAATAATCCACCGTATAACAAGTGTCTAACCTGCACCTCTGGCAAACCCATTTCTTTGCCTAATTCGGAAGCCCAATCACCGACTCTTTGAGAATGGCCGTGAGTGAAACTATCTTTGCGGTCTATGGTGTTGGCGATAAGCACCATGGTCTCAAGATAGCCAGTTTCCAAATTTTGATAGAGTCGCGAAGTTTCGTTTTCAAACGCCATTAGTTGTTGGGAAGCGTAGTTAAAAATTTGCACTAATTGGTTGATTTCTTGATATGGCGATTTATCAATCTGAATTCCAGTTTTACCCTGGGTAAGCTGCATGGTACTTTGCACTAAATCTTGAATAGGACGGACTGATCGGCTAGCCAATGCGGCAGCGGATATAACTACAATGAGTAGTGCAAAAACTAGGTAGATCCAAAAATTCTCAAACAGTTTGAGTGCGGAAAACGCATGCGCTGTAGCCAGAAATGCAACCGGTGTTCCCCCCATAATCAATAAAGGAAGGAATAAGGCGCGACGCAAAGGTTTTAGCGGTTGCAATATTACCTCCCAAGGTGCAAAAGCGGGTGCGGCCGAACCTGGCATTGTTTGAAAAAAGCCTAAAGCTAATCTCGTGTCTATTTTACTCGATTCCGAGAGCTGATAAGGAAGCATAAAGAGCGGATATGAATTTTTGAGATTGCCTGATTGGTGATAACTAATGGTTGTTCAGTCGCATAAGGTCATGAAAAGGAGGTTCTATGTCTACTGGTAAATGGGCATTAATACTAGGTGCGTCTAGTGGTTTTGGTGCAGCTACTGCAAGGGAATTATCTAGAGAAGGCTGGAATATCTTGGGAGTACATTTAGACCGGCGGTCTACTTTGGCGTTGGCAGATGCAGTTGTCCAAGATATTCGCTCGCTAGGAAGGCAGGCTCACTTTTTTAATGTAAACGCCGCCGACGATGCCCAGCGCACAGCGGTGCTGGATCAAGCAGAAAGCATAGTGTGCGGGACCGATGGTGTCAGTAGCCCTATACAGTGTTTGTTTCACTCTTTGGCTTTTGGCACACTCAAGTCGCTATGCGGAGATGAATCGGTCACCCGTTCGCAATTGGAAATGACCTTGGATGTAATGGCCAACTCTCTGGCGTACTGGACTCGTGATTTGGTCAAGCGACAACTGATGGGATTTGGCGGAAGAGTTGCCGCCATGACTTCCGAAGGAGCGCAAACGGTGTGGAGTGGTTACGGTGCAGTATCTGCGGCCAAATCTGCTTTGGAATCTCACTGTCGGCAACTTGCGGTGGAGCTGGCTCCTCAGGGGATTACTGTTAACGCTATTCGCGCTGGGGTTACTGATACCGCGGCAGCGAGAAAGATACCAGGATTCGAGAAGCTTCGGGAAGCGGCTTTGTTGCGCAATCCTTTTCGCCGGCTAACTACTCCAGAAGATGTGGCCCGGTTTATGACCGTTCTGGTGCGGCCAGAAACTGCTTGGCTTACCGGGAATGTGCTGGGTGTCGATGGTGGCGAGAGCATTTCTGGTTTTTGCGGTTGAACTGAACATTGGAAACACCGCCGTTCTGGACGATGAAAATGTCCACGGAGGATGGAGGATTACCCGCATGAACGATGCACCAGAAGAAATGAACAAGATTAGGCAATTGCTCCCTCTCATGATGGAATTGAGAGATTTAGGGGGCGCCATTGATATTCTTTCTTGGGATCAAGAAACCTTTATGCCTGCACAAGCAGTGGAATCGCGTTCCTATCAATTGGCTGCCTTGCAAGGTATTTACCACCAAAAACTGGTTGCTCCAGAGCTTGGCGAATTGCTTTGCCAATTGGGGGAAGACAATGGTCTTACTTTGGAAGAGCAAGCAATAGTACGCAACCTAAAGTGGGAGCACGATCGAGCAGTGCGGGTTCCATCTTCGTTAGTGAAAGAATTAGCGCAACGCCAGTCTTGGTCAGTAGAAAGCTGGCGAATCGCGCGAAAACAAAATGACTTCTCCATGTTTTGCCCCCATCTAGAAGCCATAACCAAGCTAAAAAGAGACTATGCCGATGCTTTGGGCCATGACGGTGAAAGGTACGACGCGCTTTTAGAGGGATTCGAGCCGGGAATGCGCGTGGCTCAGCTAGCTTCGGTGTTTGAGTCGTTGCGTAAGCAACTTAGCTCGTTGGTTTGGTTCATTCGGGAATCCAAATTACAGTTTGCTAATCCTTGGGAAGGTTGTTCTTTTGCTTTGGATAAGCAGTGGGAATTTTCTTTACGGTTGCTTAGGGACATGGGCTTTGATTTTGAAAAAGGAAGACAAGATCGCTCATCGCATCCATTTACTGGAGGAGGAAGGCACCCTTGCGATGTTCGTCTAACCACTAGATTAGCAATTAACGATCCTTTATCCGGATGGTTGGGAAGTATTCATGAGGGCGGTCATGGTTTGTACGAACAAGGGTTTCCTCTTAAATATGCGCGCACATATTTAGCCCAGGCTCCTTCCTATGGAGTGCATGAATCACAAAGCCGTTTTTGGGAAAACTGCGTTGGACGAAGTTTCTCTTTTTGGAGGCATTATTTTCCTGAGTTGAAAAAGCTATTTGTTGATGAGCTTAATGGAATAGAATTGGAGACTTTCTGGAAATATTTAAATAGGGTAGAGCCAACTTTGATTCGAGTGGAATCAGATGAAGTGACCTATAATTTGCATATTCTGGTAAGATTCGAATTGGAATTAGAATTAATGCGTAATCAAATAGAGCCCTCCCAACTCCCGGAAGCTTGGCGCGCTCGGATGAAACAATACCTGGGAGTGGAACCGCAAACAGACTCCGAAGGCGTGCTGCAAGACATTCATTGGGCGTGGGGAGAATTTGGGTATTTTCCCACCTATACTTTGGGTAATTTATATGCGGCTATGATTTATGAAAAAATTCAGGGTGATTTGCCCAATTTTGAAAAAGAAATTGGTTGCGGAAGTTTTGCGTCAACGTTGCATTGGTTGAGAGAAAAAATTCATCAGAAAGGTTTTATATACCCAGCCCAGGAATTGTTGGAGCAAGCCACCCAAATGCCGCTTTCAGAAAAACCGTATATCGATTATTTGGAAAAAAAATATCGTCTTCTATATGGTTGAATAATTTCAAGACCCGCTGGTCCGTGAGTGCGAGCTTTGTTTTTTTGCCGCTACATAGCCAAACTGGCAGCACATGCCTGTGCAAGCTCGCCAGGATGATGAGCGAAAACGCGGCAACCAGCATCTTTCAACTCTGCACGGCTTGCAAAGCCCCACAATACACCCACAAAAGCAATGTTGGCCTCGCGAGCGGTAAGGGCATCGATTACGCTATCTCCAATCAGGATACTTGGCCCGGTTGTAGAAAGACGCTGTAGGGCTAGGTGAACTCCTTCGGGTTTAGGCTTTAGATGAGTTACCTCGTCGGCGCCGACTAATGTTTGAAAATGTTCGCTTAGCTTCAAATGATCGAGAAGTGTCCTTGCGTAGAAGGTTGATTTGTTAGTGATAACCGCTCGCGCACCGACCAGTTCTTTTAAGGCCTGCGGTATTCCCTTAAAAGCATGGGTATGATCGTATAAATGAATACTGTAGTGCTTGCGCCAAATCTCTAATGCTTGAGGAATCATAGAATAGTTTTCCTTGCCAAGAGAGTGCTCTAATAACTTACGAACTCCACCACCTATCCCGCGACGGATGTCAGAGATCGATTTTGATGGCAAGTTCAGCTCGCTCAAGGTGTGCACAACACTGCGAGCAATGTCCTCAAAACTATCAATAAGTGTGCCATCTAGATCGAAGAGATAGGTATTCATGAGGTCGGCTATGCTAATCTTTATCGGTCAGCTTGTCTTTCACTTTTGTTGTTAGTTCATTGTTTGCATAAGAGTCATCTTTAGCGTTTTCCTATTTGTCGACTGACATTTTTGTATAATCTTAAACAAACGAGAATTTTGTGGATAGGTCTTGTTTGAAAACACGATCGATTTGATGTTTCTATAAGAAGACGATGAAATACCAAAAGATCGTGTTTCAGAGTGAATACGCTCTAAAGGAGAAATGTTAATGAATCAATATGGGCGAAGACAAGGTCAGCAAGGAAATGGACGAGGGGGCATGGGAGGTTCTTTTGCCGCCGGTCCTGGTGGTGTCTGCGTATGTCCCCGATGTGGTCATCATGAACCGCATGAGCGGGGAGTGCCTTGCACGCAGAAGCAATGTCCGAAATGCGGGACTTGCATGATTAGGCGTGAGTAATTGTTTCAGGGGAAGAGTAGTAGCTGGCGCCACCTAAAACGCAGGATGTGCGGTTGCAGGGAAAAATATATTTGACATTACCCATGCAGATAAAAGATACTAATTGGGTGGCATTAAAGAAAGGTAGTACATGATCACCAGGGAAGCCGATTATGCAATACGGATATTGCTGCATTTGGCAAAAAATGCGGCAAACCCCAATCCGGTGTCATCGGCCGATTTGGCAAAGGAAATGATGGTTCCTTATAGGTTTATGAGGAGAATAGGCTTGAAGCTTCATAAATCTGGATTCGTGGAAAGCAAAAAAGGAAAGGGCGGTGGACTTTTTTTGCTCAAAAGTCCCTCCAGCGTTTCTATCTTAGATATTCTCAGAGTGTTTGACGAGCACGGTATGACTCTTAATGTTTGTCTAGTAAAAAATCAAGAAGGTAACAAATGCCCCAGAAATGGGTTTTGTTCAGTTCATAAAGAAATAAGTGCGTTGCAGAATATTTTGGAAGCGCGGCTTGGTAGTTTGACCTTAGATAAGCTGGCCTAAATTTTTTTACCATTAAATGATACCGTTAAAGTATCATAAAACCACACATATCGCAAGGAACAACAAATATGGCTAGGTGCAAAACAGCGGACAAATCTTTAGAAGTATGGTTGGAAAAAAAAGCAATTGTGGGGGTCGAAACTGCTCAAGATACTAATTGCCATTCTTGTAATGGTCGATGCCTTAATACCGCTTTTGATCGCATGCATGATCAGCGAGTCAAATGCAAATATGGCGAGCAAGGAATTTGCTGCCGACTTTGTTCTAATGGACCATGCCGGATAACTCCCGATAGTCCTCGTGGGGTATGCGGAGCAGATGCCGATACCATGGTGGCGCGGGGATTTTTGCGCGCAGTGGCCGCCGGTTCGGCTTGTTATCTGCACGTGGTTGAGGCAACGGCAAGAAGACTAGAGTCAATAGGTAATGGAAACAGTCCGTTAAAAATGCGGTCAGTGGCGGCATTGAAGCGGGTTGCTGATTTAATGGGGATACAGAGTACAGATGTTAGTATTAACGACCTGGCAAAAAAAGTTTCGCAAACAGTGCTTGACGATTTATATAAACCTCGCGGAACAAACATGTCATTGGTGTCGAAACTTGCTCCCCAGAAAAGAATTGCTGTTTGGGAAAAATTGGGACTTCTTCCCGGGGGCGCTAAGTCCGAGGTTTTTGATGCCATTGTAAAGACCAGCACCAATCTAGGGTCTGATCCTGTTAACATGTTTTTACATTGTATAGAATTAGGAATTTGTACGGGAATTTATGGTTTGGCGCTAACTAATTTGCTGAATGACGCCATTATGGGCGAGTCAGAAATTCGCGTGGCGCCATCCGGGTTTAGAACCCTGGATAGTAATTATGTTAATTTAGCAGTAACCGGACATAGTCATTCAGTGTTTAGTGGTTTGATTCAGTATCTAGAAAGCAAAGAAGCTCAGGCAGAAGCAGTTAAGGTTGGCGCCAAGGGAATTCGGATTGTGGGCCTGACTTGCGTAGGACAAGACATGCAACTGCGAGCTGCGGCCGCCGATGAGTCGGTATTTGCCGGGCAAGCCGGAAATAACTTTACGCAAGAAGCATTACTGGCTACTGGCGCGGTAGATACCGTAGTGAGCGAGTTCAATTGTACGCTTCCCGGTATAGAGGCTATTGCGCGCGATCAAAACATATTGCTTTTGTGTGTCGATGACGTTTGTAAACAACGCGATGCCGAGCTATTGGAAGACACCTTTGGGCGCGAAATAGAGCTTGCGCAAACAATTGTGGCCAAGGCTTGCGCGCAATATGCGAAAAGAAGAAACAAAGTAGAAATAGATATTCCTAAAGACCATGGTCGGGATGACGTTGTTACGGGAATTTCTGAGACAAGTTTGGTGAAATTTTTGGGAGGCACTCTCGAACCGGTAATTTCTCTTCTGAAGAGCGGAGCAATAAAAGGGGTTGCCGGTATTCTGGGATGTTCCAATCTTGCTGCTGGCGGGCACGATGTGTCCACGGTGGCGCTCACTCAGGAACTAATAAAAAGAGACGTATTGGTACTGTCTGCTGGTTGCACTAGCGGTGGTCTTTCCAATTGTGGTTTGTGTTCTCCTGATGCAGCCGAATTAGCCGGTCCTGGTTTAAAAGCGGTATGTAAAAAACTAGGAATTCCACCAGTACTCAATTTTGGTCCATGTTTAGCAATTGGCAGAGTAGAAATGGTAGCCGCTGCATTGGCCGAGGCTCTGGGAGTCGATATTCCTGATCTACCAGTAGTAGTATCAGCGCCCCAATGGCTGGAAGAGCAAGCGTTGGCTGACGGGTGTTTTGCTCTTTCGCTGGGATTGACTCTGCATGTATGCCAGCCGCCTCCCATTCTCGGATCAAAACTGGCAACCCAGCTTTTAACTTCCGATTTGGAAACACTGTTGGGAGGGAGAGTTTATGTGGAAGCAGACACCGCGGTAGCCGCTGAAGAATTTGTTGCCATTATGCGTCGAAAACTGGCCAAACTTGGAGTGGCTTAAATGAAAAGAAAAATAATTGATATTTCACGATGTAGTGGCTGCCTTAATTGTGAAGCTGCCTGCATAGAAGCTAAAAAAGGCCGTATTGCGCCTGATTTTTCGAAAAACGATTCAATAGAGTATTCCCGTAACAGGGTCGGCTTGACTAAAGACAAAACTCCCATGCCACAATTTTGCAGGCATTGCGAAGAGCCTTCCTGCGTGGAAGCATGTTCTTCAGGAGCGCTTAGTAAGAATAACGATGGTCTAGTGCTGATAGACCTAGAGCGTTGTGTTGGATGCTTTATGTGCGTAATGAGCTGTCCCTATGGAATGCTGAGGCCTGCGGCAACCGGTGTAGTAGCTTGTAAATGCGATGCTTGCATAGAAAGAGAAGCAATGGCGTGCGTAGCGGCTTGTCCTTCTGGTTGTTTGAAAGAAAGCAATGAACCTGGGCCGTTGGTTGAGTACAAGATGCTGGAATATTGAGCGAGGTCGCTAGATGAAAACATACGCAATCATCGGAAATAGCGCTGCTGGAGTGTGGGCCGCCAAATCAATACGACGGCTAGATGGTGTCGGAAAAATTTCTATGTTTGCTACGGATTCGTCCTTTTATTCGCGGTGTCAATTACACAAAGCCGCGGTGGGGTTGAAGTCCGAAGAGAGCATTTCTTTCTTGCCTAATAATTTTATACGCGATCTGGATATTGATTTGCATTTCTCATGTAGAATCGAACAAATCAATGTAAAAGAAAAGAAATTACTCGCCCAGAATGGTAAAGAATATCCATTCGATGAGCTATTGGTGGCTACTGGAGCGACCGCTATTTTGCCAAGAATAAGTGGGTTGGAAGGGCCGGGGGTATTTGCCTTAAGAAGTATGCATGATGCCTTGGCAATTCGAAATTTCCTCCAGAATAGTCGGCAAGTAGCAGTGATAGGCTCGGGATTAGTAGGGTGCGAATTAGCGGCTGAATTGGCATCTATTGGCATAGCGGTCACTTTAATAGAATGTATGGAGCAGGTGCTGCCTTGCCAGTTAGATAGAGACATGGGCGCGGTGGCCAAAAGTCTTCTGGAGCGCAGTGGCGTGAAGGTCATATGTGGAGAAAAAATAGTTGAGCTTCGCCGCAATGGGCAGGGGCTTCCTTCGAAATTGGTATTGGAGACCGGAAAACAAATCGATTGCGATTTAGTAATTGGCGCCACCGGGGTCAAGCCGGACATTAAGTTACTCCAAGAATGTGGGGCCCAGGTGAGAGGAGGAGTAGTAGTCGATACTCGCTGTCAAACTAGTCTACATTCCATCTACGCCGCGGGAGATGTAACTGAATGGCGCAATGAAGCAGGTAACTGGATACAAGCGGGAATATGGCCTACTGCAGCAAGGCAAGGGCTAGTGGCAGGGACCAATATGGCGGGAGGCAACAAACAAATAGAAAAAGAGGCAAAATCGCGGACTTCGTTTAATTTAATGGGAACAAAATTTGTATCGCTAGGAGAAGTATGCGCGCCAAATGATTCTTGTAAAAAACTAGTATACAAGTCCATAAATGCCTTAGGGCAGCCTTCAGTAAAAATATTTTATATAACCGACAAAAACTTAATAGGGGCAATTCTTTGGGGAGACATTTCTCAGGCAGGGCTTTATTATGACGCTATAGTTAATTGCCGAGAAATCAATAGTTTTCATCTAAGCGCTTTGGACGTGGCTACATTTGGAAGCAGTGAGCGCTACATTTAGAATGTTAAGAAATTAGGTTGGCGAAGCTGTGATGGCAACTGGGGCAGTGCTCTTTGGTACCTAAACCGTCCCCAGCCATTTATGCGGCAATATCCCGCGCATGAAGCACGGGAGCGACCCAGGATAACCCTTCGGCGTGGGAGATTATTCCTATTCTGGCTCCCCAGGTTTAAGGGTTAGAGGCATCGGTGAGTTTTTAGTTGCTCATCGAATAGTTTCTCCGAGCTTAGCTCTCTGCGCGTTCGGCGCCGAGAGCTAGGTCGAGAGAATAGGCCTCTCCGCCAATCCCTAATTGATCATAAGTTCACAATCCCTTGTGTCCGCGTGAGTAACAATCCAATCTTTTTTTGCTTTTTCGGTAAGCAGACTCCAAGGAGTTGATTTTTCTTCCTGTGCAGTAGGGGCGCGGAAATGAAACTGAAAGGGCAGGCTTTCATTTAACCCAACATCGTTAGGTGATTTAATGCTAAGAATTCGGTATCGATAATAGTTATTTTTGTT